>JANOZW010000456.1:0-16685 GCA_031429575.1 Ferruginibacter sp.
GGCCAACCACCTTCTCCTATTCTAAAATCTACAATTCTATCACAAAGCAATGCAGATGGTCTTTCTAATAATTGTTGCTTTTTACTATGTGGCGTAGCAGTAAAATGATTACAGCTTAGCAATCCTATGATTACAAAAAAATATAGAAATGTTCTATTTTTCATTTATATCAATAATAGTGTCCGAAATTTTTGCAAATATACAGCATAGCATAATGTGCTTAAGGTATAAAAATGAAAACCTCTTAATAACCAACCTTGCTAAAGTGTTGCATGTCAAGAAAAACCATTTTGCAAAATCAATAAATTACTCGTTATTCGCACTCAAATGCAACTCTCCATCATCATTGTAAATTATAATGTAAAATATTTCCTAGAGCATTGTTTGCTTTCGGTAATAAAAGCATGTAAACAGGTGGATGCAGAAATATTAGTGGTAGATAATAATTCTACGGATGGTAGTAAAGCTTATTTAGAAAAAAAATTTAAAAATATTCGTTTTTTTTGGAACAAAGAAAATGTGGGTTTTGGCAAAGCCAACAATTTCGTTCTACCATTTGCCAAAGGAGAGCACATATTATTCTTAAATCCTGATACAATTGTACCTGAAGATTGTTTTACAAATTGTTTTTCTTTTTTTGAAACCCATACTGACTGTGGTGCACTCGGCGTGCGCATGATCGATGGTGCAGGTAATTTTTTAAAAGAAAGCAAGCGGAGTTTACCAACGCCAGCTGCTGGATTTTTTAAAATGATTGGACTTGCAGAAATGTTTCCTTCCTCAAAATTGTTTGCTCAATATTATGCAGGCCATTTACCAGAAAAAGAAAACAATAAAGTAGATGTGCTTGCTGGGGCCTTTATGATGCTTAGTAAAAAAACCATTAGACTTACTAATGGTTTTGATGAAGGTTTTTTTATGTATGGAGAAGATATTGATCTTTCGTACCGCATACAAAAAGCAGGGTTAAAAAATTATTATGTAGGGAAAACCACCATTATACATTTTAAAGGAGAAAGTACACAAAAAAAATCATCAAATTATGTAGAACATTTTTATGGGGCTATAAAACGCTTTGTAGATAAGCATTACAGTAACAAGATAATAAAAAAAGGGTTGATGAATGTTGTAATTGGCTCTGGCAAATTATTTGCAAAATTGAAAAATTATCTTACAAAACAATTAATTTCTGAAAAAACAAATCCTTCATTAAGTTGTGTTTACATTGGAAGTAAAACACAGCTAGAAAATATAAATGATATAATAAATAATAGCAAAAATAAAATTATTGAAATTACTAATTCCATCGAAAATTTATCTTCCATCATTGAAAAAAATAATGCAGATGCCATCATTTTTTCCGAAGAAAGCCTAACTAATAAAATAATTATTGAAACGGTAGAGCAATTGCCCAAAAAATATCTTGCATTGTTTTATCAAGAAGGCGCATCAAGTATTATCGGTAGTAATGATAAGAATCAAAAAGGTATTTTTATTGCAAATTATTAATAGCCACTTGCAATGGTTTGTTTTCTACTGAAGGATATGGTATCAATGTAGTATTCCCTAATTTAGTTAATGTCTTCTGTAAGTCAAATGCATCCTGCTTTTCAGCAACACAATATTTCTTTTGGGACAAATACATGGCCAAATATTCTTGCTCTGTTTGCCCAAGCGTAGGAACAAAAATAGCTTTCTGTTGCAAGGCTGCAATATCCATTACTGTTGTGTAACCACTTCTGGCAACAATGGTTTTAGATGCTAGTATTAATTCGTTCAAATTTGATGCGGGTAAATGATTGTAAATTTTTAACCCGTTTATTGCCAAAGTGTTTTCTTCTGCAGGTAATCCTCTTACCAAAACAATATCTAGTTTTAAATTTTGCATTTGCGCTATCAAAATATTTTCAAAAATTGTTCGCTGGGGTTCAGGGCCAGATAGCAATACAAGCAAATCATACTTTTTCTCTACTTCATATTTTTTAAACCTTGATAACGCCCCAATATATTTTACTATTGTTTTAGGCATTTTATTGGGATGCGATAATTCTCCCGCAAGATTTCCATTTCCTTTCTCATCTATTACCCAACATTCATCAAATTTGTTTATGTATTTATAATTTAATTTTTGTACAATTTTTTCTGTAAAGCTATTGCCAGTTTTTATTTCTAATTGATGCGTAATAAAAATACAATGCGCAATTTTATTATACAATCCAAAACGATTATCTGAAATTACAATGTCAATTTTATAGTCGTCAATTATTTTTTTTAACCAATTTTTTTCTCTTTTTATGGCACTTATTATTTTAGGCAATTGGGCAATCATTTTCCAGAAAAAAAACGCCTTTGATTTACTATAAGAAATATTATAACCCTGCAGAGGTATAATTTTTATTGAAGGGAACTCTTTTTGTAACAAGGCAGCACCGGCCTTTTCTGTCCCTATAAAAACCTCAAAACCCTTTGCTAATAGTGCCGTAATGATAGGCACACAACGAGTTGTATGTCCAAGGCCCCAATCTAGTGGAGCTATAAGCACTCTTTTTTGTATATTAATTTTGTTAATATTTTTAATATTTTCTACCACCCAGCAAACTTTTTTGTTACAAATAACGTTATTTTGTATATTAGATTGTTTAAAGCCATTTAAAAGTAAACTGAAAACAACAAAAAATATGAATACCAACAAATGAAAAAAATAATAAAAATAACTTCACTTGCCTTAATCGCCATTGCTTTGGTAGCTACAGGATGTTCTTCTAGCAAAAAAAGTACTTGTGGTTGTACAGGTATGGTGGGGTACAAATAATTAAATTGTATGACTTCTAACAGAGATCTTCTTGTAATGTTTCGCCAGCGTTTAATGACGCAGCAAGATATAGACAGGGAAGTTATGCAATTAAACGAACTCCTTTTTACCACTGAACGTTTAGATAATTTTGTATCTGCGCACGAAGTATTAGATCTTAATCGCTATAAAATCATCAACAACCCGGTAGCTATAAAAAAAATGATTCGCCAAAATAAATTGAGCAAACCATTTGTGTTTTTTAGCAATAAAAATTAATTATCCTTCTACTTTTTGAAGAGCTGATTTTAATTTCCCCAACATTTCATTTATCTCTTCTTTCTTTACACAGCCCACACTTATTCTGTACCAGTTGCTATCGTCTTTTGCGCCAAAACAATTAAACGGCACCATGGCTAATTTTGCTTCGTCTAGAATATAAGCCGTCACATCTGCTTGTGTTTGCAAAAGTTTTCCTGCAACATTTTTACCTACTAAATTTATTTGTACTGTAAGATAAATTGCGGCTTGCGGCACAATAGCATCTACTGCAAACCCTTCGTTTTTTAATGCAATAAACCCTTCGTAAATATGCTGTAGCCTATACTCCACCTCACTTTTAAAGTGCACAAAATATGCACTAACCACTTCTTCCTGCACTAAAAATTTAGCCACTGCTTTTTGCTCTGCCATAGGAGCCCATGCACCCACATGGCTGTTAATGGCTTTCATTTTTGCTATAACTTCTGCGGGGCCCATGCTCCAGCCAACACGTACGCCCGTAGCTGCAAAGGCTTTGCTTATACCATCTATAAAAATGGTATATTTTTTCATTTCGGGGCGAAGACTTACAGGGTTGTAATGCATGGTATCGCCAAACGTAAGCGTCCAATACATTTGGTCGTACATTAAATATAATTTTTTTGCACCTTCTGCACGACTCGCATTTTCTTCTAATACCAAATCGCAAATGGCTTCTAAATCGCTTTTTGTAAAAACAGTACCTGTTGGGTTTAATGGAGAACACAGTGCCAATAATGATGCGCCTTTTACATGAGGGCGAATTTGCTCTGCTGTGGGCATAAAATTATTTTCTTTTGTAGCATCTATCATTATATGCTCACCTTCGGTAAAATGTGTGTAGTGGTTATTGTTCCAGCTTGGTACAGGGTAAATTACTTTATCGCCTTTATCTACAATGGCTCTATATACTGCATAAATAAGCGGGCGGCCACCAGCTCCAATTAATATTTCGTTGGCAGCAAAATCCAATCCTTCGTTATTTTTTATAAATCCTGAAACGGCTTTTCTTAAATCTGCTTCACCATCTGCTATTGGATATGTGGTAAAACCATTTTCATATGCCGTTTTTATTTCATGCAAAAGCAATGATGGAATGGGAAATTGACTAGAATCAAAATCACCAATCGTGTAATTATAAATATGCTCACCCTTGCTTATCTTATCTTTAATTATTCCACCAAGTTTTACAATCTCAGATCCAATTAATGTTTCGGCAAGTGTGCTTAATTTTATATTTTCCATCAATATTTGTTTTAAAAATGCTTAAAAGAATATCTATTGTTGTAAATATAGCCGATAACCATATTATTTCAAAGCGATGTTGTGAATATTATTCACATATATTTTTTATTTATATGTTATGATTATATTTTAAAATGCTTCTTACTCATTAAAGAAAAAAAACTTTTTTACCTTATCTTTACCCGAAACGAAAAATTTGTACGGCTTATGTTTAATTTAATACTTTTTGGCCCTCCTGGCAGTGGAAAAGGAACGCAGAGCGAAAAAATCATTGAAAAATACGGACTTGTACATTTAAGTACAGGGGATTTATTGCGCTCACAAATAGCACAACAAACGCCGCTTGGCCTTGAAGCAAAAAAAATAATGGACAGAGGACATTTGGTACCAGATGAAGTGGTGGTGGGAATGATAAGTTCTGCTATAGATGCTAACCCAGCTGCAAAAGGTTTTTTGTTTGATGGTTTTCCACGTACGGATGCACAGGCAGAAGCGTTGGACAACTTATTGAATTTAAAAGAATCTCCTATTTCTGTAATGCTTGCTTTAGATGTGAGCGAAGATGAATTAGTAAAACGTTTGATAAAAAGAGGAGAAACGAGTGGACGTAGTGATGATGTAAACGAAGAAATTATAGCAGCACGTGTGTTGGAATATAAAACCAAAACAGAAGCCGTAGCCGATTATTACCGACAAACAGATAAAGTGGTAATGGTGCCTGGTGAGGGAAGTATAGATGATATTTTTGGAAGATTGAGCAAAGAAATAGAAAGCAGATTGTAGATTCTGCTTTTTTTATGTTTAGCCTACATCATAATTTTAGTAAATAGCTTTTTAACTCTTCAGCACTCACACTAATTTTCGTACTTTTCTTTTCCAATTTTAATTGCTCTTGAATACTCTCAGGAATAGGAACAGCTTGATTAATGATAGGCTCTACCACATCATAAAATTTTACTGGGTGCGCTGTTTCTAAAAACATGCCTTTATCGTTTGGATTTATTTGCAAATAATCTTGTAAGGCTTTATAGGCAACTGCTCCATGTGGGTCGCATAAATATTGTTGTTTGTTAAATACAGACAACAATGTTTCTTTTGTAATGGCATCACTAACACTACAACTGCTTACTTTATTTTTTAATGAAGAAAATTGCTGTTGAAATATTTCCATGATGCGGACAAAATTACTTGGATCACCAACATCCATGGCATTGCTAATTGTTGCTACTGCTTTTTTAGATTGATAATTTTCTGTTGCAAAATACTGTGGTACCACATTGTTGGCATTACAAGCAGCAATAAAATGTTTCACTGGCAAGCCAGATGCGTTGGCCAAAAGACCTGCACAAATATTTCCAAAATTACCGCTAGGCACACTTATTACAGGAGGATTTTTTTTTTCTTCCCATTGTTTATATGCTAAGAAATAATAGAATTGCTGCGGCAACCAACGGGCTACATTTATTGAATTTGCAGAAGTGAGAAATAATTTTTTGTTTAATGCTTCATCCATAAAAGCAGCCTTCACCATTTGCTGGCAATCATCAAAATTTCCTTCTACTTCTAATGCATGAATATTATTTCCTAAAGTGGTGAGTTGTTTTTCTTGCACGCTACTTACTTTGCCTGATGGATATAAAATAACAACATCTACACCTTCAACATTGTAAAAACCATTTGCCACTGCACCACCAGTATCACCAGATGTTGCTACCAATACCGTTACTTTTTTATCAGTCCCTTTTACAAAATACCCAAGGCACCTACTCATAAACCTTGCACCAATATCTTTAAAAGCCAGTGTTGGTCCATGATATAACTCTAATGAATAAATATTATTGGTAACTTTTACTAGCGGAATATTAAAGTTGACGGTTTCTTTTACTATATTGAATAGATCATTTTCATTTATTGCATTGCCCACATAAGGTTGAATAACTTCAAAAGCTATTTCTTCATCGCTGATATTTTCTATATTATCAATCCATTCTTTTTTTAATTGCGGAATGGTTTCAGGGAAGTACAATCCTTTATCTGGCGCTTGTCCATTAATAGTGGCGTCTTTGAAATTTACGGGAGGAGATTTTTTATTTAGGCTGTAGAATTGCATGGTTTTTGTTTTTTTGCTAAGAGGGTTTTGCTAAGAGTTCAAATGAGAAAAGGAGTAGAAAGAGATTTGGGAGGCTCTCTTTTTCTCTTTTGACCTCTTAGCTTATTTTAACGCCATCATTATTTATTGTTGTTACATGTGTATGATAATCTACACCAATATTATCGTAAATATCTTTCATAATTTGTTCTACTTTTTTAGCAATATTTTCTTCTCTGCTTAGCATAAAAACAGATGGTCCACTACCACTAATACCACCACCAAGCGCACCTGCTTCTTTACATTGCAATTTTATTTTATCAAACCCTGGTATGAGAATACTTCGAATAGGTTCTATAATGACATCTTCTAAACTTCTACTAATTAAATCATAATCGTTTTGTAAAAAGCCAGCAACCAATCCCGCTACATTTCCCCATTGTTTAATTGCATCTTTTAACGCAACTTCTTTTCTTAAAATTTGTCGAGCATCAGATGTTTTTACTTCTATCTGCGGATGCACCACCGTAACATACATTGGCGGTGCAGAAAGCGGAACAATATCCAACGGAAAAATTGAACGAATTAATGTAACGCCACCATAAATGCAAGGTGTAATATTATCTGCATGTTTTACGCCACTGGCTACTTTTTCGCCATGCATGGCAAAACGAACCAAATCATGTTTTGTAAAATGATTGTTTAATAAATGATTTGCTCCAACCACTGCCCCAGCAGAACTTGCAGCGCTAGAACCCAAGCCACTACCAGGTTTTATGAGTTTATTTACCGTTACATCAAACCCAATATTTTTATCAGGATACTCTTCCATTAATGCCAACAACGCTGCACCAGCTACGTTTTTTTCTGGCTCTGTTGGTAAATGATAATCATCAATATGTTTTATTCTAATGCCCGCTTCATTACTTAACGACATTTCCATTTCATCTTGCGGATGGTTTAATGCAAGCCCTAAAATATCGAAACCACAAACCAAATTAGCAATGGTAGCAGGAGCACTTATTTTTATAAAATCCGATTTCATTATATAAAGCAATTTTTATACTGTTTTATTGAATATTTTTCTACTACTTAATCTTCTATGTTTCTTTCCGCCATGGCGGAGAGATTGAGGGGCTGTTTAATTATTTGTTGCTCTAATAATATCTGCAAATACGCCACTAGCCGTAACTTCCGCACCTGCACCTGCACCTTTTATAACCAATGGCTGCTCAGGATAACGATTGGTATAAAACAACACAATATTATCTTTTCCGTATAAATGATACAAATCGTGTACTGGATTTATGTGTTGCAAACCTACTGCAGCTTTTCCATTTTCTAAGGAGGCTACAAATTTTAATTTATTACCTTTGCTTGCTGCTTCATCATATAATGCTTTAAAGTGTGCTTCATGTTTTTCCATTTCTGTATAAAAATTTTCTACAGAACCATCCATGCATGATGCAGGCATAAAAGAATTATTGGCAATATCATTCATCTCCAATTTTAGTCCGCTCTCCCTTGCTAAAATCATAATCTTTCTCATCACATCCTTTCCGCTTAAATCTAATCGTGGGTCTGGCTCGGTGTAACCTTCCTCTTGCGCTTGTTTTACTACAGATGCAAAAGATGTTGCACCATCATAATTATTAAAAACAAAATTGAGCGTGCCACTTAATACGGCTTGCATTGTATTGATTTTATCGCCACTGTTTATCAAATCATTTAGCGTGCCAATAATTGGCAAACCTGCGCCCACATTTGTTTCAAACAAAAACTTCGTATTAAATTGTTGTGCCGTATTTTTTAATTTTTCGTAATAAGTATAATCAGAAGAGCAGGCTACTTTATTACAAGCCACAACAGCTATACTTTTTTCTAATAATTTTAGATAGGTAAATGCCACCGCATCATTGGCCGTAATATCTATAAAAATACTGTTGCGTAAATTTTTACTGATTATCGTTTCAATGTAGTTATCAATTGTGCTTGCAGGTGCATCTTTCAATAAAGCTTCCCAGTTGTTTAAATCAATACCATCTTCATTAAGCAATGCAGCTTTACTATTAGCCATGCCAACCACTTTTATTTGTAATTGGTTGTGCTGTTTTAAAAATTCTATTTGCTGATTGAGTTGCGCCAACAATTTTTTCCCAACATTACCAACACCAGTTATAAAAAGATGTACTTGTTTATATGTGGTTTCAAAAAAACTTTCGTGCAATACATTCACCGCTTTTCCAACATCGCTGAAGCCAATAACGCAAGAAATATTTCTTTCAGAAGAACCTTGCGCAATGGCTCTAATATTTATACCATTTTTGCCTAAAGCACTAAACATTTTTCCCGCAACACCCGTATGGCTTTTCATATTATCGCCAACCACTGCTACGATGGCTAAATCACTTTCTACAATTAAAGGCTCTACTTTTTTAGTTTCTATTTCATAGGCAAAAGCATTGTCCACACAGCGTTTGGCAGTATTTTCAAAAGCAGTTTCAATGCCAACAGAAATAGAATGCTCCGAAGAACTTTGTGTAATTAAAATAACATTTATTTTTTCATTTGCTAGAGCTTCAAACAAACGCTTGCTAAAACCAGGGATACCCACCATACCGCTTCCTTCCAAACTAATCAGCGAAATTTTATTAATGCTAGATATACCACTAATGGCAGATTCGCTTTCTTTTACCGATTGTTGTATAACTGTTCCTTTATCGTCTGGCGCAAAAGTATTTTTTATCCATACAGGAATATTTTTACTCATTACTGGCTGTATTGTTGGCGGATAAATAACTTTTGCACCAAAGTGCGACAACTCCATGGCTTCTTGATAAGAAATTTCAGGAATCAATTTTATGTTGTTCACAATTCTTGGATCGGCGGTCATCATTCCAGATACATCTGTCCAAATTTCTAGCGCACTTGCATTCATTGCGCCAGCAATAATAGCCGCTGTATAATCGGAGCCGCCCCTGCCTAATGTAGTGGTAATGCCGCTTTCGTTAGAAGAAATAAAGCCTGGAAATATAAATAGCGATGATGTACTTGTTGAAAAATAACTTTGTATGGCTGTATTTGTTTTAGAAAAATCAACAAGGGCTGCACCAAAATTGCTATCCGTAATAACTACTTCTCTTGCGTCTTTCCATTCTACTTGTAAATTTTCGGAATGTAGTTTTGCAGCAATTATTTGCGACGAAAGCAACTCTCCATAGCTTACTATTTTATCTTTAGTACGTGCAGATAACTCACCCAATAAAAATATTCCATTACAAATATCTTCTATTTCGTTGCATATTTTTTTTACCAAGCTCAATACAGCGCTTTGTTGTGTAACGGGAATTAATTCTTTTACGGTGGCTAAATGTCGGGTTTCAATTTCTTGCAACGTCGTTTTATACACTTGGTTATTGGTAGAAGCCAAATGAGCTGCGGCTAACAATAAATCTGTAATACCACCTAATGCAGATACTACAATCACAATTTTATTTGTAGTCGTTTTATTTTTTACAATATTTATTACCTTATTTATATTTTCTGCCGATGCTACAGAACTGCCACCGAATTTAATTACTTGCATGATAAAAATTTAATAATATAAGAAATGTTTTCTTGTGAAGAGAAACAGCTAAAAGCCCAAAAGATGATATGGAAATATGTAACCCTTAACGGGTTGTCATAGTAGTACATGTAGTGCCAATAAATGTTGGCATCGTGCGGAAATCAGCAATAATATGTGTAACGTTAGTTATCATTGTAGTTATTTGTAAATGTACAAAAAAGGATTGAAAATAATAATCCTTTTTATTTTTATTTGATAAAATAATTTACGACTATACTTGATTTATACGTTTTATTGAAGTGCTCAAATAAATAAAACTTATTTTATTTTTCGTTAACTTAGCAAAAATCATCAATGATGTTATCTACCAAAGAAGAAATATTGGATAAACTAAAACAAGTAAAGCCATTACTTGAAGAAAAGTATAGTTTAACAGAACTGGCTTTATTTGGTAGTTATGCTAGAAACGAACAAACTGAAGAAAGTGATATTGATATAATGGTACAGTTTGCAAAACCAAGTTTTAGAAACTTATGCAACACCGCAGATACACTGGACGAATTGTTTAAAGGCAAAGAAGTACAAATTGTAAGTAAGGGTGCTATAAAACCAAATTATTTTGAGTATGTAAAACCCGATTTATTGTATGCCTAAAAGAGTTGATAAATTATTAGTAGAAGATATTGTAAATGCTATTGAAGAAATTAATCAATTTATACAGGGTTATACATTTGAAAGTTTTATAGCTGATGCTAAAACAAAAGCAGCTGTAATAAGAAATTTAGAAATAATTGGAGAGTCAGCAAGTGTTATATCTCCAGAAACCACTTCCCTATATCCATTAATAGAATGGAAGCAAATGAAACAACTTCGCAATAAACTTATTCATGAATATTTTGGAATTGATTATCTAATTGTTTGGGAATTGCTACAAGATGAAATTCCTTATAATTATGAATTTTTAAAAAGAATAAAGTTTACGAATTAATCGCAGCATTTAATGTTTCACAATGGACAATAGAAGTTCTCATGGGCTACAACAGTTTAATAATAGTGTTGGAATAAAATTTCAGCTCTACAATAGTTTGTTTTCCTCATTGCCATTTCATCGTATAGAAAAAACGGGAATGTTGTTGGCGGTCCTTAATAGTGATTGCGAAGAAGGCTTTAAAAAGAAAATGAATCCTACCCAAATTATTGAAACTTTTTTTGAAAAACACACTACCTATACAAATGAAAAAGAGCAGCTAGATGTATTGTTTAGGTTTGTTCAATACCTCGAACGACAAGTGGTTTTGTTTGATGCGCTAGAAGATGCTGCTTTTACAGACGTGACAGATGTAAACGGCGCTGGCACATTAAAACAATTAGAATTAGAAATAATAAAAAACAACAAAGAAGCAGCGGTAGAAAACAGACTGCAAGATTTTTCTGTGCGATTGGTATTAACGGCACATCCTACACAATTTTACCCCGGTACCGTATTGGGCATTATAAATGATCTAGCAAAGGCGTTAAAAGAAAACGAAGCGGTAAAAATAAATATGTATTTGCAACAGCTAGGTAAAACAGCTTTTTTGCAAAAACAAAAACCCACACCTTTTGATGAAGCCGTAAGTTTAATTTGGTATTTGGAAAATGTTTTTTATGCGGCGGCGGGAAGAATAACAACGTTCTTAAAAAATCAATTTGAAAATGCATTGCCTATTGATAAGCCCATTATCAATATGGGTTTTTGGCCAGGTGGCGATAGAGATGGCAATCCTTTTGTAACGGCAGATATAACACTAAAGGTAGCAAAGGCCTTGAGAGAAAGTATTATAAAATGCTACTATTTAGAAGTGCGAAAAATGCGGCGACGACTTACGTTTAGCGGCATTGATGTTATTTTGAACAATGTAGAAAAAGAATTGTACGATAATATTTTTATTCCTGATTATCATACCAACCTAACCAAGGAGCATATTGTAGCATCATTAGAAAAAGTAAAAGAGATAATTATCCATCAGCATAATGGTTTGTTTTTGCATCTTGTTACAAATCTAATTAATAAAGTAAATACGTTTGGTTTGTACTTTGCATGCTTAGATGTAAGGCAAGAAAGTACCGTACATGGGCGTGTGTTAGAAAATATTTATGGCGAAGCTTACAGCAACTTAAATATAGATGAGAAGATACATTTTTTAACGAATGCATCTTTGCTACCAGAAAAAATATATGATGATAGTTTGGCACAGGATACCATTACAAATATTATTGGCATACAAAAAATACAACAACTAAATGGCGAAGCTGGTTGCAATCGTTATATCATCAGCCAATGCAACAGTGCATTAAATGTACTGGAAGTGTATGGATTATTTTTGAGCTGCGGCTGGAAAAAGGAATCATTGTCTGTAGATATTGTTCCATTGTTTGAAATGATAGATGATTTAGAAAATGCTGCAAGCATTATGCAAACTTTGTATGAAAATGAAAGATACAAAAAACATGTACAACTTCGTGGCAACAAACAAACCATTATGCTTGGCTTTAGCGATGGCACAAAAGATGGTGGATACCTTATGGCAAACTTTGGTATTTACAAAGCCAAAGAAGCACTTACAAAAATAGCTAAGCAATACCACATTGATGTTGTGTTTTTTGATGGGCGTGGCGGCCCGCCTGCACGTGGTGGCGGAAAAACACATCAGTTTTATGCGAGCATGGGGAAAAACATTAGCAACAAAGAAATACAACTTACCGTGCAAGGGCAAACCGTGAGTTCAAATTTTGGAACGGTGGATGCTGCACAATACAATATTGAACAATTGATACATGCAGGCATAAGCAATGATTTGTTTAGCAACAATACCGTTACCCTGCAACAAAAAGAAGAAGATTTTTTACAACAGCTATCGCAAAAAAGTTTTGATGCTTATGTTGAATTAAAAAACCATCCTGACTTTTTAGATTACTTATCGCAAATAAGTCCAGTGCGATTTTACAGCGAAACAAATATTGCTAGCCGACCAAGCAAAAGAAACAATGGAAATAAATTAAGTTTAAAAGATTTGCGGGCCATACCATTTGTGGGTGCATGGGCGCAACTGAAACAAAATGTAACTGGTTATTATGGCGTGGGCACAGCACTGGCGGCTATGGAAAAAGAAGGCAAGTTTGCTTTGGCAAAAGAGCTTTATGCCAACTCATTATTTTTTAGAACACTGATGGACAATTGCGAAATGGCCATGAAGAAATGTTTTTTTGCATTAACCGAATATTTGAGCAACGATGAAAAGTTTGGCGAAATATGGAATAACATTTATGAAGAGTATGAGCGTACAAAAAAATATGTTTTAATGCTGAGTGGGCGAACAGAATTGATGAGCAATTACCCTGTGGACAGTTTATCGATAACTATGAGAGAAAAAATTGTGTTGCCATTAATAACGATACAACAATATGCGATAAATAAAATAAGAGAAATGGAGGCGCAACTTGTATCATCGCCATCTAAAGAAACGTTTGAAAAATTGGTGATACGGAGTTCGTTTGGGATTATAAATGCGGGGCGGAATTCAGCGTAGGGGTGTATTATTTATCAACTTCTTATATTTTTTGTGGAAAACATTTAATATTTAAAAATAAGTTTTATAAATTGTGCCTCTTAGTATATCAGAAATTAAATTATACAAATGCAACAAGCAGCATCCATACAATCTCAAGTAGATGTCATAAAAAGAGCTACCCAAATTGCATCTAAATCAAAAGAAACTGCCCTTAAGTTTTTGATTGATGCAGGCATAGTGAAAAAAGAAAACACTAAATCTTCTACAGCTAGCAAAAGCGATAAATAATTGGCAAGGCATCAACCATTTGAAATTATTGGGTATCACAGTTGTGATAGAGAAATTGGTTTATGGGTATTAAACGGTGAAACGCATTTGTTGCCCAGTGATAATGATTGGGATTGACTTGGTGGTGGGATTTATTTTTGGGAGCAAAATCCAAAACGTGCATTGGATTATGCCAAAGAAGTTGCAGAAGGAAGCCAGTTTAATAAAGGTAAAATAAAAACGCCATTTGTTTTAGGTGCCATCATTCAATTAGGAAATTGTTTAAACTTGGTTGAATCAGAATCTTTAGAAATATTGGAGGCTGCATATAGCGGACTAGAAAAAATGCACATTGAAACCAATACACCACTCCCAACAAACAAAGGCAAAAAAGAAAATTAGATTGCGATGTTATTAGATATATTAATCAATCTAGAATTATAACTGGCGAGCAAAAATATGATACGATTCGTAGTGCATTTGATGAAGGAGAAAAAGTTTATCCAGGCGCTTCTTTTACAGCAAGAAATCATATTCAAGTTTGTGTAATTAATTCAAACTTGATAAAAGGATATTTTTTGCCAACGCCCATAAAAGAGTTTAATCCATTTTTAAAAAAATAAAACTTCCTTTTATTTAATTTTATATACGATTTATATCATCATACACATTTTGCAATTTTTGTTTTCTACTGGTAATATCCAATTCGCTTAAAAGATTATTATCGTGCACCAACACTTTGTCGTACATAGAAAACGGTGAGAATGTTTTAAAGATTAACGGCAATATATCTACCAACATAAATGCTAGCATTAAAAACAATTCTGTAAGCCCAATAATTTTATTTTCTTGTTTCAGCTTTTGTAAGGCTACTTCTCTTTTTAAATAATCGAAACTGGTATTTTTTACAATGTTTTGTTGGCTCGTACTTTTTAGTAAGGCAAGTTCATTGTTTCTTGTATTTATTCGGTTTCTTTCATTGGCAATTTCTACATCAAGGTTATCTATTATCTTTTTTATTTCTTTTGTTCTAGGAAAATTGCCATTTATGTTTGGAATACCAGAAGAGCTACCGCATGGCAATATCAACTTGTTTCCACTTTGCTCTGCGGTTAGTAATTGTTCATTACAACGTTTGGTTTGTACAAGATCGTTCAAGCGCACATTTAAAGTATCGTAAGATTGTTGGTAATTGCGTTCTTCTACTTTTACCAAATTATCTCTATCAGAAATTATTTTTTCTGTAATGCTTCCATCAAAATAGAGCAATACAAAAGGATGCGACACAATAACGCCTAATACCACTGCAAAAAACAATCGTAAATAAAAGGTAATGTTTTTAAACTCATCAATATTTTTTTCTTGTTTGCGATGTGTAGATACAATAAACCTATCAAAAGCAAAAACAATAATACCCCACACCAATCCACCGCCAATATATAAAAATGGAGAGCCGTTAATTTTATCAATAGTGGATAAGGCATACGACATAGAAATAAAACCCAACACAGCAGGTATAAGCACAAGCGTACCCACACCAATGTGTTTTACTCGTATGGAATCATCGCATTTGGCCAAAGCACCTTTATCGCTGCCTGCACACCAAATAAAAAAATTATTCTTCATTGCTATTATCTTCTGTTTTTATTTTTTGAAGATAGAAGTAATGTACAATGATGAAATGTTATAAATTATGAACGGTAAAATTTCAATGTGGCGAGAAATTAAACACATAGGAACACAGTAGTAAACCTATGTGCAACTATGTGACTATGATTCTATGTGGTGAAATAGTAAACACATAGGCACAGTAGGAGCATAGGTACACAATAGGTAACCTATGTGAATCTATGTGACTATGATTCTATGTGGTAAAATATTAGACACAGTAGGAACACAATAAAATTAGAGAGCCCCCATAGAAATAGAGGCCCTTTTTTAACGATTGCTTGCTATATGAAAAATGTAAATGACTAAGAGAACAAAAGAGAGAAGGAGAAAAAGAGGGCGCTTTATGGATGTACGCTCTTTTTCTCTTTCGATCTCTTAGCCAAAATTTATAAACCACCGCCAACAACCCACTAGCAGTTGACTTTGTGCCTGTGCCATCAGACTTTAAATAAAATTCTGACTCAGCAGATTCGAATCGTAACTCTGGAGTAATAGTGAGCGGCCCAACTTTATAATTTAGTGAAATGGTATTTGCAAAAATATTTTTAGTAGTGAAATAAATCTTTTTATCATCGCTAATAAATTCGCTTCTTAGTGTTAAACCTATTGAAGAAGTAGGATCATAATTTATATACAATGCATTACCAATCCAGCTGCCACCACTACCTGTAATAGGCTTTCTAGATTGCACCGTACCATTATAACCAAGGCTAAATTGTTTATTGATGATGGCATTTACCACCGCATCTATTTGATGAATAGATTTTAATGCACTTGGATTTTTACCAGAATCTGCACCAGCAAAACCAGAATAATTGAGGTATGCTTTTATTTTTTCGCTTTTGCTAACATAGCTAGCTTGTGCAATAACATTTTTGGCACTGGTAGTTGCCGTGGTTTGGTCGGTATAATTGCTAAGCCCAACCATAAGCCCAATAGGCCCTGCCACAATATCTGCTTTTATACCAGTATGAAAAAATGGCCCATTGGTAAACATATAACTCATGCTATAGTTTCTGTTGAGCTGCGCATCGAGCAATTCGTAACCAACATGTGTGGTAAATTTACCTGCCGTAAATTTTACTTTTTTTGATGGTGCATATGTTACATACGCTTGCTTTATAAGTGCCAATGAAGCAAACCCGTTTTTAGCTTCACCATCATTATACGAAAACTCTTCTGCCCTGCGGCCAAAGCCAAGGT
>JANOZW010000457.1:0-13628 GCA_031429575.1 Ferruginibacter sp.
GAAAAAATTATTTTTTTATTCTTTTTTAGCAATGCTTGTATTTTCTGCTTGCCAAAAGGAAATGACAGCACCCGAGGTTCCTATTCCATTTCAGTGGCCTCAAGGTACTAGTGATTATGCACCTTATACAATTGGCTCAAGCTTTACCTATGAATATATAAGCGTAAGCCCAGCAGTAAATGATAGCTTTACACTTACCGTTACAAAAGACACTACAATACACAATCTAAAATATTATAAGCTTGCTTCTAGCAGACCAGAGCTATCTCCAACCTATTTTGTAAACTATAATAATGGAAACATTACAGAAATAACGTACAACCTAAACTTTTTAGGTTTTATTACATTAGATTCTATTACAGAAAATACATTAAAAGAAAATGAAAATGAAAATGCCACATGGCATGATAAAGATATAGACTTAATGTATTCAACTGCTGCTGGGTCGATTCCGGTAAATGTAAATTTTATGCACACGCTTGCACAAAAAAATTATGTAAAAGAGGTTTTAACAAAGAGCTATGCAAATACCATAGCTGTAAAAGAAATAGTAAAAATAAATTTACCACTTGGTGTTCCTTTTCCTCCAGGTGCGCCATCAACAATTCAATATGATAATTTTTATGCTAAAGCTGTAGGGCTTGTACAAAGAAATGTATCTATAGGAACTACCCAAAAATTAAAGCATTCAAATGTTATAAAACTGTAGCATTTCAAAAATTGAGATTACATCTCTGCAAGGAATATCTTCTTTAGAGATTGTATAAACACTCATTGCAAATATTTTTCTTTTATAACTTTCCAATGATGTAACTCATGCCCGCATATTATCCATGAGAGTGCACGTACGGTTGTAATGGTATTACCTGCTACGCCAGCTCTTTTAAAAGTATCTGGACTTTGGTTATTAAAAAATGCAAGTGTGGCTTGTCTAGTGGTTTTATATTCTTTTAATAATTTTTTTATTGGCATTGATGTTGCCTTTGCTGCTTTTGCAAATTCGTTTTCATCAAAAAAAGGTTGTGCGGTTTTATCGTGGCGGGCAAAGCGCATGGCTCTGTAGATCATTACTCTTTCAAAATCTATTAGGTGTTGTACAATATCTTTTATACACCATTTGCCTGTTGCATAAGGAGTAGTAAGTTGTGGTTCGGTTAGTGATAAAATTAAATCCTCAATTTCCTTTCCATTATTTTTTAATTGGTCTAACACACTTGTATTTTCATGTGCCAATTTTACAAAACTTCGTAATAATCGGCATATTCAAATTGGGTGGGTTTTATAATTTTTTTCATGAGGCAAATGTAAACTCATTTACTTTTTATAAGATTACTTTACAAGAAGTTTTTTGAACTTTCAATTTATAGCAATGTAGTTTTTTGTACATTTTTGTTCAACCCACTTCGGGGTTGCCTTAGCTGCGCTAAGTCCACGGGTTTCAGCCGTGGTTACTCATAGTGAACCCCTTCGGGCAATGTCATTAAGTTAAGAAACGAGCTTTCAGGTTGAGCTTGTCGAAACTGAATTTACATATCTTTTTTATTGCACCGACTTCGACAAGCACAGTCTGAAAACCCTTAACTTAATGACATTACACTTGGGGGTTCGTCATTAAGCTAACAGATTAAAATATTTTCCAGAATAGTAAAAAAATAGTTTGCACAATCTCCGCTTCAATCTATTGCATAATAAAAGTTGAAAAAAGATTTTCTGCTGAGCCTAGCCCTGATAGAAGCGGATATCCTTTTGTGAACGAACAAAAGATAGAAGCGGAAAGCAGGGAAACCAATGCTTAACAAAGGTTCGTTGCTCATGCTCCAAAAAATAGATAAAAGATTTTTAGACAAAACAAAAAAGACACAAGAAAAAGAAAATAAATTTTTCCATTCTTGTGTCTAACATCTTATGTCTAATATCTAATTCCTCAATGGCTTCCCCGTTTTCAAAATACTCTGTATTCTTTCCAACGTTTTCTTTTCGCCCATTAGGCTTAAGAATGCTTCTCTCTCTAGGTTTAAGAGATATTGCTCACTTACCAATTGTTGTTCACTAAGGTCGCCACCGCACATTACATACGCTAGTTTTTTTGCTACGGTTACATCGTGGTCGGTAGCGTATTTTCCTTTGTACATACCGTTTATGCCCGCATACATAGCGCCCAAGCCACTGCGACCAAGCACTTTTATATCGGTACGTTGCACAGGCATTACATAACCTGCATCGTATAAATTTATTACTGCATTTTTTGCATCTGCAATTCTACGACCAATATTTACACACACTTTGTCAATGCCTTTGCGGTATATTCCTAGCTCAAAAGCTTCGTGTGCAGATGTAGCCACTTTTGCAGTTGCAATATTTAAAAAGCGATTCGTAAGTGTTATTGTTTCGGGCTCGCCAGCATGCATTTCATCCGCCGCTCTTAAAATAAATTCTTTTGTACCAGCACCGCCGGGTATTACACCAATACCTACTTCTACCAATCCTGTATAAGTTTCTGCGGCTGCAATTACTTTATCTGCATGCATACTCATTTCGCATGCACCACCAAGTGCAAGCCCGTGAGGTGCCACCACCACAGGGATTGAAGAGTATCGCACTCGCATAATCGTATTTTGAAATTGGCGTACTGCCATATCTATTTCATCATAATCTTGCTCTAAGGCTAGCATAAATATCATACCCACATTTGCACCTGCACTAAAATTGGTGCCTTCGTTTGCAATTACCAAGCCTTTGTATTTTTCTTCGGCAAGTGAAATAGATTTATTTAACCCTTCCAATACTTCGCCACCAATGCTATTCATTTTTGTACTCCATTCCAATCCTAACACATCGCCGCCTAAATGATACGTTCTGCATGCACTGTTTTTCCAAACGGTTTCGTTTTCAAAATTGCGCATTACAATAAATGAATTTCCACCAGGCATTTCTTTGTACGCACCTGTTGCAATATCATAACAATATTTTTTTCCATTTTCTGCTTTGTAAAAAGTTTTTATACCTTTTGCAAGCATATCATCTACCCAAGTAGCCACGCTACAACCCGCTGCCTTCATGGCTTCTACGGTTTTGGCTACACCAAGTGTATCCCAAGTCTCAAACGCACCAATCTCCCAACCAAAGCCTGCCATCATACCATCATCTACTCTATATATTTCATCGCTTATTTCGGGTATGCGATGGCTAATGTAAGAGAACAATGCATTGTGAAACGAACGATAAAATTCTCCTGCTTTATCTTGCCCAGCATTCAATGCTTTCAACCTTGTTTTTAAATCTTCAATTGGTTTTGCAGCTTCAAGTGTTGCAAATTTTGCTTTTTTGCGTGGCTCGTATTCTAAGGTTGTTAAGTTCAACACATCAATATCTTTTGCACCATCAGCTGATTTCGTTTTCTTAAAAAAACCTTGCCCTGTCTTATCCCCTAGCCAATTATTTTCTACCATTTTTGTAAGCCAAGCGGGAATATTAAAAATATTTTTAGCTTCATCATTCGGACAATTTGCGGCTACACCATTGGCAACTTTTACAAGCGTATCTATACCCACAACATCGGCCGTACGGAAGGTTGCAGACTTTGGCCTTCCAATTATCGGACCAGTAAGTGTATCTATTTCATCAATAGATAAACCCAATTTTTCCATGCTATTCATTATCGCCATCATGCTAAAAACGCCTACACGATTTGCAATAAATGCAGGTGTATCTTTTGCAAGCACGGTGGTTTTACCAAGGTACAAATCGCCGTAGTTCATTAAAAAATCTACCACATCTACATCGGTAAATTGTGTAGGAATTATTTCTAACAAACGCAAATAGCGTGGCGGGTTAAAAAAGTGTGTACCACAAAAATGTTTTTTAAAATCTTCGCTTCTGCCTTCCGCCATCATGTGTATAGGAATGCCCGAAGTGTTAGAGGTGATAAGCGTTCCAGGCTTTCTGTATTTTTCTACATCTGCAAAAACGAGTTGTTTTATATCTAGCCTTTCTACCACCACTTCTATAATCCAATCAGCGGTGGCAATGTCTTTCATGTTGTCCGTAAAATTGCCCGTGGTTATTCTCTTCACCACATCTTTTGTATATAACGGCGATGGATTAGATTTTACCGCCGCTGCTAATGCATCATTTACTATCTTGTTTCTATCAGCAGGTTTTGCATCATCGGCAATATCTTTTGGTAAAATATCTAGCAACAAAACAGGTAAACCAATACCTGCAAAATGGCAAGCAATACGGCTTCCCATAACACCACTTCCTAATACGGCAACTTTTTTTATTGTACGTTTCATCTTCTAATTTTTATACATTTTCAAGTAAAATAAAAAATAGTTAGTTAAACAACTATTTTTACTACATCGAAGTTAGCATTTTTAAATTACGGGCAAAATGAAATTTTAATGGAGCATGGGCTGCAATTATGAATGAACAGCTGTTACCCTGCTATCCGCTGTACCTTCGCTACGCTGCGGTGCCGCTTCTATCAGGGCTAGTTTCAGAAGAGAATCTTTTTTCAGCTTTTATTATGCAATAGATTGATTATAGCAAGAAACGGGTTTGATAGTAAGAATTATATATTCACTTTTACAAAAAAGATACCATGAATGATTTTAAAATAAAAGCTCTACCCTATAATGAATTCGCACATTTATTTGTTGCAAACGAAGCAGAACTGAAAAATATAGGCGCTGTAAAAATGATAGTAGATGAGTTTCCAGGTTTTCCATGCAGGGTAAGTTTGCAAGATGTTACTATTGGAGAAGAAGTAATTCTATTAGCTTATCGACATCATAAAACCGATTCGCCTTATCAATCTACAGGCCCAATATTTATTCGTAAAAATGCAATAGAAGCAACACTTGTCATGAATGAAATTCCAAAAATGTTGTTGCATAGACAACTTTCACTAAGGTGTTACAACAAAGAAGGTATAATGATACATGCAAGTGTTGTAGAAGGGAAAATTATTGCTGAAACTTTGCAAGGGCTATTTACAAGTAATGAAATTACTTATGTGCATATACACAATGCAAAGCCTGGTTGTTATAATTGTTTAGCTGAAAGAGTCTAAAAAAATTACAACGCAATATGTAAACTCGTATTAAAAAACACAGCAAGGTTGTGTTCATCAATATTTGATGGGTTGAATCTATTAACAGCCCTAATATCGAAATTATTTTTGTTATAGATAGTACCCAAATTAATATTTAACCGAGTATTGTAACTAATAAAATAACTGGCATTGGCAGCCAAAATAGCTGTATGGTAAAGTTCATTAAATCCATTCAACAATTGGTATCCATTCTCTCCTTTTAAATCAACATCAATAACTGTTCTGGTATTGGGAAAAATACTGTACTGCACAAAATAATCTAAACCAATTTTCTTCCACTCGTCATCATAGTCAATTGTATAATCTACGTTTGAGTTTGTGTATCTTTTAAACCTATTGTTTGATTTTCCATAATTGGTTTTTGCTGCTATACCATAATCTAGTTGATGCATTAGACTTAATGGCTTATATTTTTGTAATCCAATTTTTAAAACTACTTCTGCTCCATTGTCATTTTGTGTAGCGCTAGTATGAGGTGTAATTTTATTTTCCTCTTTGCTATAATAATTTGCCAAAGCTGGTATTACTCTAATATATTTTTCCGTGCCAGTTTGCCTTGCAGTGTTGTTTGCAAAAAATACAATATCATTTAAATTGCTAAAATAATTGATGTCCGTTTTATTAATGGCTTCTTTGCTTTGCAAATAGCTATCTATATTTTTTAGAATAAATTGTATTCTCTTTCTTCCATCCAATACCCTTCTGTTATTAGATGTTGTTATAGTTCTTGCCAATCCTATTATTTCGTCTTCATTTAATTTTCTCTTTAAATTTCCATCTTTCAACAAAACATTATGCAACCAAATGGCGTTTTGCATGTCCGTAATATTTTCTAATCGTCCTTTACCAACTCCCAGCACAAGTTGTCCTCCTATGAAATTGCTATTGTACAATCTTTCTTGTATTATCACCCTATCATCAGTAGCACGTGAAGTTGAAAAAGCATCAGAAAAACTAGCACCAATTTCTACAAATTTATTTTTAGCGTACCATTTATTATTTATAAAAAAAGATGGCAAAATATTTAAGCTCTTTAATTTATTTGTACTGCTAAAGCTTGTACTTTTAGCAGATGCACCGCTAGTAGCAAACCAGGTTGAAATAGTTTGCAATAAATTATTTGTACTCTTTGTGGTAAAAAGAGATGCATTGAAATTTCCAGACAAAGCATTTCCATAACTATTGCTTACATTATAATTATTTTGCTTTCGCCCATCCGCATTCACACCAAAATTAAGTGCCTTAAATCTATCTATTCTAAAAGTATAATTGGTTAATAATTTCTTTTCTTGGCAAAAAGATTTTGAAAATGAAAATAATAAAAAAACAGGGAGTAAATATTTTTTCATACAATTAATTTATAGCAAATCTAATGGAAGGTTTTGCAAAATGCTGTTAAATAAAATTATTGAAAAGTTAAAAGAGTAACAGTTATGCATTTGCTTTTATCTTCCTAAAAACCAACCAAGCTCCCACAGCAAGTACTACACCAATAACGCCGAGAATAGGATAATTCAATACACGTTTAGCTTCATCATTACTCACAATAGCGCCGCCAACTGCGGCAATAATACCAGTACTCAATTGTTGAATACTACTATTTATAATTAAGAATGAACCACGCTCTTGGCTTGTGGCAGTACTCGTAATTTGTGCACTACCTACTACCATTCTACTACCACTAAAAACAAACAAGGTTGAAAATACAGGTAAAACAACCCAAAGGTTATTCGTACTCAAATTGGGCAAAGCCAATAATGGAAAAAATGATAAAAAACTTAGAATGGTAAAAATTAAAAGCCTGCCATATTTGTCACTGAGTTTACCTATTTGTGGACTACAAACTACGGTGAGCAGGCCTCCTACAATATATACGAGTGGTACATCTGTTTTATAATTTACGCCTAAGTTATATGTTGCAAAATCTGTAAGAAAAGGAATAATACTAAAATGACTCATCATCAATAAGCTGCTTAGCAATAAAGCCCAACGCATATTTACATTACTGAAAACACTAATTGCAATTTGATATGCAGTTCTTTTTATCACTCCGTTTTTTAAATGCCCGGTAAAAGAAGGTACAATAAAAATAGCTGCCACAAAAACGAGCGTACACAAACTTGCCAGTACAATAAATGGTGTATGCCACTCATAATGCGCCGCAAGCCACAAGCCACCAGGCACACCCAATACACTTGCTAGCGCAAAACCCGTCATCAATATTCCCATAGCTTGACCTCTTCTTTCATTGGGAATATAATCGCCTACCATGCTCAATATTACACTACCACCAATGCCGCCAAACAAACCTGTTAAAAAACGTGCCGCTAATAATTGATGATAATTTTGTGATAGCCCACATAAAAAAGTACCAATAGTAAAACCAGCATACACAATCAGCAATACTTTTTTTCTATCAAACCTATCTACAAAAGCTAAGCAAGCCATAGCACTTATAAAAGCACCAATGCTAAATACAGAAACGATTCTGCTAAACTGTGTACTATCTATTCCCCAAAGTTTTTTCAACACTGGACCAAGCGGCATCACAATCATAAAATCTACAATATTTGTAAACTGTACAAGTGCAAGTATAAATAATAAGATTAATTCTTTTCTTTTCATAAATAGTTTTGATAACACTGCAACAAAAAATCCAATTGAAAACCGCACTTTGCCAACTGCAAATTGCTAATTGCTAGCTGACTCCACTTCCATTCCCCACTGCATCACTCGGCGCTACAAAATGCAACATCCCCCCAGCATCTTCTGCCATTAATATCATTCCATTGCTTTCTATGCCACGCATTTTTCGGGGAGCAAGGTTTGCAACTACCACCACTTGTTTGCCCACAATTGCAGTAGGTTCAAAGTGAAGCGCAATACCACTTACAATCGTTCTCACTTCAAAACCCAAATCAACTTCTAGTTTCAACAACTTATCCGCTTTTTCTACTTTTTCTGCACTTACAATTGTACCCACTTTCAAATCTATTTTTGCAAAATCGTCAAAAACGATTTCAGTTTTTAGATTGCTAATTGCCGATTGTTCGTTTGCCAACTGCCCATTGCCAACTGCTTCTTGTCCGTCGTCTGTTGTCTTCATTCTTGCGCTTTTAATTTTTAATTTTTCAATTTGCTCTGCCACTTCGGTATCTTCTATTTTTCTAAACAATAATTCTGGTACCCTAAGCGAATAACCAACACTCAATAATTTTGTGCTACCTGCATTTTCCCAATCAAGCATTTTATCTACCGTCTTCATCATCGTACACATTCTCTTTGCTGCATTTGGTAAAAATGGATTGATGAAAATGGCAAGGTTAGCAACTAATTGCAAACATATATGCATACAGTTGTCCACTAAAGCCTGTGCCTCTGTGGTCAGTTGTCCGTCGTCTGTCGTTTGCTTCGCAATAATCCACGGCTCTTTATCCTGCATGTATTTGTTACCTTTTCTTGCAAGGTCTATTACTGCAGTTTGCGCATCTCTAAATTTATATCCTTCGATATTTTTTTCTAATAATGCATTTGTAACTTTTATTTCTTCAAGCAATTGTTTATCCGCTTCATCAATAATTTCATTGTGAAACTTTGGTACTTTTCCAGCACACAATTTATGCATCAATACAAATGCCCTATTTACAAAATTACCAAAAACCGCTACCAGCTCGCCATTCACCGCATCTTGAAAACCCTTCCAAGTAAATTCGCTGTCTTTTGTTTCAGGTGCAATGGCCGTTAAATAATAACGAAGTGCATCTACCATTTGGTCACCACCATTTTCTTTTTTTACAAAATCATTTATGTAATCATCCATTTCAATACTCCATCCACGGCTCGTACTCATCTTATCTCCTTCCAAATTCATAAACTCATTGCTCGGAACATTATCAGGCAAAATATTTCCATGCAGTTTCAACATTACAGGAAAAATAATAGCATGAAAAACTATATTATCTTTTCCTATAAAATGCACCAACTTCGTATCATCATTGTACCAATAAGGTTTCCAATCTTTTTCATTATCTAATGCCCATTGTTTGGTTGCACTTATGTATCCAATCGGCGCATCAAACCATACATACAACACTTTTCCAGCCCCGTCTTCTCGTGGTACAGCAATCCCCCAATCCAAATCTCTAGTAACCGCTCTTGGTTGCAAGCCCATTTCTATCCATCCCTTGCATTGCCCTACCACATTGGCTTTCCAATCTTCTTTATGCTCTTCCAAAATCCACTTACGCAAAAAATCTTCGTGCTTATTTAATGGCAAATACCAATGTGTAGTTGCTTTTTTTATTGGTGCATTTCCACTCAATGTACTTCTCGGATTTATCAATTGCTCCGGACTTAAATCTGTACCACATTTTTCGCATTGGTCGCCATACGCACTATCATTTGCGCATACAGGACAAGTACCAATAATGTATCTATCTGCCAAAAAAGTATTGGCTTCCTCATCAAAAAACTGTTCTGTTTCTTTTATTTCCAAATCACCATTATCATTCAGCATCGTAAAAAACTCTTGCGCTGTTTCATGATGTATTTGCTCACTTGTTCTGTGATAAATATCAAACGAAATACCCAAATCTGCCATATTGCTTTTCAACATAGCATGGTATTTATCTACAATAGCTTTTGGAGTTGTTTTTTCTTTCATGGCCTGTATCGTAATAGCAGCGCCATGTTCATCGCTTCCGCATACATACACCACATCACGCTTTTGCGCACGCAGGTAACGCACATATACATCCGCCGGCAAGTATGCACCCGCAAGGTGTCCAATATGTTTTGGCCCATTTGCATAAGGCAGGGCGGAGGTTATTAAGTATCTTTTTGGGTTAGTCATTTTCTTTTTTTAATACAATACATTTTTTTATTTCACAAAATAAATTTTGTGTCCAAGCAAAAACACCTCTATGGTCATCATCGTTGTGTCACTCACTTCATCGACATACCATTATTCATCTTTTATTATGCAATAGATTGATGCAATAGTTTTATACTCATACATTCCATTATAAAAGTTGTCAGGCTGAGCTTGTCGAAGCCGATGCTATCCAAAACGAGGTTTTAAAATAAATAAACCCGCCTTCGACATCCGCCCTTTGGCGGAGACATTTCGATAATTAAATAAAATAAAATTATTTTAAAGCCAACATACTATCATGCATCCTTGCAAAAATATCGAAACTCTACCCAATACCGAAATTTCACTAAATTCAATTTTACATTTACAATATAATATTACTTTTACCATATGCAAAGAAAGAAATTTATATCATCCACCCTATTGGCATTAACATCGCTAAAAGCAATGTCAGAAAGTGTTTCAGCAATAAATGAAGATGAAGCATCTGCTAAAATTCCACCATATTTAAAAAAAGGCGATACCATTGGCATTACAAGTGCAGCAGGTTATATTACGCTTGTAGATTGTAACGATGCTATTAATATGATACAATCTTGGGGATTTGTCATAAAAATGGGCAGTACCATTGGAAAAAAATCGTTCACATTTGGCGGTACCGATGAAGAACGAATAGCAGATTTACAACAAATGCTAGACGATGAAAATTTAAAAGCCATCATGATTGCAAGAGGTGGTTATGGTTTGGTACGCATTATCGACAAACTTAATTTTACAAAATTTATAAAAAAACCAAAGTGGATTATTGGCTTTAGCGATGTCACTGTTTTGCATAGCCACATCAATAAAAATTTTGGCATAGCTACATTGCATTCAAAAATGTGCAACAGTTTTGTAGCACCCGCCATTGCTGAAGCCATACAATTAGAAACATTAGATAGCATTAGAAAATGTTTGTTGGGCGAAAAAATGATTTACAATATTCCATTAAATATTAATAACAAACTAGGCAAAGCAAAAGGGATTTTAGTAGGTGGTAATTTAAAAACATTAGAAAGTCTAGCTGCATCTCCTAGCGACATTGTTACAAAAAATAAAATACTATTTGTAGAGGATACAAGCGAAAAATTATACAGTATAGATAGAATGTTTTGGAATTTAAAAAGAAGCGGGAAACTTGCAAACCTTGCTGCGCTTATTGTTGGTGGTTTCAAAATAAAAAAAGACGATGAAGGCGATGAGTTTGGAAAAACAATAGAAGAAATAGTTTTAGAAAAAATAAAAGAATACAATTACCCAGTTTGTTTTGATTTTCCTGTGGGGCATCAGAAAAATAATTTTGCGTTGAAGTGTGGGCTACAGCATATTTTAACAATTGAAAATAGCACAATAAGCTTTAAAGAATTCTAACTATTTTGTATATTTGAAAAAATAAAATATTATGGCAACTGAAACATTAAATAAAGACTATGTAACCATTAAGGTTCCTAAAAGTATTGGAGTTGCTCGTATTAAACGTATTAAAGAATATGCACTTGCAGTAGAAAAAGAAAAATCTGCTCCTACAAAAAAAGTTTCACAGAGGATTATTAATGAATTATCAAAAGAGATTAATACAAAGGCATGGAACAGAATTTTGGAGAAATTTGATATGAAACCGCAATGATAATAATCGTAGATACAAATATTATTATTAGTGCTTGTTTAAATAAACAAAGTGATTTGTTTACTTTATTGAAATCTTCTAAATATAAAATAGATTTTTGTTCTACCAGAGTATGCACTTGAAGAAATTAACAATCACAAGGTTAGAGTCTGTTACAAATCCAAAGTTGATTTAAACTTATTTAATGAAAACTTATTTGACCTTATCCGCTTTATGAATTTACTTTCTTCTAAAGAATTAAATAAAGAAATTATTATAAAAGCAAATGAATTAACTGCGGATATTGATAAAAAAGATACCATTTTTTTAGCATTTTCTTTGGCGTTAGATTCATTATTATGGACTAGCGATTTAAAACTATACAAAGCACTTCGGCGAAAATCATTCCGCAATATTATTACTACCAAAGAACTGAAACAAATCATTAAGGGAATAAATTAAACCTTACTATAGAATAAAAAAACTCCGAAAATTATTCGGAGTTTTTTGTAACTAATTTTTCTATCGTATCAAATTCACTGTACCCTTCATCTGTACTTTTTTATAATCCTTATCCGTACCAGTCACAATCCACACATAAGTTCCATTGGGTTGTGGTTTCCCATTAATTGTACCATCCCATCCTTTTAAATATTGGCTTGTTTCAAACATTAATTGACCAGTACGGTTAAAAACCCTGAAATAAAAATTTGCCATACCAACTGGTATTGCTCTAAAAATTTCATTCAGCCCATCGCCATTTGGCGTAAAGCTATTGGGCACATTAAACGTAGGCCCATCATATACTTTTACAAAAACAGTATCTCTTCCTTCGCAGCCAATCGCATCCGTTACTTTCAAATAAAATTGCGCATCGTCATTTAATGTTACCAATGCTTTTTGTGAAAATGGATTCCTAATATTTATACCAGCTGGAGAAGACCAAGTGTAATTTAATCCACCTCTACCCATTAATACATGTGATGCTCCTTTTACGGCAATGGTATCATTTCCTGCAAATGCTTTATCTATTTTTTGCACTACTAATTTTACTGAACTCGATCCCTTAAAATCACAACCATAAATGGGTTTTGTTTGAAAAGAAATAGTATATAAAGTAGTTTTTGTTGGGTATGCCAATGTTTGTAATGCATCAGGTGTAGCAAGGCTATCCGTAGGCGACCACAAATACGAAATAGAATCACTCGAATTATGTGAAACAACTGCTGTTAGCAAAATAGAACTATCCAAACAAATGGCTTTTGTTAATCCAGCATTTATTATTGGCTTCCAAATTACATTTACGTTTAGTGTATCTTCTTTAGAGCATCCGCCGAGTGTTGCTTTTAAAATATACACCCCAGTGTCTATTGGATTTACAGTAGCATCTTTTATAAATCTATCGTCAATGGTACTAAGCGGTACCCTATCAGCTCGCCACTCATACGCAGCACCCGTAGGTGTTACAACAGGTAATATTTTTACTGATTCTCCTTCACAAATAGTTGGATCTAATCCTACATTTATTTGCAAAGGATTATCTACTGTTACTACAATAGCAACCCTTGGCCCCTCGCAGCTACCTGTAGCAGCCGATGTAGATTGGCTCACATAGTAGGTATAAGTAGCAGGAAAAATGGCTGTATTGGGCACCGGTGCAATTGTACTACCAACTCCACCTATTGCTGTACTATACCACAATAAATTTGTACCCGTTGCTGGTAATGGCGGAGCAATATCGTTCGGGCAAATATTAAATGGCGTAACTACCGTTGGTGCTGTTGGTGTAGCTGTAATATCTACAACAATGGCTGCTCGTGGCCCTTCGCAATTACCCAATTTTTGTGCTACATAAAAAGTAAATATGCCAGCAGTTGCAGAAGATACCGGTGGTGTAATTGTGCTTGCTGTACCACCTGTTGGACTACTATACCATTGTAAATTTGTACCACCTACAACCAGTGGAAAGGTTGGCGCATTTTGGCAATAAGTAA
>JANOZW010000458.1:0-2861 GCA_031429575.1 Ferruginibacter sp.
TTTAAATATTTTTGGGATTTTGGTCATCCTATTTCGGGCATGGCAAGAGAAAGAAATACAAGTGGCGACCTAGTAACTACCGGTGGCACTGGTTTTGGGGTTATGGCTATTGTAACTGCTGCTAACAGAGGTTTTATAACCAGAGGAGATGCGGCTACTAGGGTTCTTAAAATAAGCAATTTTTTATTGACCAATTGTGCAAAATACCATGGTGCTTTTGCGCATTGGATAAATGGTGCCACAGGCGCTACCATACCCTTTAGTGCAAATGATAATGGTGGAGATTTGGTAGAAACATCTTTATTATTGCAAGGCTTAATTACAGCTCGGCAATATTTTTCTACAGCAGATGCTACGGAGACAGATTTGCGCAATAAAATAAATACCATTTACAATGGAGTAGAATGGAACTGGTATAGACAAAATAATCAAAACGTATTGTACTGGCATTGGAGTACAGATAAAGGATGGATTATAAACCAACAAATCGGCGGCTGGAACGAAGCACTTATTGTATATGCGCTTGCTGCATCTGCGCCAACTCCAGCAAATAGAATTTCACCAATCGTTTATACAAATGGTTGGGCTCGAAACGGTGCAATGGTAAACAACAATACGTACTATGGTTTCCAATTGCCACTTGGCCCCAATTTGGGTGGTCCACTTTTTCTATCGCAATATTCTTTCGTAGGCATTAACCCAAATGGATTGGTAGATACCTATGCTGATTATAAAAAACAAGTAACCAACCATACAAAAATAAATTACGAATATTGTAAGGCTAATCCAAGAGGTTGGAATGGGTATAGCAATCTCTGCTGGGGGCTTACTGCTAGCGATGTGCCCAATGGCTACAATGCAAATGAACCTAATAATGATATTGGTGTAATAACACCTACAGCGGCCATATCAGCCATGCCTTTTACACCCACAGAATCAATGAATGCATTAAGGTTTTTTTATTACAAACTCGGAGATAAACTTTGGGGCCAATATGGTTTTTATGATGCATTTAAATTGAGTGATCCATGGGTCGCCAACTCTTACTTAGCCATAGACCAAGGACCAATGATTATAATGATAGAAAATTATCGCACAGGTTTATTATGGAATTTATTTACAAGTGCACCTGAAATAAAATCAGGTTTATTGTCATTAGGATTTACAGCACCATATTTATAAAGTGTATGATAAAAAGAAAATTTAATATTTTTTTTGTTGCTTTTGTAATTGTGATTACTACAAACAATTGCACATCAAATAATAAACTGTCCGTACAAAAATTATCAATAATAGCAGCAGAAGACACTGCATTATTTAGAACCGTACAGCAACAAACATTCAAATATTTTTGGGATGGCGCAGAACCAGTAAGTGGCTTGGCTAGAGAGCGGTTTCATGTAGATAATGATTATCCCAATAATGATAAAAATATAGTAACAAGTGGTGGTGCAGGTTTTGGAGTAATGGCTATACTTGTTGGTATAGAGCGACATTTCATTACAAAAGAACAGGGAAGAAAACAGATAGAAAAAATACTGAACTTTCTTGAAACAGCAGATCGGTTTCATGGTGTGTGGCCGCATTGGTGGAATGGGGAAACGGGCAAAGTAAAACCATTTAGCAAAAACGATGATGGGGGAGACTTGGTAGAAACTTCTTTTATGCTACAAGGTTTGTTATGTGTACGACAATATTTTGCCAATGGTAATAAAGAAGAAAAAAAACTAGCAGCAAGGGTAGATAAACTTTGGAAAGAAACGGAATTTGATTTTTATAGAAATGGTAAAAATGTTTTGTATTGGCATTGGAGCCCAAACAATGGTTGGAAAATGAATTTTGCCGTGCATGGTTACAATGAATGTTTAATCATGTACGTACTCGCAGCATCATCTCCTACACATGGCGTACCTGCAGAAGTATATCATGAAGGATGGGCACAAAATGGAAAGATAAAAGGGACATCTTCTTACGCAGGTTATACATTACATCTACAATACCAAGGCAATCCTCCACATGGCGGTCCGCTTTTTTGGTCGCATTATTCATATCTGGGTTTAGATCCAAATGGGCTTAAAGACAAGTATGCAAATTATTGGGAAGAGAACAAAAATCTTTCTCTTATAAATTATCAATGGTGCGTGGATAATCCAAAAAAATACAAAGGATATGCAGCAAATAATTGGGGGCTTACAGCAAGCTACTCAAAAGATTCTTACGCAGCACATGCTCCTAATATGGAAAATGATTTGGGTGTTATTACACCTTCTGCTGCTTTGTCTTCTTTTCCTTATACGCCTGCACAGTCAATGGCTGCAATGAAATATTGGTTTACAAATGATAGTTTAAAAGAAAATATATGGGGGCCGTTTGGTTTTTATGATGCCTTTAGTGAACAATACAATTGGTATGCGCCAAGATATTTAGCCATAGACCAAGGGCCAATAGTAGTGATGATGGAAAATTACAGAACTGGATTATTGTGGAAGTTATTTATGAGTTGTCCTGAAATACAAATTGGTTTAAAAAAACTTAAATTTACGAGTCCGCATTTAAAGTAATAATATTTACATGTTACATAATCGAATTTACATACGTTTTAAAAAATATTTAATGAAGAAAATAATGCTTTCCCTGCTTTTATTGGTTGCCATAAATACAATGGCACAAAATAATGTCGATGTAAGAATGAATCTTTTTGTAACGGCGTTAATGAAAAAGATGACAACCGCTGAAAAAATTGGTCAGCTAAATTTATTAACGCCAGGTGGGGGAATACTTACCGGTGCAGTAGTGAGCAGCGATGTAGAAAAGAAAATAATTGATGGCAATGTAGGCGGATTGTTTGGTGTAACTGGAGT
>JANOZW010000459.1:0-5019 GCA_031429575.1 Ferruginibacter sp.
CTTTCCCCTAAAAGTGATCCTGATGAAATAAGCAAACTAGACCCCGCATGGCAGGCGCCTTTGGATGCAATTTTTAGCACACATATACCAATAGTAATTGGTTATGGTGGCAATGATGAAGGTTTGATGAGTTACTTTGAAAGCATGAAAACGCCAAGCAATTTTTTTTGGTGCGATTTGAATTTAAATAATTTACCCAAAAGAGTTGTATCGCTAATTGAAAAGCATGATGGTAAATTTGTTGGCATTAATGGTTTTGATGAATTGATGCATGAATTTGGTCATGCCTTTGATGAGATTAATTTGCAGGATAAAATTTTTGAAGATATAACGAAAGAGAGGACCACAAATATTTTACTACAAAAAGCTAAGATAAGTGAGAAAAAAGAAGCGCTTAAACAAGAAAAACTTCAGAAATCGGATAATAATATCCCAATTTTAGAAAAGGGATTTTCAGCATTAGAGTATGGCGATTTAATTGACAAAGAGACAAACCTTGAGAAAAAGAAAAACTTGTATCAAGAGGCCTTAGAAAAATATCCAACGGCAGGTTGGCTATGGTGGAGCTATAGCTATTTTCTACATTTTATCGTAAAAGATTATAAAAACTTAGACGAGGTCTATAGTAAGGCATTGGAGTATAATAAAACTGATTCAGGTATAATTGGAAATATTGCCATATATAACGAGTTTGTAAAAAAAGATTTCAACAAAGCTGAAGAATTTTATTTAAAATCTATCAATACTGAATTGCCTAATTTAAAGTCATATGGAAATTATGCTGGGTTTTTAAAAGCTGAAAGAAAAGATTATGCAAATGCAGAAATTTATTACAAGAAAGCCATAGAAACTGACCCAACCAATGCTACTGCAATTGGTAACTATGCCAATTTTTTAACGGAGGTAATGAAGGAACATTCAGCTGCTGAAGAAAATTTTATTAAAGCCCTTCAAATAGATCCAAATAATATTAATAATTTGGTTTATTATAGCCTTTATTTAGAAAAAATAAAAAAGGATGACGTTACTCCGGAGACTTTATACTTGAAAGCAATTGCGATAGAGCCGGAAAATAGTTTTGTATTAGGTAACTATGCAAATTTTTTAAAGACTGTAAAAAAAGATAATGTAAATGCAGCGTTGTATTATAAAAAAGCAATAGAGGCAAATCCTTTGGACTATATAACAATTGGAAACTATGCCAATCAATTAAAAGAGGTAAATGAAGATTATGACAGTGCTGAAAAACTATACTTAAAAGCGCTTGAGCTAGCGCCAAAAGATGTAACCCCATTAGAAAATTATACTAATTATTTAAGATTTACAAAAAAAGATTCGGAAAAAGCATTATTTTTTTTTAAAAAAACAATTGAGGCTAATCCAAGTAACGCTAAATTGATTGGAGAGTACGCAGATTTTTTAAGTTCGGAAATAAAAAACCAAATTGAGGCTGAAATTTATTTTACCAAAGCACTTGAAATTGAACCCAACAACATTAATAATTTAATTTTCTATGCTTTATTTTTAGAAACTATAAAAAAAGATAATGCAACTTCTGAAACTTTATACCTTAAGGCAATTGCTATTGAACCAGAAAATAATTTCGTATTAGGCACCTATGCAAACTTTCTAAAAACGATAAAAAAAGACAATATAAATGCCGAATTATATTATAAAAAAGCGATTGAATGTAACCCTAAGGATTTAATAACAATTGTGAATTATGCAAACTTTTTAAATTCGTCAAAGAATGACTTTCCTAATGCAGAGAAATATTATAAAAAAGCGTTAGCAATAAATGAAAATGATTCCTATGTAAATGTATCATATGCCGTGTTTCTTTATCATAGAATAAAAGACAATATAAATGCTGAATTAATTTTTAAAAAAATGCTTCTTGCAGAGCCTGATAACTCATTGAATAATTTCCATTATGCAGTATTTTTATCCGCTGTAAAAAAAGAATATAATGCAGCAGCCCCGTATTATAGCAAAGCGCTAAGGGAAGAGCCAGAAAATCCATTTTACAGTCGCTATTATGCACAATATTTATTGGAACTTGGACAAAAAAAAGAGGCTGAAAAATATCTAATAATTGCTTTTAATACTGATGAAGAAAATGAGATGCAATTAGAATTATGGTTTCTTAGATATGCGCATTACACTGAATTTTTGGCAGAAGCAGAAAATAAAATAGAAGAATTATTAGCTAAGGGTATAAGAAGTGATGATTGGAACTTTGATGAAATAATAAAGCAAGCAATAGAAGAAGGGCATTCTAATCCTTATAAATTAAAAGAATTTGCAGAAAGAATTACAAGCAAATAAAAAAGGCTAAGATATTTTCGATAAAAGTTGATAAAAGATTTTCCGTTGACGTGCGGCGGGATGGGCAGTAGTACCCCACAGGAGGGAGGAACGACCGACGAGGAGTACTTCAGACAGCCCGAGCCAATGCTGATAGTTATTTGCAGCCGACCGCAAAAGAAAACAAAACTTAAAACTGTAATTTATTTTCTAATAATTTTCTATTCTCAAAATAATACAATAGCTTCGCTCCTTAATGCAACTATCGTCAAAACATTTAATAGGCATTAAAGAACTTTCTACGGAAGATATATCCCTTATTTTACAAACTGCCACTACATTTAAAGACGTTTTACAACGACCTGTAAAAAAGGTTCCATCGCTTAGAGATGTAACGATTGTAAATTTATTTTACGAAAACAGTACTCGCACTCGCATATCGTTTGAGCTTGCCGAAAAAAGATTGGGTGCAGATACGATTAATTTTAGTGCGTCTGCCTCTTCCATTTCAAAAGGAGAAACATTACTGGATACGGTAAATAATATTTTGAGCATGAAAGTGGATATGATAGTGATGCGCCATGCGGCTAGCGGTGCTGCACATTTTTTAGCAAAACAATTACCCAATACAGCTATCATAAATGCTGGTGATGGTACCAACGAACATCCTACACAAGCTTTGCTAGATGCATTTTCGATACAAGAAAAATTGGGTACACTTGCTGGTAAAAAAATTGTCTTGGTTGGTGATATTATGCACAGCCGTGTAGCATTGAGCAATATTTATTTACTAAAAAAAATGGGCGCAGAAGTAATGGTGGCAGGTCCTCCAACGCTTATACCAAAATATATAGAAGAAGCACTTGGCGTAAAAGTAGAATACAATTTAAAAAAAGCTTTGCAATGGTGTAATGTGGCAAACGTACTTCGCATACAATTGGAGCGACAAAAGAAAGTATTGTTTTCTACATTGAGAGAATACAATTTGGCTTATGGTGTGAGTAAAAAAATATTGGAAAGTTTAGGAAAAGAAATTGTGATAATGCACCCCGGCCCAATAAACCGTGGCGTGGAAATTGACAGTGATGTAGTGGATGGAAAGAATTCAATTATTTTAGACCAAGTAGAAAATGGTGTGGCGGTGAGGATGGCGGTGTTGTATTTGTTGGCGGAACGAAATGGTTGAAGGTTCAAAGTTTAAGGTTGAAAGTTTTGTTTAAGCAATCTATATTCGATACAGCAAACTTCTAAATATTTATGAGTTTATGTAGGTTAATTTGTATAATTTTATTACATCTTACATAAATCAAATTATTAATTATTCATTATAAAATTATTCATTAGTGAGAATTTGTCTTTTCCCTGGAACCTTTGACCCCATTACACTTGGGCACACCGATATTATAGATCGTGCATTGCTACTTTTTGATAAAGTAATCATTGGCATTGGTAGAAATATAAACAAACAACCTATGTTTAGCGATCAACAGCGTATTGATTGGTTGAAAGAAATATATGTTGATAATGATAAAGTAGATGCAGTTTTGTATGATGGACTTACGGTAGATTGTTGCAAAGAAGTGGGTGCTGAATTTATTATTAGAGGCATACGATACGTAAACGATTTTGAATACGAAAAAGCCATTGCTGATATGAACCGCAGCATTGCAGAAAATATTGAAACCGTATTTTTTACTTGCTTACCACAATTTACTTCTGTAGCATCTACCCTTGTGAGAGATGTGCTGCGCAATGGTGGTGATGTGTCTAAATTTTTACCTAAAGCGGTAAATAAATCGATAAAGAAATCTTTTAAAAATGGTAAGTGATCGTATTTGGTTTAAAAATGATTTAACCTTACAAGAAATAATAGCGCAGAATTTAAACGTCTCTACAATGGGTACCCACTTAGGTATGCAATTTATAGAACTAGGAAATGATTTTTTGAAAATGAGTATGCCTGTGGATGAAAGAACCAAACAGCCTTATGGCTTATTGCATGGTGGTGCTAGTTGTGCATTGGCTGAAACTGTTGGTAGCATTGCATCTGCGCTTGTGATAGATACGAGCAAACAAATATGTGTAGGCTTAGAAATAAATGCCAATCATTTGCGTGGCGCAAAAGATGGAATGGTAATAGCAACGGCAACACGCATACACATAGGCAGTAGCACACATGTGTGGGATATAAAAATACACAACGAACAAGAGAAACTTGTTTGTGTGAGCAGACTTACCGTTGCGATATTAGCAAAAAAATAAAATAGATATCATACCAATTGTCATAAATTTTTAACTAGTCCGTTAAATTATAAAAGTGGTCTCCGCCACAGAGGATTTCGAAGGCAGGGTTCATTTAATGCATCGGGTTCGACAAGCTCACCCTGACAATATTATTTTTTTGGACTTTGTATTATTTACAATCAGTGCCAGACATATATTTCGAATTTCATAAAACTAAGAATACCCTAAGATCTTCAACATACTTTGCGATGTTTGTTCTTTAGCATACACCCACTCTATTAGTTTACCGTTTTTATCTCTTTCTATAATGATATGTTTTGGTGAAGGAATGAGGCAATGCTTTATACCTCCATATCCACTTATTTGATCTTGATAAGCTCCTGTGTGAAAGAAACCCACGTACAATGGTTCTTTGTTGCTTTCCAAATCATCTTCATTGGTTGTTTTTACTTTTGGCAAAAACACTTC
>JANOZW010000460.1:0-3330 GCA_031429575.1 Ferruginibacter sp.
CATCTGCCAACCAATCCATAATCACTTTATCAAAATCATCACCTCCTAAGTGCGTATCTCCATTGGTAGATTTTACTTCAAAAACACCATCGCCCAATTCCAATACAGAAATATCAAATGTACCACCACCAAGGTCGAATACAGCAATTTTTTGATCTTTACCCTTTTTATCTAAACCATATGCCAATGCTGCAGCAGTAGGCTCATTTACTACACGACGAACATTTAAACCTGCAACTTCACCCGCTTCTTTTGTAGCTTGACGTTGAGCATCATTAAAATAGGCCGGTACGGTAATTACCGCATCCGTTACCTCAGTTCCAAGATAGTCTTCTGCCGTTTTTTTCATTTTTTGCAACACCATCGCACTAATTTCTTGCGGTGTGTACATTCTGCCATCTATGTCAATACGCACGGTATTATTGTCACCTTTTACTACTTTATAACTCCAATGGCTGCTTTCTTCCGTAACCTCATCAAATCTACGCCCCATAAAACGCTTTACACTGCTTATGGTATTTTGAGGATTTGTAATAGCCTGACGTTTAGCAGGATCTCCTACTTTACGCTCTCCATTTTTTAAGAAAGCCACTACTGACGGCGTTGTACGTCGCCCCTCATCGTTTGCAATTACTACTGGCTCGTTGCCTTCCATTACAGATACACAACTGTTGGTAGTGCCTAGGTCAATTCCTATTATTTTTCCCATGATCTAAATTTTTATTTGTTTTTATCTATTTGTCAATCATTGTGCCAATGGAAATAGGGTGCAAAAATGGCAGTTGTGTGATATGTACTTTTACCTAATGAAATAGAGACAAACCAACTCTATCCTTTACATAGGGAATAGATTGATTGTAATAATCATTAAAGAAAAGTCTAAAAAAGTTTACATTCGTGAGTTGTGGGCTTGGACTAGAGATTTCTTTCTTTATATTTCTTACAAAGCACATATTGTAAAAACTATATGGCTGATATTCATTTCTAGTTAACCAATCTCTATAACCATGGTCACTCATTATTACCACTATGGCACATGAATCTTTTTTAATAATTTCATCGGCAAAGGTTATGATTTTTGAATTTGTATATTTTAAATAAGACAGATACAAACCTTTTGTTAGAGATGGGGTAATTGTATTTTGTGCTACAATTTGGTCAGAAATTCGATTTCCAAGGCTATCAAATAAAATGGGAGAATGAGGCATCAAGAAATGTGCATACACAAAATTTGGTTGTTGCTTTTTTTCATTTAGAATTTTTAAGAAACCCTTTTCTACACTTTTATTATAAACTTCATTCTCGTTAAAGATTAATTTTCTAAAAAAATTAAGCCCGTATTTGCCAAACACAAATAAATGAGATAAATCTTTTAATATTCTATTGTGAAGCATTTTATGATTTAACAATTGACTGTGGTTTAAAACAAAAGAATTTGTTTCTAAACTTTTTTGGTCTTTTACATCGAAAATAGAAAAATTGTGAACCGCATATCCCATTTTTTCGAACGAATTAAATACAGTAGCATTGCGAATTTCTCTTAACCTTTCCTGGTAATCTGCAAATGTCATATTGTTTGTATCCTTTAGAGGTTGCACGTATTTCATATTAAAAATGGAGGACATGCAAAATGTTGTCATAGCATAATTTGGTGAAATAGGCAACTCTACAAAACCATTTGCTTTCAAATGATTGTATAGTTTATCGTTTTTAAAGCCAAAACTATCTTGCAAATTTTTATACCCAGCATATTCATCAAACAAAAAATAATACAGATTAGGTTTCTCTTTTACAATATCTATATTAAAGGAAATTGAAGTATCAGGATGTATTTCTTTTTTATTTATATTTTTAAACGACAATATACCTACATCTATTAAGCAATAAACAATTATTAAAATATTTAAATAAAGTGTAATTTTCTCTTGAAGGATTATTTTTTTTCTAATAAATAAGCCAAGTAAAATTGTAATGGTTATCAATAATGGCAGCAACACTGAATACCCACTAATAGATGGTATTGAAATGGTTAATCCATCTTTTATAGCACCAAAAAAGAAATACCAACTAGCTATAAAAAAACTAACAATACCTGTAAAACGTATTTTTTTTGACATTAATAAAAGAATACCAAACAATAAAAGTGTACCAAATAGTACTTGCTTGCCAGCATCAATAGAATCTTGGAAAGAAACAAATCCAAAATTTTCTACAGTGCCATGCAAGCAAAAAAATATTGCAAACAAAATAATATAAAGCGGATATTTTTTTAGTATTGTCATTTTATTATACTTTTTGAACCACCCTCCAAAAAAAATGAAGTATCTTTTAAATAGGGTAAATGTTGGTTAAATTGAGTATTGAATAAATATCTAAAAACATTTACATTACTACCTACATTATCTGCAGGTAAATTATTTGTATTGGCGAGACGTACTGCACAAAAATTATCAAAAATTGCAGGTACTAGTTTTTTGTTTTCCGAAATATACTCTCTAAAACCGTGATCACTCATACAAATAATGATAGCAGTTGAATCTCTTGAAATTATTTGATTTACATAGGACTTCATTTTCATATTTGTATATTTTAAGTAACTTAAGAATTTTTTTTTATCAGCAAAAGCTGACTCATCAAAAAAAGAAATTTCTTTATCCAAAATAGAATTTTCGTCGTAGTAATAAGGCCAATGTGGCAATAAAAAATGTAAATAGACAAATTGTGGTACAGTATTTTTTTCTAATAAAAAAGCACTAAGGCTTGATTGTACTTTATCATTATATTTATTTGACTCGTAATTAAATTTGTTTTTAAACAAAGGAATAGCATATTTACCAGTTATAAAAAACCAGCCTACATCTCTTACAAATCTTGCATGAAGCATTTTATCTGTAATTAATTGAAAATTGCCAATATTCAAAGCAAAAGAATACCCAAGTCCTGGGCTATCTTTTAAGTCGTAGAGAGAAAAATTTCTTATACTATAGTTCATTGAATTAAAAATACTAACCAAATTTGAATATTTTATTTCTTTGGCTCTTAAGTTAAAATCATCCATTTTTAATGGCATGGAAATAGATGCATCTTTAATATAATCTAGGTTAAACATTGTTGCTATACTATAATAAGTATAATTGTAATTTGAAAAAGTAGGCAATATCGTAAAATCATTTTTATCAAAATATTGATACAATGAATCATTTTGAAAAGCGAAGCTATCTTTCAAGCTTTTATATCCAGGATACCCATCAAACATCATTAAATAAACATTTGGCTTACTTTTCACTAGTTTTTTTTCAAAAGGAATACTATTTGTTTCCATATTTTTTT
>JANOZW010000461.1:0-3357 GCA_031429575.1 Ferruginibacter sp.
AACTTTTAAAAATCTTCGTCCATTGAGAAAGCTTTTGAAGCATTTTCCTTCACACCGCTTTTTTGATATTCTGCTACTCTTTTTTCAAAAAAGTTTGTTTTGCCTTGTAATGAAATCATTTCCATAAAATCAAATGGATTGATGGCATTGTATATTTTGCTGCAGCCTAATGCTACCAATAAACGGTCAGCCACAAACTCAATGTAATCGCACATTAATTTTGAGTTCATGCCAATAAGACCAACAGGTAATGCGCTTGTTACAAATTCTTTTTCTATTTCTACAGCGTCTCTTATAATTTGTGTAACCGTTTCTTTTGGTAATGGATTTTCTAGATGCTGCGTGTACAACATACAAGCAAAATCGCAATGCAATCCTTCATCTCTACTGATCAACTCATTTGCAAAAGCAAGCCCTGGCATCAAGCCTCTTTTCTTCAACCAAAAAATAGAGCAGAAAGAACCCGAGAAAAATATACCTTCTACTGCTGCGAAAGCAATTAGCCTTTCAGCAAAAGTGCCTTTGTCAATCCAACGCAATGCCCACTCTGCTTTTTTCTGTACGCACTCTATGGTGTCTATTGCTCTTAGTAATCTGTCTTTTTCTACAACATCTTTTATGTATGTATCAATAAGAAGAGAATAAGCTTCGCTATGTATATTTTCTATCATTACCTGAAAACCATACATACAACGGGCTTCAGGGTATTGCACTTCTTTTAAAAAGTTTACCGCAAGGTTTTCATTTACGATACCATCGCTTGCTGCAAAAAATGCTAATACATGTTTAATAAAATAACGTTCATCATCATTTAATTTATTAGCCCAATCTTGTACATCTGTTGTAAGGTCTAATTCTTCAGCAGTCCAAAAACTTGCTTCAGCTTGTTTATACATTTGCCATATGTCTTGGTGCTTTATTGGGAAAAGTACAAAGCGGTCTTTATTATCAGCCAAAAGCGGTTCGATATTCATCTATATATTTTTTAAGAAATTTTGTTGTTTGCAAAAAGTACTTGTGGGATGCTCCTCATTTATCTTACTTCCTCAAATATTTGTTTCCGTACTCTCTGAGAACAATATTACTAATCATTCAATAGAAATAATTCTATTAGTTTTTCACACAATGTTTACAAACATGCCTAATGCAATACGGACATAGGATGCAGCATTTTTTAGAAGTTTTCCACGTGGATAATGCACATAGTATGGATAACTTTTTTGGATTTTTCGATAAAAATTACATTATGATATTGTTAAATATGCATTAAAAAATCTTTATATTTTGCAAAGCAATACCATGGCAGGTTTCAAGAAAATAAGGCGTTAATAAATAAGGCCATTTTATTGCAATTAAATTGTATATCTTTACGTTTGATACTCTTAAACCAAGCTAAAACATATCTCATGAAAAAAATCTTTACCCTTTTGGCATTTGTGGCGTTCGCTCAATTTTGCAATGCACAAGCACTTACACCCGAAGAAGCCGCTAAGCACGTTGGAGACAATGTAAAAGTATGTGGCAAAATATTTGGGGGACGTTTTTTTGAAACATCTAATAACAGCCCCACTTTATTAAACATGGGTGCAGCATTTCCTGCTAGCCCTATTACGATTATGATTACACTTGATGTACGGAATAAACTTGGCTATATACCAGAGCAACAATTAAAAGAAAAAAATATTTGTGTAACTGGTAAAGTAGAGTTGTTTAAAGACAAAGCAGAAATAGTAGTAAGGGATGTGTCTCAAATAGAAATATCAAAATAGATAAACAATAATTTAATTATTTATAATTTTTAATAAAGTGTAAAGAAGGATATTAATTCTTTTTTACACTTTCTTTTTTTGTATGATGCACGCTCACATAACCACCCTGATAAATTGTATAAACCTCGAAGAAAAAGAGCAAGTAAAGCGATACAGTATAGATGAGCAACATAGTTTAAAAGCATTAAAGGCAGAGGGTTTGGCGCTTCACCCACTTACCGTTACCAGAAAAAACTTTGGGTATGCAGATTATCCAGAAATAAGTTTTCGTTTGCATTTTCCGCCTGAGGCCAATCAGTTTAAAGATGGTGCAACCATAGAATGTTTTTTTGCCAGCGAACAACCGATAAAAGGGGTTCTATTAAGCTTAGATGGAAAGGTTGGGGAGTTCAGATTATTTGCATCGGACTTTCCCGATTGGATCGAAGACAATGGCGTAGGTATAAAACTAGCGCCAGACCAACGCACGACAATGCTCATGAAAACGGCGTTGCAAAACCTGCCACATCAAAAAGAAATGTTTGCGTTGTTTGAAAAATTACATGCAACAGGCAGTAATGAGAAAAAGCAAATTCACTTAGAAGAGCAAGCGTTAGACTTTAAAAATAAAAACCTAAACGCAAGCCAACAGCAAGCTGTAAAAGCCATTGTGCAAAATAAAGATATGGCCATCGTACACGGGCCGCCAGGCACCGGCAAAACCACTACACTTATTGAAGCCATTATACAACTCATAAAGGCAGAAGAAAAAATATTGGTATCGGCATCGAGTAATACTGCTGTAGATAATATTGCCAAAGGTTTGATACAACAAGGGGTAAAAGTATTGCGTATAGGTAATATGAGCAAGGTGGACGAGCAAATTTTTGCGCATACACCCGAAGGTAGGCTTGCCAATAGTAGCCAACAAAAAGATATAAAAGCTTTAAAAATACGAGCAGAAGAATTTAGAAAAATGGCGCTCAAATACAAAAGAAGTTTTGGCAAAGCAGAAAGAGAGCAGCGAAATTTATTGTTTAAAGAAGTAAAAAATATTCGGACAGAAATAAAAAAACTGCAGCAGTACAAGGAAGAAAAATTATTTGCTGAAGCAGATGTAATACTTGGCACGCCCATTGGTTTGTGCGATAGTAAAATAAAAAATATAACTTTTCATACATTGGTTATAGATGAAGCAGGGCAATGCATTGAACCTTTGGCTTGGTGTATTTTTCCATTGGCAGAAAAAATAGTATTGGCTGGAGATCATCTTCAACTACCGCCAACCGTATTGAGCAACGAAGCGGCTCATCTTGGTTTTAATAAATCTATTTTAGAAATTAGCATTGATAATATTAGTACTGTTTTTTTACTCAATACACAATACAGAATGCGACAAGCCATTGCCGGCTTCAGCAGCAATTATTTTTACAATGATTTATTAATAACTGCGGAACATTTACAAAACACCGGAGCACACATTACTTTTATTGATACTGCCGGTTCTGGCAATAATGAAAAGCATGGCCCTGATGGCAGCAGTTTGCAAAACGAAGGAGAATTACAGATCGTTCAAAAATTATTAGAAACAGAATCACTTGATCCATTA
>JANOZW010000462.1:0-2413 GCA_031429575.1 Ferruginibacter sp.
GTGCCTATTGCTCCATTCTGCATTTCAAAAATTACAGCACCAGTATCTTCAATTTCGATTTCTGAATGTGCAAAATTATTTATGCTAGATTGTATAGAAGTCACATCACCCAGCATCCAATACAACAAATCTATAAAATGGCTAAACTGCGTAAATAAAGTACCTCCATCTAATTTTTTTGTCCCTTTCCAATCAGTATAATATTCATTTGGTCTATTCCAAAAACAATTTATTTGAAAGCTATAAACCTTTCCAAGTTTATTGGCGTCTATCAATTTTTTTAAAAAAGCAATGGGAGGGTTATATCGGTTTTGTTTTACTACAAATAGTTTTTTGTTAGCTTTGGTAGCAGCTGCAATCATTCTCGCTCCATCCAGCGCTTTTATACACAAAGGTTTTTCGCAAAGCACATACTTATTGGCTTGTAATGCTAAAATAGAATGTTGTGCATGAAAACCATTTGGCGTGCAAATAACTATAACATCAATATTGGGCTCATGCGCCAATAATTTTTCTATTGAATCATATATGTTTGCATGGTAAATATTGCCCAATTCCGCAGCTTGTTCTACCACCACATCACATACTGCCACCAATTTCCCTACTTTTGCAATCTGCTCTGCATGCCTTTTGGCAATTCTTCCACATCCAATTATGGCAAACGATACACTCATATACCTGCAATATTCAAAAAAAAAGCGCAATTAACCTTATAATTTACATTTTTTATACTACTTTTACACTCAATTAGAAAAAAGATAAAACAAAACCGTTTTAAACAACAAATTAATGTCGCATTTAACACTAGAAAGAAAATCTGAAATTTTCTCCACTTATGGCGGAAACGCTAAAAACACTGGCTCTATTGAAGGGCAAATCGCAATGATTACGGAACGCATCAACCATATTTCGATGCATCTTAAAACCAACAGAAAAGATTTTTCTTCTCAGCGTGGTTTAATGATCATGGTTGGTCAGCGTAAAAGATTGCTTACCTACCTTAGCAAGCACGACCTTACCGGTTACAGAGCTTTAATTGAGAAATTAGGCCTTCGTAAATAATTTATTATATGTAATTACAAGAATTTATTCCCAACAGTTTATTAGCCGTTGGGAATTATTCTTTAAGGCATATTTAAAAATTACCTTTTCCTCTCCTTTGGAGAGGATGAAAGGTGAGGTTTAAAAGAAAAATAAATTTTTAAATATGCCATACAATTACACACACTCATACCCGTTGAAAAGTTCATTTTCAACCCAAAATATTAAAATATGTCATTTTTACAAGCAAAACAAGTTACGTTCGATATCGGTGGCGGTAGAATGGTAACGATAGAAACGGGCAAAATGGCCCGCCAAGCAGATGGAGCCGTGGTAGTACGCCAAGGCAATTGTATGCTTTTAGCAACTGTGGTTGCCAACAAAGAACCAAAAGAAGGTCAATCATTTTTCCCTCTATCGGTTGATTATCAAGAGAAATTCTCTTCAAACGGTCGTATTCCGGGTTCTTTTTTCAAAAGAGAAGCTCGTTTAAACGATTATGAAATTCTTACTTCAAGATTGATAGATAGAGCACTTCGTCCTTTATTTCCTGAAGATTATTTATGCGATGTGCAAGTATTGGTTTCGCTTATTTCGTCTGATGATGAAGTAATGCCTGATTCATTGGCATGTTTGGCAGCATCAGCAGCGTTAGCTGTTTCAGATATTCCAATCCAAGAAATATTATCAGAAGTACGTGTAGCAAGGGTTAACGGTCAAATTATTATTAACCCAACTCGTACAGAATTGGCTACTGCTGATTATGAATTTTTGATAGCTGCTACCAGCAAAAATATTATGATGGTAGAAGGTGAAGGTAAAGAGTGCAGCGAAGAAGACCTTATCATTGCTATTGAAGCAGCACATGAAGCTATAAAACTTCATGTAAAAGCTCAAGAAAATTTGAGAGATTTAGTAGGCTCATCTGTAAAAAGAGAATATACTAAACCTTACAGAAATGAAGAGTTAGATACAAAAATTACAGCTTTTGGAAAAGATAAAATGTACGCCATTGCTTCTGCAGCATCTGCAAAGCATGAAAGAAGTGCAGCTTTTAGTAAACTCTACGATGAAGTAAAAGCAGAATTTGCTGAATTGGAAGAGCAAGATAAAAAACTAATTGGACATTATGTAGGAGAGTTACAATACAATGTTGTAAGAGATATGATACTAAACGATCGTAAAAGATTGGATGGTAGAGGTACAGAAGATATACGTCAACTAGAAATGGAGGTAGATATTTTACCAACACCGCACGGTTCAGCATTATTCACAAGAGGTGAAACACAATCGCTTACAACAGTTACATTAGGTACGCCTTTAGATGAATTGTTGGTGGAGAGTGCTCACCATTCTGAATACACAAAATTCT
>JANOZW010000463.1:0-9988 GCA_031429575.1 Ferruginibacter sp.
CATGCTTCTGAAAAAATAAAATTTTATATAGATCCTGTAAACGGGCAAATGTATTCACACAAAGATGTAGAAAATTATTTCAAGAAAATATCTGTGCCGCCTGTGTCTGCCTTTTTTAGACCGTTAGATAATAAGTCTATCATCATAATGTTGTTATCTGAATTGGTAAAATGCTACGATAGCAATACACAGCAGTATAAAATAAACGAATTAAGAAGCATTATAGAAATATTAGTAAAATGATATACCACGTTACCACAAAAGAAAATTGGGACAAAGCGCTAGCAGCGGGCTTTTACGAAGCTCCATCTTTACACACCGAAGGTTTTATACACAATAGTACAGCTGCACAAGTACAAGGCGTTTTAGAACGTTATTATGCAGGGCAAACAAATCTTGTACTATTGCATATTGAAGAAACAAAACTTATAGCCGAATTAAAATATGAATTGGCAGCATCTGTAAATGAAGAATTTCCACATATTTTTGGAGTAATAAATTTAGATGCCATCGTAAAAACAGAAAGCTTATGATTACTTGGGATGATTTTGAAAAAATAGATATCCGCATTGGCAGCATCATAGAAGTAACGGATTTTGAAAAAGCCAAAAAGCCTGCATACAAATTAAAAATAGATTTTGGCACTGAAGGCATCAAAAACTCATCTGCGCAAATAACGGTGTTATATGCCAAAGAAGAATTATTGGGTAAACAAATTATTGCTGTGATTAATTTTCCACCAAAACAAATAGCTAATTTTATAAGTGAATGCCTTGTGCTAGGTGTGTATAATGAAGACAAGAATGTGGTGCTTTTACAAGCCGAAAGAAAAACGGAGAATGGGAGAAAGATTGGATAATGAGTTAGATTATAGATGATAGATTTTAGACAGAAGACATGTTACGTGCTTTTAAAGTTGTACAAAGAGGTGTCACCTCTTTGCAAGTAATCTTTAATGTAAAGTATGTTCCGAGAGCTGTCACCTCTAATTTAACATTGCAACAATTTTAAATGCAGATGTTATGTTAGCTTCTCTAAATATTTCATTCACAAATATTATCTTACATCATTTAATAATCAATATTAAATAATGAATGTGATTTTATTAAATATTATTTCTTGGTTAGATGCCCACCAGTTGCCTTGTTTAATAAAAAAAACTTTTCATGTACCGTGCCCAGGTTGTGGGCTGCAAAGAAGTTGCATTGCCTTGCTACAAGGAAATGTTTTGCAAAGCATACATTTTTATCCTGCATTGTTGCCATTAATTATTTTAATTTCTCTCATCATAATAAATAGTAAAAGGCAATTATCTTTTTTGCAAAAATGTATAAAATTTGGAATACCTTCCGTTTTTGCCATTATATTATTATCTTACATGTATAAACTCGCATTTTAAAAAACTATTGTTATGACAGAACAACCAAACTTACTTAGTTCAAACAGTGTAAATCCTACTGGTAATTTACCAAATGCTACAGCCTCTCTTGTCTTAGGAATTATTTCTATACTTGGTGGTTTTTGCTACGGATTCGGTGGTGTTATTTGTGGCATTATCGGCTTAGTACTTGCCAACAAAGACAAAAAACTATACGATGCAAATCCAGAAATGTATTCAAAAGCTAGTTATAGCAACATGAATGCAGGCAGGGTTTGTTCTATCATCGGGCTTATTATTGGTGGTTTGGTAATAGTAACAATGATTATTGCATTTGCATTTTTTGGCACAGCAATTATGAATGAAGCTATGAGACAACAAGGAAGATAATTTACTTGAAAATATTTTATTTAAAGAGGTTCAATTTTTTGAGCCTCTTCACTTTTTAATTCTCTTTACATGGAAAATTACAGTGCAGACAAACTCTCTAGCATAGACATACAAATAGACGAAGAAGTAAAACAACAACTTACAGAAACATCTAAATGGACAAAATTTATTTCTATTTCAATGTTTATTTTATGTGGAATTATATTAATAGCTGTTAGCGTTGGTGGAAGTACATTAATGTTATTTCTAAGTAAAGTAAATAGTCCGCTTATAGCATTACTAGGGTATAGCGGAGGAATACTTATAACAATTATAGCTGTAATTATGATAGGTATAGCAGTTGTATATTATTTTCTTTACCGTTTTTCTGCAAAAATAAAAATGGCTATAGCTACTGAAAATACACTAGCCATGAATGAGGCTTTTTCTTCTTTAAAAATATTCTTCATCATCACTGCTATTGTTAGCATCATTACTCTACTAGGTTCTCTAACATCTATTTTTAAAATGTTTTAAATTATTATTATGGATTACTTACAAGAAAACAATTTGCTAAAATTAGATGTTACTGAGGAAACAAAAACACAGTTGAGTGGTATATCACAATGGAGTAACATCTATGCTATCATAAGCTTTGTAAACCTAGGATTGGGTTTAATAACTACGATATATTCAATTTTTTTATTGAGTAAATTTGATAATTACGCAGCAGGAATCTCTAATTTAATTGGATATTTATTTACTGCAGGCATTTCGTTGTTATTAAATATTACACTTTTTGTAGCCGCCAAAAATTTGAAAGCGGGTATAGAAGGAAATGAACAAGGGCAATTTAATATGGGCATTAGAAAACTTAATAGTTTTTTTAAAATAACTGGTATCCTATTTATAATTGTGCTTGTCATTACAATTTTAGCAACTATAATTGGAATTATAATAGGAGCAACAGGAATGTATAAATCATTTAGATAAATACTATTCCTTCGTTGCTAAAAAATTATAATCTTCCAATAACTTTTCTAAAAAATCTATAGACGATAATTTAGATTCTATTTTGAGTACATCTTTTATTTTGTACTCTACCCGCATACAAATATCATGGTTGTGGTTCTTACGTGCTTGGGTAAGTACGGTTTTTATGGTATTGATATCATTGTCTGAAAGCCTCATTACTTCAGGATATGCCACTTTATAATTGTTGGTGTTTACATTTATAAAAATGGTATCGTTTATGTTCATAGATGTTTTGGCATCTACCACCACTGTGCCAGCAGCTAAATCGCCAAGGCGCTGATTTTTTTTTGTAGATAATATAGTAATAACAACTGCAATACCTAAAAAACAAGTTATCATAGCATACCCAATTATATTCAGCCCTGCGGAGTATATGTATCCAAACAAAAAAGGCCATTCGTAAAACTTCGTTATCCACCGCAACACAAATTGTCCAAAAGTTGGTTCCCCTCCTTCTAAACTAATAGCTCTTATTTGCATTACTTTTTTTCCTAGTGTTTGCCCATTCATTAATACTTCTGTAAGCAATGAGTAAAAAAGCATTGGGATAGAAATAATCAGAATATCAAAGCCCATAGCATTCTCTAAAGAAAGATTTAACCCATCGTACAAAAGATACTTCATGGAGTATAGGTAAATAACCAATATTACAAAATCTATGATATAGGCAAGCAAACGCTTGTGAAAAGCGGCAATTTCAAAATCGAGCCCAACATTAAAGGCGGTATTTATTTGTACAGTAGGCATAGCTATTTGCAATATACATGCGTAAATTTATAAATAATTAAAAAGGATATTTTTTTATTAATTAAAAAAGCGGGAAATTGTATCTGTAAAAATAAAACACAGCGATATTACTTATGAGGGAGGCAATGTTTATTAAGAAAAATGCGGAGAAATGGAAAACCTACCAGCAAGAGGAAACGACTGACCCTGATGAAGCATCTGAACGTTTTATAACCTTGATGGATGATTTGGCTTACGCCAAAACATTTTACCCAAAAAGTAAAGCCACCAAATGGATTAACGGATTGGCTGCTGGGGTATATCAAAATATTTACAAAAATAAAAAGGAAAAGTATAGCCGCATTTTCACTTTTTGGAAATATGAATTACCTCTAATCATTAGAAGGCACCACCGCACATTTTTATTTACCACTATTTTATTTTGCAGCTTTGTAGCCATTGGTGTTTTTTCATCTATCCATAATCCTGATTTTGTAAGAGGCATTTTAGGTGATGATTATGTACGAATGACGGAAGATAATATTGCTAAAGGAGATCCTTTTGGTGTGTATAAAGATGAAAATAAGTTTAACATGTTTATGCGAATTGGGTTTAACAATATTAGGGTATCGTTTTTAACTTTTGTTGGTGGTTTTTCTTTGGGATATTATACGTTACAAATTTTATGGAGCAATGGTATTATGTTGGGTAGTTTTCAGCACATGTTTTTTGCCAATGGGCTGGGTATGAAATCTATTTTGGTTATTTGGATACATGGCACTTTAGAAATTGCATCTATAATTATTGGCGGAGCATCTGGTTTTATTTTAGCAACTGGCATCCTTTTTCCTGGTACATTTTCTAGAATGGAATCTTTTAAGCGCCATGCAAAAGATGCAGCCAAAATTTTAATTTGCCTTATACCCTTTTTTATCATGGCTGCATTTTTAGAAAGCCATGTAACACAACTTATGAGCGATACCTACGACCGTAAGCCTGATGGAATGCCAACTTGGGTAAGCGTTTTAATATTATCTGCTTCTTTTATTCTAATTATTTGGTATTTTGTAATTTGGCCTATTATACTCACCCGCAAAGGATATTTTATAAAGAAAGATGGCATCGTATCTCGATTGCAAGAAGCCGATGCATAAAAAAATATTTCTATTTATTATTACGAGTTTCTGTACTGCACAATTGCAAGCACAAAGCAATTCGTATGATGATACGCCTGCCTCAGATACCGTTTTTAGAACGCATGATGATGTTGAAGACCCCACAATTGCAGAGGAAAATGTGATAACCACCAAAGACTATACTTCTACTTTTGCAGAAGATGTAATACAGGATACAACCGTACATTTTAGAGATTTAATAATAAGCCCAGATAGCTTAAAAAGCTGGAAAGAAAATAAAAGATATGCTTGGATAAATAACATTGATAGTCTGCTTAGAGATAAACAAAAAAAGGAAGACGACGAAGCTCAAAATGCGATGCGAAAAGGCAGAGATTTGAGCGATGGTTTATCAGGATTTGAGCGTTTTTTAAATTCAGGTTTCTTACAATTATTGTTATGGGTTATTGGGGGCAGCGTAGTGGCTTTTATTATTTACCGATTGTTTTTAAGCAAAGGCATATTTGGCACAGGCGGCAAAAAGTCTAAAAAAGTAGTAGAGGAGGCAGAAGAAATAGACAACAATATGGAGAGCGATTTTGAAAGCTTGCAACGCAAAGCCTATGCAGCAGGCGATTTGAGGGTAGCCATGCGTTATATGTTTTTAAAAACATTGCAAAAATTAAACGATAAGGAGTTGATACGTTTTGCAGTAGACAAAACAAACAGTGCTTATGCAAGAGAATTGCCTCCTGCCAAGCGAAACGAATTTTCATCACTAGCCTTGTATTACGAATACATTTGGTATGGTAATATTGCAGTACAAAAAGAAAACTTTGATGGTATTGAAAACAAATTCAACGAATTTTTAAAGCGCATATAAATGTTGAGTATTAAAAATAAATATATCATTTTTATAGGCATGCTGTTGGGTATGCTGCAAGCTTGCACGCCAAAAAAATCGATGCTGCCAGATTTAAGAGAAAGTTTTTCTTATGCAGACACTAAGCCATTTGGTACATCCATAGCATATTCTATGTTGAAAGAATCTTACCAAGACAATGAAATACAAATAAACAAAACTGAATTTGCCGAAAATTATTCATTTACCTACGATACAGGCGCTGTGTACATAAACATTAGCAGAAATTATTACGTTACCGAAAAAGATGCTGATGCTTTATTGGATTTTGTTTACAAAGGCAACACCGTTTTTATTTCTGCCGCAAGGTTTGATACTTTATTGATGAATAAAATTTATTGCAAACAAGCACAGCGCTTAAATTTATTTACCAAAGGTAGATATGAAAATACATCTATACATTACACACAAGATTTATCATTATACACAGATAGTTTTAGTTTTTACTACTATCCTTTTGCCAATCATTTTTCGGAGCTTAATAGTTCTTATGCACGTAAGGTAGGTGCAAACAAACAAGACGAAACAAATATGTTTGCGTTTTTGTGGGGTAAAGGAAGAATATATTTTCAATGCGAGCCGAGGGCATACAGTAATTATTTTTTACTTACTAAAAATAATTATAAGTATTGGCAAGAGTCTTTGCAAATGCTACCACCTAATCCATCAAACGTATATTGGGATAATTTTTATGCCAGAAAAAATTTTGGTGGCAACAATAAAAGCGGCTCTACACTTAGCGAAATAATGAAACACCCGCCGCTAAAGGCAGCTTTTTTTATAACTTTATTTTTATTATTACTATTTGTATTGCTCGGTATTAAACGCAAGCAGCGCATAGTACCCGTTGTAAAACCTACCGAAAATACTAGCGTTGCTTTTGCCGAAGCCATAGCAGGCTTATACCTTGGCAATAAAGACAATAAAGTAGTTGCAGAAAAAATGATTACGTATTTTAATGAACATGTACGCACAAAATATTTTTTAAATATACATATAAACGATAGTAGCTATGCAGATTTATTGAGTCGTAAAGCAGCAGTGCCAATAGATGTTACAAAACAATTAACAGATACTATTTTAAGTATAAATGCAAGTGTAAAAGTAAGCGATGAACAATTGCTTTCGTTAAATGGCTTGATGGAGAAGTTCTTTAAGAGAGGGAGTTGATGGGTAAAGGTTTCGGGTTGAAGAGTTGCGGGTTACGGGTTGTTGAAAGGTTGATTGGTTGAATAGTTGATTTTGTAGAATTTAAAATGCGAAACATTTTACTTTCCCCGACTTATTTCCCCAAAAACGCCTTACCGCCTTTTCGGCAAGAAATATTTTGCGAAGCAAAAATAAAAACTGTCTTTCTGTGCTTTCTGTGGCAAAAAACTGCGAAGCAAAATATAAAAATAAATTAACGGTAAAATAAATCATAATGGAAGAAAACATATTAGAAGAAAACCTACCAGAAGAAAACGGGCTACAAGAAGCAGCACCACAAGAAAACTTTTTTCAAGAGAGCACACCAGTAACCGAGCTCAACAATAAGCTACACGCCATACGAGACGAGATAGGCAAAGTAATAGTAGGGCAAGAGCAAGTGGTGGACTTACTGCTCATCGGTCTTTTTTGCGATGGGCATTTATTGCTAGAAGGTGTACCTGGCGTAGCCAAAACACTCGCCTCAAAACTATTGGCAAAAATTATAGATGTGCATTTTTCACGTCTGCAATTTACGCCAGATTTAATGCCTGGCGATGTACTCGGCACATCGGTATTTAACCCAAAAGAAGGTACCTTTTATTTTAAAGCCGGACCCATATTTAGCAACATTGTATTGATAGATGAAATAAACCGTGCACCAGCAAAAACACAATCTGCCCTCTTTGAAGTAATGGAAGAGCGCCAAGTAACAGCCGATGGTATTACACACAAAATGCAATACCCATTTATTGTACTAGCCACACAAAATCCCATAGAGCAAGAAGGTACGTACCGCTTGCCCGAAGCACAGCTAGATCGCTTCTTATTTAAAATAGAAATAGGCTACCCTACGCTCAAAGAAGAAATACAAATACTCACACAGCAGCAAGGCAAAACCCAAGCACAATTGTTGCAAGATGTAAATAAATTATTATCTGCCGAAGAAGTAGCAAAGTATAGAGAAGTAGTGCAAAATATAAATGTAGATGAAAAACTTATTGGCTACATAGCCGCCATTGTACACGAAACCCGCAACCATGCTTCGTTGTACTTGGGCGCATCTACCCGTGCATCGCTTGCATTATTAAAATCTGCCAAAGCCACAGCCGCACTAAAAGGCAGAGATTTTATAATACCAGAAGATGTGCAAGAAATGGCACCACATGTATTGCGCCATCGTATAATGCTTACGCCCGAAAAAGAAATGGAAGGCATAACGCCAGATGAGTTGATAGGGAATATATTGAAGTCTGTAGAAGTACCGAGGTAAAGCAATGTGCAAATAGGCAAATGGGCAGATGTGCAAATAGTGGACGCTGAAAATAATTTGAGAAATAAAATAGTTCTTTAATAATAAGAAAATAGTTCCAGCTTCGCTGAAAAAAAGATAGATACGAAGGTCAATTTCAATAAGTAACGAGTTGTCAGACTGAGCTTGTCGAAGTCGGGTTAATAAAAACAATATACAAATTTGATGTTGCCGAGAAAAAGCTAAGACGTTTTGTAAAAAAACATTCGAGTTAATTCGTGAAATTAGTGGCAATAAAATTTTTGCGAAGCAAAAAAACGTACCGCCTTAATCTTTATTTATAGCCGAAAAGTCGGTAAGACGATAAAACAAAAACGCCTTCCCGCCTTACCGGCAAAAAAAAACTTTGCGAAGCAAAACAAAAAAGAAAAGGCAAAAAAGAAAATAAAATGACCAACAACCACAATCACTTCCTCACCCTATTCGTCACCACAAGGTTTTACATAGCCATGGGTGCCTGTGTGCTCTTGTTCATCATATCATTTTTTTACCCTCCCCTCTTCAGCATTACCAAAATAATTTTTACCGTAGTATGCTTACTAGTGCTAGCCGATTATTTATTTCTATTCATACTCTCCAAACCACCCGAAGCCACACGAACCATAAGCGATAGACTTAGCAATGGTGAGCCAAACAAGGTAAGCATAAACATAACCAACAAAATGCCCTTTGTAATACTCCTGCATATTATAGACGAACTACCCGAGCAAATGCAAGAGCGCAATTTTGATATTAAAAAAACACTAGCCCCAAAACAAAATATAGATGTAAAATACAGCATCACACCCACGCAGCGAGGGCTGTATAAATTTGGCAACATACGTTTGTACTTTCAATCACAATTAGGCTTTGTACAACGCAGGCAAACCATAGATGCAGAAGAAACCGTAAGCGTGTATCCATCCTTCGCAAACCTAGGCCAATACAGCCTTATGGCCAAAACCACCACAGCCGACCAAGGCAGTAAACGCATGCGCAAAATTGGGCAGAGCATGGAGTTTGAACAAATAAAAAACTATGTAAGTGGCGATGATATACGCACCATAAATTGGAAAGCCACTGCCCGCAATGGCAACCTAATGGTAAACAATTATACCGACGAAAAAAGCCAACAAGTATATTGCATAATAGACAAGGGCCGCCTTATGAAAATGCCTTTCGGTGGGCTAAGCCTGTTAGACTACGCCATCAATGCCACGCTAGCACTCAGCAATATTTGTTTGCAAAAGCAAGACAAAATTGGGCTCATGAGTTTTTCCGATAAAATGGGCAGCATTATAGCCGCCGATAGAAAACCCATACAGCGAGAAAACATTATGCAAGTGCTCTACAAAGAAAACACCAACTTTATGGAGAGCGATTACGAAATGCTCTACATGCAAGTGCGCAACAAACTAAAACAACGCAGCCTACTCATACTCTTCACCAATTTTGAAAGTCTCAATGGCCTAAAGCGCCAAGTGAATTACCTACGCAGCATAGCCAAGCACCACCTACTACTCGTGGTATTTTTTGAAAACACAGAACTTACCAAACTAAGTACCGCCACCGCACACAATGTAGAAGACGTATATGTAAAAACCATTGCCGATAAACTCGCCTACGAAAAACGCATGGTCGTAAAAGAACTCTTGCACTACGGCATACTCTCCGTTTTATCTTCGCCCGAAAACCTAACTGTAAACGCCATTAATAAATATTTGGAGTTGAAGGCGAAGCAGGTGTTGTAGGGTGGTTCATTTATTATTTATCATTTATTATTTTGTGGGCCGTAATTTGCTAACTGCTTTTTGCAGACTATACTTTGCAAATTGCTTTTTGCTAACTGCTAACTGATTTGGAGCATGAACAGCAAACCCTTACTGAACTTCAGTTTCCGGCTATTCGCTGCAATATTTTTTTTCGTTCCTCAAAAAATATTTTCGCTGCTATCCGGGCTAGGC
>JANOZW010000464.1:0-4202 GCA_031429575.1 Ferruginibacter sp.
CTTTATAGCCTGTTATAAAATTTTTATTTACCAAATGTTTTCGGTGTGTTCGTACAAATGTGGCAATGGGTAGCTCTTCTTCAAACACACTTAATATTTTTGCTACCAACAATGTTTTACCATTATCAAAATAAAATTTGCTATAGTTGCTTTGTGCTTCTATGCGTATAATACTGTCTGTGTTTATAAATTCTGTGCCTTTGCAGGTGGATAGTTTAAGCATAATTATTTATTTATAATTTATGTTATAAAAATTTTTAAGGTGCAAAAAATGAAATGCCATCTAAGCTTAATATTATTGGAGAGCTTAATCCATTTGTGGCAAGGTTCATCGTACCATTGGCGTCTATATCTATTCGGGCAAAGCCTGCATTGTTTGGTACAGCAAAAATTGCCCTTCCAATTGGACGGTAACCCAAGGGGAGTATAATGATGGGGCCAGCTGCGATGGTTCCTTGATAAACAACAGTGCCAGAAAAATGAACAATATTTTGTTTGTCTTTAAAATAAGTTGGCAGGGAAAATGGCGGAAATATTACTGGAGTCCAATTATTAATTGGAATTAATTGAGTGGGTGCTTCGTTAATAATTCTTCCTGTTACATTTATATTGCCATTTACAGTAAGCTTTTCATTATTGGGGCCAGTTCCAATACCTACGTTACCAGTGCTAGTGCTCATTCGCATTCCAAAATTATTTACAATGTTTCCATAAAAACCTACTTCATCATCGTTAGCCATACCCATAAATGCTGCAAGTGCATTGTTGTCATTATTTAACCAAACACCTGCACTTTCAAACAATGAGCCGCCGCTGCGTATGCGCATACGCCCACCTACTTCTAATTTGTATTGCGGGCTTGCTACACCAATTCCTACACTGTCTATTATAAATGCATTGCCTGCCACTTGTAGTTTTTGGATGGGGATTGAAGTACCAATGCCTACATTTTGTGCTTTCACAATTTGAAGTGAAAAAAACATTAAAAAAAATATGGGAAAATGTTTCATGTTTTGTTTGTTAATTGTTTTTTTTTGAAAGCAATTTTTTTATTTCAACCAACTCTTTTTCTAATTTGTTTGTGCGTTCTTCTTGTTCATTTATTTTTATTTGTTGCTCTTTTATTCCTTGTACTAATAAGGGAATAACCTCTATATAGTTTATAGCCTTGTATCCATCAGCATCTGTAGTTACGATAGCAGGTAATACTTTTTCTACCTCTTGTGCTATAAAGCCGATTTGTAGTTTATCATCAAAATTATTTTTTGGAAAAGCTGTTTGATTCCAGTGGTATGTTTTTGCATGTAACTGCGAAAGGGTGGTGAGGGCATTTTCTACAGGAAGTATATTTTTTTTGTAACGGGCATCACTTAAATTTAAATAAGTTACAGCACCTACATTACCATTTACAATAAGTTTTAGTGTAGGGGTTGGTAAAATACCCATCCCTATATTTCCATTTGTAGCATCTATTAGCATACTCCATTGAGATGTGGTGCCATAAATTCCTATATTATTATTATCGAACATGCCCATAAATGCAGGTGTACTCGAATTATTTATGTTATTAAACCAAATGCCGGCCGATGTAAAGTTTGTGCCACCACTTGCTAAACGCATACGTCCCACAACATCTAATTTATATGCAGGGGCTCCAGTACCTATGCCTACATTTACAGCATCTGCACCTGTACCTCCCAATACAATACTATTGCTTGTATTTACTCTGGCATTATAACCAAAGGCGCCAGCATTGCTTAAGTTAGGTTGCCCTAAATTACTGTTATGACCTACCAATGTATTATTGTTTCCACTACCGTTAACAGTACCAGCAGTTTTGCCAAAAAATAAATTATTATAACCAGTTGTATTATTGTAGCCAGTATTTAAACCAATAAAGCTGTTGTTGTAACCAATGGTATTATTATATCCTGCATTTTGACCGATAAACAAATTTTCATTACCTATTGTATTTGTGTACCCAGCATTTATTCCAATAAATTGATTATCGCTTGCACTGGTATTGGAGTAGCCAGCCTTATACCCTATAAACTGGTTAAATTTACCATTGATATTTGTAAAACCAGCTGCCTCTCCAATAAACTGATTAAAAAAACCATTGGTATTATTGTACCCACTATTGAGCCCGATAAATACATTTGAAAAACCATTGGTATTGTTATGGCCTGCTTGATGCCCACTAAAATAATTATTAAACCCTGTTGAATTGGTAAAGCCGGATTTGTAGCCTATAAAGTGATTAAACCTTCCCAACAAACTTGTGCCTGTAGGTATCGTATTTATGCCTGCTCCTTCACCAATAAAAAAATTATTTTCAAGGCTTTTTATTTGTAAGCGACCTACACTATCTAATAACATACGCTGTTGGTTAGCTACTTTAAATACAATGGGTTTGTTATCTGTATTTCCAATAAAATGTATTACTGTATCTATTCCTGTATTTCCTTTTATACCCCATACCTCATTATCAGGTATAAGCCTACGCCATGCGCCATCGTACATATAAAAACTACTATCGGTTATACTGTAAATCATCAAACCTTTTGCAGGGTTGGCAATGGCATTGCGCTGTATGTTTGTAAGGCGGGGGAGTAGCAAGCCTTTGCTATTGCTACTAATATCTAACGCTGCACTATTATCCGGAGCTGTGGTGCCAATGCCTACATTTTGTGCTATGGCTTGTGTAAGAAAAATAAGTACAAGTATTGTGGTAAAAATTAGTTTCATATTATTTTTTTAAATTGTTTAGTTCTTTTTCTAAATGATTAATATTTGTTTGGCTTTTCCATATAAAAAATACAATAACAGCTAGCGCAATAAATATTATTAGCAGTGATATTTTTTTTTGGATATACATATACAATCATTTCTATTGTGGGTGTAAAATACGATGCTGATGCAGGCAAAAACAAGTAAACACCGCTGCAAAACGGCTGCAATGGGGGCTGCAAAAACGCTGCAATACGCACTTTGGTTTTTTAAAAAGCTGAAATAAAAGAGATTAGAGAAAAGAGCTATTGAATGAGAAAAAGCTATGGAAAAGTGATGGTTCTTTATATTTTTTTGATGTTGGTTTTGTAAGAATATTAAAAAAAGGGAAATGTTTTTTGGGTAGGTATAGTAGTTTCTTTTTCTGTGGGGTTTTCACAAGCATGTGCATTGAACTATAAAATAAGTAACTGTGAAAGTTTGCCGAAATTAGAAATATGAATTTTTTTGCCGAGGAATCGGGAAGGCGTTTTTATTGAAAGAAGACGGGAAGTGTTTTTGCTTCGCAAAAAGTTTCAAAAATAATATTTTCGTCTAGGCAGGGTTTTCAAAAGCATATACATTGAACTACAAATGCACCGACCGTAAACTCCAACTTCAAAATCTTTGCTTTTTTTCTTGATAAAAAAATACAACTATCACCAACTAGGTTCGTGCCCCACAAAAAATAAACGATAATAATACAACACATATTACCACCCGGTTTTGTGAGGCAGTAATACAAATTTTTGTGAGACACGAACCAAGCTGTAGGCAATTAAATAACTTTTGTTTTAAAAATCTTGCCTTGTACTATTACTATCTTTTTTCTATTTTTCTGCCCTAAACGAAATGCCATCTAAACTCACAAATGCACTGCCCCCTAACAAAAATCCTACACTACCATCTGTGGAAATATCTATTTGACCCAAGCCTGTACTGCATGCTACATCAAAAACCAACCTAGCCCTTGGGCGGTAGCCATCAGGAAGTATAAGCATAGTACCTGCCCCATTTTGTACACGACCTCTTAAATGAACCATACCAAGTTTATCTTTGTAATAGGCAGCATCAACAAAACCACCTGCATTAGTCCAACCAAGTGTTATATCAAGAGTGGCTGCTATAAATGGTTCGTCTGTAATATTACCGCTTATAACAAGGTTGCCAAGGGCATCTAATTTTACCAATTGGTTGGCTTGGTTAAAGCTATTGCCTTGCAGGGTTACATCGGCAGAACCACCATACGTCCACAAGTCATTAAAAGTGGCCCCTGCACTATTTACTGCAAAACGAACACCAAACCCTACATAACCTTTATTAGCAATGGTAAAGGCTACACCTGAGTGCCTAATACCTCCTCCAAAATCGGCAATACGGGTCCATTGGTTGGTAAGGGGGTTGTATTCTTGAGCCGAATTTCTTTCTAATCC
>JANOZW010000465.1:0-7279 GCA_031429575.1 Ferruginibacter sp.
CTTTCCACTTTCCACTTTCCACTTTTTACCTTGGTTCACCCTGCAATATAAAAGTTGACCAATAATAAATCTTTTAAAACTAAAATATGCAACGACGATTAGTTAAATACTTAACAGTGTTATTTTGTTTTTTTATCAATATTTTTCTACACCAAAATTTAAGTGCTCAGTCAAAAACCATTATTTATACAAACGAAGAATTTGAACCCATAAAAAAAGTCATCTATAATTATTGGGAATATTTTAATACAATTAATAGTATTATAGATGGAAAATCGACGGTTGGAAATTTAAGTAATCAATCGTTTAAATCTTTATTTGATGATAAATTAATAGACGATGAAATTATTCCGATTGATTTTCTAATTGATAGTTCATATATTATTAAAAACAGCAAATCAGATATTGGAACTCTTTTAAAAGTAAAAGATTATATAATTCAGTTAAAGGGAATTTTAACTTCAAATAGTGGAATCATATTAACTGATTTTGATATTTCAGGTGTAAACAAAATGTTCCATTGTTCAAAAAATAAAGTTTGGACTGTTTGGGTAATGAAAAAATTTACTTTTAGACAAAACAATGAAGACACATCTATTAGTGCCATTTCCAAAATTACGTTAACTAAATCAGCAAATTATTTTGGAGAGTATAAAATTACTAAGATTGAGCTAGTACCAAGTTTTCCGAAAGATGATGACCATGATTTTGTAGCAGATAATTGTGACGAATGTATATGTAAATTAAGTGACCGTAATCCTGTTGCTTTAACTGTGGATGGGTATGAATTTAATATGTACAAAAAAAGACCTTCTTCTAGATTCGCTTTAACAATATCAGGAAGTCTATTATCAGTTCTCAATAATGAATTTACAGATAAAGATATCGTTGGTGGAAATACAATCATCAAGCCTGGATATTTTAATAAAACGGGTTTCGCAATTGAATTAAATGGGGTATATACTTTCAATTCTTGGATAGGTACTAGAGTGGGCTGTATTTTCACCCAAAATGCTTTGGATGTTAATGTACTTAGCAATTCAATAGGCGATGTTTTAATTGATACTGGGATAGTCGGAACAATTAAGTTTAATAATACTACTCGGAGACTTTTTATACCTAACATTAATTTAAGATTTGGAAATTTTAATAAATCAAAAAGTGTTTTGAGTATTGAAGGAACTTTAGGGTTAGCTATCCCAACAAATTCAAGTAAAAGTCTTAATTATCAATTTGAAGGAATAGATGGCTCATTTGGTCAAAATGGTCCAACCCAGCCAATACCATCGACTACAGAAGAATACAGTATCAATTTTAAATCTACACCATTCCTTGTATATGGTGGGCGAATAAATTATGAATTCGGTGTAACAAAAGATGGGCTAGGTAGAGCTTTTATTAATTTAAATTTCCTAACCGGAAAATATGATTTCCCTAACCAGCAAGTTACAAACCCTTTTGGAAAAGCAATAATATTTGAAGGTGGAAGGATTTTTTTAGGAGGTATTGGTATTGGATTTTATTATAATTTATTAGTACCAAAATTAAAAAAAATACAGGAAAGACTTAATCCGAATAATGCTAAATTTTAAAATATAAGACTTGGATTTATACATCGATCCAATCGTTAAATTATTAAATCTAGTTGTTTTTTAAGAGAGAAATTATTATTGGGTTATAAAAAATTCTGTCACTAAGACAAAAAATATTCACAATATTTTTCTAAATATTCTACTTGCACATTAATTACTAGAGCTCTAAATGTTATCATAAAAACTATTCACTCTTTTTCCTTCGTATAAAATTAATACTCAAAAATAAAAATCTACAGAATTTCTAAAAAAATCACATTTTAATCACTCACGACATATAAAATTTCCCAAAACAAACCAATTTCTCAATATATTGTGAAAAATATGATTAGTATATGAGATTGTATGAGCAATTGCAGCAAGCAAAGAGTGAGGAAGATGTAAAGGATGCATATATAAAAGCACTTGGCTTAAAAGGCTATTCTAAAAACTTAATAGATATTCAAACAAAAGAAATTTGGTTTGAAGCAAAAGATACGCCGAGGCATTCTACTTTTGCCATGTTTACACAATTGATGCATTATGTACAAGACGCATTAAACAAAGGCGATTATATTCCACCTTTTTTGGTAGTGATAGATACCAAGAAAGCAGCCATTATGAAAAGCGAAGATGTACTTCCATTTCTGGCTAAGAAAACAATTACATGGGGTAAATCTGCAAGCTCCTATACGCAAGATGCGCTGGATGCAATATCTGCACATATAGGTACACACTTTGTAAGTTTTAAAATAGAAACACACGAAGATGAATTTATAAGCACCATAAAAGATGCCATTACAAAAGGCGATATTATAAGAACTCAAATTACACCCGATAATTTAAAACAGGTTTTTGATAAATGGGTGGCCATGGTAGGCAGAGAAATAAAAGGCGTGGCTGAAGATGATTATGCACTCTTGTTTTTTGCAGATATAATGCACGATGGTACTACATCTACACATGATTATTTAACGGCAGCATTGATGCATAAAAATGGCTCGCCCGTATTTAGCCTAGAAGGTAAAATTTATGAGCTTGGCAACAAAGAAGGCTACCGACAATTTTGGGCTATTTACCACAAACCACCCAAAGCAGAATACCGAAATTATTTATTGGAAAGGCGAGACAGTTTAATACCACTTGATGAAAGAAGTTTTAAAGGTGCATACTATACACCATTAGCTGTTGTAGATAAAGCGTATGATAAACTAACAGAAACATTAGGCAAAAATTGGCAAAAAGATTATATAGTGTGGGATATGTGCTGTGGCGTGGGCAACCTAGAAGTAAAGCACAGCAACCCTCGCAACATATACATGAGTACCCTAGACCAAGCAGATGTAGATGTAATGCGTGCCACCAAAACATGCGTAGCTGCACAGCGGTTTCAATACGATTATTTAAACGATGATATTACCGATGATGGAAAAATAGATTATACCCTTACGAATAAAATACCCGAAGGTTTGCGCAAAGCAATTGCTGATGGAAAGAAAATTTTGGTGTTGATAAATCCGCCGTATGCAGAAGCTACAAATGCTGATAATGTTAGTTCAGATTCTCATATAGAAGGGAAAACAGATGTCTCAAAAACTAATATTTCTAACATTATGTTGGATTATGGATATGCAAAACGTGAGTTATTTGTTCAATTTTTAGCAAGGTTAGCAGTAGAAATTCCTAATTCAACTGTTGCAATGTTTAGTACTTTAAAATATGTAAATGCCCCAAATTTTGAAAAATTTAGGGAGATATGGAGTGCAGAATATTTGGGAGGTTTTGTTGTACATAGCAAAGCATTTGACGGATTAACAGGGAATTTTCCAATTGGCTTTTTAGTTTGGAAAACAAATAATAAAAAGAAGAATGAAATCAATGAGATTGTTACTGATGTGTTAGATAAAAATGCAGAGCCTATTGGGGAAAAACGTTTCTATAATTTGCCCAATGACATTTTCTTAAATTCTTGGCTTCCTCGCTTAAAAACAAATTGCACAAATATTCCTTTAAAAAATGCTGTATCGCCTAGAGAAGGGAAAGCAAAAGTTACTTTATGGGTTGATGAAGCGTTGGGTTATCTACTTAGTAATGGAAATGATGTTCAACACTCTTCCCAACAAACGGCAATTTTATCCTCAGTCTATAATACTGGTGGAGGCTTTTATATCACAAAAGAAAACCTTTATCAATCAGCCATAATTTTCACTGTAAGAAGAGTAATAAAAGCTACTTGGCTTAACGACCGAGACCAATTTCTACAACCTACAGAAGCGTTAACAGATGAATTTAAAAATGATTGCCTTGTGTGGATGTTATTTAACGGAAGTAATTTAACAGCCAGCGCAAACGACTTAGAATGGAACAATAAAAAGTGGAGTATTGTAAATCATTTTATTCCTTTTACAGAAGAAGAAGTAAATGCGCCAGATAGATTTGAAAGTGATTTTATGGTGCAGTACATGGCAGATAAAATATTTTCAACCGAAGCCAAAGAAGTATTGGAAGCAGGTAAAAAATTATGGCAAGCTTATTTTGCTAATACTGATGTACACACCGTAAGAGATGAATTAAAACTTAACAGGGTGGATGTTGGTTGGTATCAAATAAGAAAAGCATTACAAGCTCGTAATGCAAGTGGCGATTTTACGCCAGTTAGTTTCAAGCCATTTGAGGAGGCATATAAAGTGCTTAGCGAAAAATTACAACCACTGGTATATGAGTTGGGTTTTTTAAAAATTTAGGTTAAAAGTTTATCCTTCAAAAGAATTTAGATAGGCCTTTACTTTAATTTTACCTTCAAATGCAAATAAACCTTACATCCTAAGAAATCAGCATTTTCAAAAAAATATCTACCGCTGCTAAAAATATTGCTGTGGAGAGTTATGTAATTGGTGGTTTTGTAAGAGATAAAATACTGGGCAGAAATCTTCATAAATCATTCTTTCTTTTATTAGCTTTTAAAGTGAAATATTAATAATCAGGTATTAACTACCAAATATCTATAAACCAAACTCACAATTAAATGTAGCCCAATATTATTTAACTGCTTTAAAATTTACAACACAAAAATATTTATATTGTGAAACGATAAAACATACAATGCAACAACAAGATATCATCATTTATAATACCAAAGACGGTAAAACAGCTGTAGCCCTAATGGCTAAAGATGGCAACGTGTGGATGAGCCAAAATCAGCTGGCAGAACTTTTTGACACCTCAGTACCAAACATCAGCATGCACATATCTAACATAATAGCAGAGAAAGAGTTAGATAAAAATTCAGTTATTAAGGATTACTTAACAACTGCCGCTGATGGTAAAAATTACAACATTACATTTTACGCTTTAGAAATGATTTTGGCAATCGGTTTTAGGGTACGAAGTGCTAGAGGAACACAATTTAGACAGTGGGCTACTCGAAATCTTAAAGAGTATATGATAAAAGGTTTTGTGATGGATGATGAACGCCTAAAAACCCCTGATGGCAGAGCGGATTATTTTGATGAATTGTTGGCACGCATTAGAGATGTGCGAGCTTCTGAAAAAAGATTTTACCAAAAGTTGAGAGATTTATTTTCGTTAAGCAGCGATTATGATAGTACAGATAAAGCCACACAAATGTTTTATGCCGAAACACAAAATAAAATATTATTTGTTATAACAGGTAACACAGCAGCGGAGATAATTGTAAAACGTGCAAACGATACAGAACCCAATATGGCGCTTACTAGTTGGAAAGGCAATGTTGTGAGAAAGCAGGATATTTATATTGCCAAAAATTATTTAAAAGAAGATGAAATAGATAGTCTTAATCGTTTTATAATGGTGTTTTTAGAAACAGCAGAACTAAGGGCAAAAAATCGGATAGATATAACTATGCATTTTTGGAAAGAGAATATTGATAAAATTATTTTACTAAATGATAAACAAGTGCTCAATCATAATGGAACAATTAGCCATGTAGAAATGGAAAAGCAAGTAGATATTATTTATGAAAAGTTTAATGCACAAAGAAAAAAAATAGATGCAAAAGAAGCCGATGAAATGGATATGGAGGAGTTGAAGCTGCTGGAGGATAAAATCAAAAAAGAAAAATAGCATTAAGTTACCAAAGCAACCAATACTTATACAACTACTAATTTAACAATACAACCGTATTTTTGCCCCAAATGCAAATAACCCTTACACCCCAAGAACTCACCATTTTCAAAAAAATATCCACTGCTGCTAAAAACATTGGTGTGGAAAGTTATGTAATTGGTGGTTTTGTAAGAGATAAAATATTGGGCAGAGAAACCAAAGATATAGATGTGGTTTGTGTAGGCGATGGTATCGCTTTAGCAGAAGAGGCAGCCAAGCAATTTGGAAAAAACATTCTAGTAAATATTTTTAAAACGTATGGCACGGCAAATATAAAATTTGATGATGAAGAGATAGAATTTGTTGGTGCCCGCAAAGAAAGTTACAGAGAAGAAAGTCGCAATCCCATAGTAGAAATTGGCACATTACAAGATGATCAATTGCGTAGAGATTTTACCATTAATTCTATGGGTATTTCTTTAAACGAAAAAGATTTTGGCAGTTTGGTTGACCCTTTTGATGGGCTTGGCGATATTGAGAAAAAAATATTAAAAACACCGCTTGCTCCCACACAAACATTTATAGACGACCCCCTGCGTATGATGCGTGGGATAAGATTTGCAGCACAATTGCAATTTACGCTAGAAGAAAAAACGCTGCAAGCCATTACCGATAATGCGAGCAGAATAAAAATAATAACCAAGGAAAGAATTGCAGAAGAACTCAACAAAATATTGCTCTGCAAAAAACCTTCCATCGGTTTTGATTTGTTGTACAAAACAGGATTGCTGCACATTATTTTTCCGCAGATGGTAGCACTTGCAGGCGCAGAGTTTGTGGATGGCTATGGGCATAAAGATAATTTTTACCACACGCTGCAAGTAGTAGATAACATTTGCGAAACTACAGATGATTTGTGGCTTCGTTGGGCTGCCGTATTACACGATATTGCAAAACCAAATACAAAGAAATTTGAGGAAGGTCATGGATGGACATTTCATGGGCACGAAGCGGTGGGTGCACGCATGGTACCAAAAATATTTACACAACTAAAGCTACCACAAAACGAAAAAATGCGTTTTGTACAAAAGATGGTAGAAATGCATTTGAGACCTATAAGCCTTACCAAAGAAAACATTACCGACTCTGCCATACGACGTTTATTGTTTGATGCTGGGGAAGATATTGATAACTTAATGAAACTGTGTAATGCCGACATTACATCTAAAAACAAACAAAAAGTAAAACGTTTTTTAGAAAATTTTGAAATTGTTCGTAAGCGTTGTGAAGAAGTGGAAGCTACAGATAAATTACGCAATTGGCAGCCTCCTATTACTGGCGAAATTATTATGGAAACATTTAACTTGCAGCCTTCTAAACAAGTAGGCATTATAAAAGACGCCATACGAAATGCCATTTTAGATGGCGAAGTATCTAGTGATTATGATTCAGCCTACGCATACATGTTACAAATGGGCAAAAAATTGCTTGGTACTAGTTGATTAACAAGTCGATTGCATCATTATATTTGTTGATTTATTTTAAAAAATCCAAAATGGATATATACACATAAATACCAATCAAAACTACTAATTTCGTTACATGGCAATTTTAATATTTAG
>JANOZW010000466.1:0-13493 GCA_031429575.1 Ferruginibacter sp.
CGTGGGCGATTTGAAAGGAATAATTGAAAAGTTGGATTATATAAAAAGTTTAGGGATAGATATTGTATGGTTAAACCCAATTTATGGAAGCCCCAATGCTGATAATGGTTACGACATTAGCGATTACGAAAGTATTATGAAAGAATTTGGCAGCATGGATGATTTTGATACATTGCTAAAAGGTATGCACGATAGAGGTATTAAATGTGTGTTGGATTTGGTAGTGAACCATAGTAGTGATGAACACAAATGGTTTAAAGAAAGTAAAAAAAGTAGGGATAATCCTTATAGAAATTATTACCATTGGTGGCCTGCGGAAAAAGGAAAGCCTGCATTTAGACCTGGTAGTTTTGAAGTAGATGGCAGTGGATGGCGTTTTGATAGCACAACAAATGCTTACTATTTACATTATTTTAGTTACAAACAACCTGACTTGAATTGGGAAAACCCAAAACTGCGTAAAGAAATTTATACCATGATGGATGGTTGGTTTAAAAAAGGTGTAGATGGTTTTAGAATGGATGTAATTCCTGTAATAGCCAAGGACACTTCATTTCCTGTAATTACACAAAAAGAATTGGATGAAAAATATGGCGGTGGATGGTTCACTTATTTTGCAAGTACCCCTGCTGTGCATACATATTTAAACGAAATGAACAAAGAAGTGTTGAGCAAATATAATGTGATGGCATTATCAGAAGGTGCGGGTACAACCAAGGCTACTGCTATGAATTTTGTGGATCCTGCTCGTAAAGAATTAGATATGAGTTATCATTTTGATGGTGTGGATTTGGGATATGTAAAAGGAAAATATAAAACCATGAATCCGGATTGGAGTTTAGTTGACTTTAAAAAAATATACAGCGATTGGGATAGTGTTTTTGCAAAAAAAGGATGGGGTACTATTTATTTAGCAAACCACGACCAACCACGTATGGTAAGCCGATGGGGTAATGATGCACCTGAGTTTAGAGAAGCATCGAGCAAAATGCTTACTACATTTTTATTGAGTATGCGTGGCACGCCTTATTATTATTATGGTGATGAACTTGGTATGACCAACTTAAGATTAAATAAAAAAGAAGATTTTAAGGATATAGAAATAATGGCAGAGTTTGGTAAAATAGAAAATGCTAAAGGCAATGTGCAAGCATTTATAGATGAGCAAGTAAAATATGGTGGTGGCAGAGATAATGGCAGAAGCCCGATGCAGTGGAGTTCTAGCGCCAATGCAGGTTTTACTACTGGATTACCATGGTTAAAAGTAAATGATAACAAAGCAGATATTAATGTAGATACGGCAGAAAAAAATGTAAACTCTACCTTACATTATTTTAGAAAAATGGCCAAGCTTCGCAAAGATCATAAAGATATATTGGTGTATGGGAAATATACTTTGCTAGATACCAACAACCCTGATATGTATGCATACACAAGAGAAAGTGCAGGCGAAAAAGTTTTGGTATTATTGAGTTTTAGAAAAACTGGCGGCACATTTAATTTGGGTAAAATGCAATTGGGTGAGGAATGGATAAACAATTTAGCTGCATTGAAAATTGATGCAGGAAAAGTTATATTGCAACCATATCAGGCTTGTGTGGTAAAATTAAAATAAAATGCTTTACATTTTATTTCTAAATATTTTTTGTTGACAAGCTAATACCACTGATTGAACTTCAGTGGCAAATAGGATTTAGTTATTAATTGGCTTTTAATAAAAGCCAATTAATAACCTCCGTTCAACTGTATAACATTATTCAACTTTTATCGATTATATATAAATAGCAAAATGAAAAAAACAATTATTTATTTTTTAGTAGCAGTAAGTTTACAAGCAAATGCACAAACAAAATTACCATTTCAAAATGCAGCATTACCCATTGATGCAAGGGTAAAAGATTTATTGAGCCGCATGACTGTGGAAGAAAAAGCTGGACAGTTAAACCAATTAAATGGTGGCGCATTTACTGGCCCTGCTGCAAATGATGCGGGGCAAAATGAAAAAATAAAAAAGGTGAAAGATGGTCGTGTAGGCTCTTTGCTGAATGTAGTTGGCGTTGCGGATACTAGAAAAATACAACAAGATGCATTGAAAAGCAGATTAGGTATTCCATTACTTTTTGGATACGATGTGATACATGGTTACAAAACTATTTTCCCTATTCCACTTGCAGAGGCTTGCAGTTGGGATGTAAAAGGTATAGAAAAAAATAGTGCTATTGCTGCTAAAGAGGCATCAGCTGCGGGTTTGCATTGGACGTTCGCTCCGATGTGTGATATTACAAACGACCCACGTTGGGGCCGCATCATGGAAGGTGTGGGTGAAGATCCTTTTTATGGTGGCGTAATTTCTGCGGCAAGGGTAAAAGGTTTTCAAGGGAATTTAAATGACAACGAACATGTGATGGCTTGTGTAAAACATTTTGCAGCTTATGGATTGGTAGAGGCCGGGAGAGAATATAATACTGTAGATGTGAGCCGACCAATGTTATGGAACAAATATTTACCTCCTTACAAAGCAGCTGTAGATGCAGGCGCAGCAACGGTTATGAATGCATTTAATGTAGTGGATGGTGTACCTGCAAGTGCTAATAAATTTTTAGTAACAGATGTGTTGAAAAACAAATGGAACTTTAAAGGTTTTGTAGTGAGTGATTGGGGATCGTTTAGTGAAGAAATAAATCATGGCTATGCAGAAGATGGAAAAGATGCTGCATTGAAATCCCTACAGGCAGGAAGTATGATGGATATGGAAGCTCAGGTATCCGAAAAACATTTACCACAATTAATAAAAGAAGGTAAAATAAATATAAAACAATTGGATGAAGCAGTTGGTAGAATTTTATATCAAAAATTTAAGTTAGGCTTGTTTGAAAATGCTTTAAAATTTTGTAATGATGACAATGAAAAAAATAAAATATTTACTGCTGAAAATAGAGTCGTAGCTTTTGAAGCTGCAAAAAAATCTATTGTATTATTAAAGAATGATAATAATATTTTACCAATTGATAAAAATAAAAAAGTGGCACTTATTGGTTTGTATGCTAGTAGTAAAGATGATATGTTTGACTTTTGGGTAGCACAGGGAAAGAGTAACGATGCCGTATCTGTTTATGAAGGATTAAAAAATAAACTCAGTAATATAACTTTTTGTAATGGATATAATGCGGATAACACAACCAATGAAACTTTAATAAATGAAGCTGTAGCCAATGCAAATAATGCTGAAGTGATTGTAATAAATATTGGTATAAGTGGAAAGATGGCGGGAGAAGATAGAGCATTATCAAACCCTGTAATAAGCGAAGGGCAAATTGCATTATTGAAAGCATTACAAAAAACAGGCAAGCCAATTGTAGCATTGGTTTCAAGTGGTCGTCCATTGATACTTACGCAGGCAGAACCTCTTACAAATGCATTGGTACAATGCTGGATTTTAGGAACTGAACATGGCAATGCCATTGCATCTATGTTGTTGGGAGAATATAATCCATCTGCAAAAACAGTGGTGACATTTCCCTTAGCATTAGGACAAATTCCTGTTTACTATAATCATTTTAATACCAATAGACCAAAGCCTGTTGTAGAACCTAGTGATTGGACAAGTAGATATAGAGATCTTAGTAATGACCCTCTCTACCCTTTTGGTTATGGATTGAGTTATACAAATTATACTTACGGTGATCTGAAATTATCTGCAACTAGTATTGCTAAAACAGGAAAGTTAACAGCTACAATTACTGTAACAAATAGTGGATCTGTAGATGGTGAAGAAGTAGTACAGCTCTACATTAGAGATTATGCTGCATCGATAGTACGCCCTGTAAAAGAATTAAAAGCTTTTGAAAAAGTGAGTTTAAAAGCAGGTGAAACAAAAACAGTAAGTTTTACTTTAACACAAAAAGATTTGTCTTTTTTAGATGCTAATGGAAATGCAGTAATGGAAGCCGGAAAGTTCAGTGTGTTTGTTGGTGGCAATTCTAGAGATGTGAAGCAAGGGGATTTTCAGGTAAAGTAGAATTCATTATTTTGATAATTATAATGTCAACCTGAAGCACTCATAAAATAAATTTTAAGCTCTTTCAAATAACAAAAGTTCTATAACGTTGAGGTGTCAAGCTGAGCCTGTCGAAGCTGGTCTGCATAAAAGAACCCGCCTTCGACACTCTCAGGCTGACAACTTTTAATTTAGAGAATTGTATCCACTAGTAATAAAATAAAACAGCGTCATCAGTGTTATCTGTGACAATTATTTTTATGCGTAAAATAGTATCATTTTTCTGTGTTGCTTTTTTATTTTCTTGTAACACAAAAAACAAAACCAACTCTACAAACTCCAATGAAAAATGGTGGAAGGAAGCTGTCGTATATCAATTGTATCCCCGCAGTTTTCAAGACAGTGATGGCGATGGTGTGGGCGATATAAAAGGAATAACGCAGCGCTTAGATTATTTGCAAAGTTTAGGTATAGATGCTATTTGGTTAAATCCGATTTGTGCAAGTCCGAATGATGATAATGGTTATGATATTAGCGACTACAATGCCATTATGAAAGAAATGGGAACGATGGCAGATTTTGATGAAATGCTTGCAGGGATGAAGAAGCGAAATATTAAATTGATAATGGATATTGTGTTGAACCATAGCAGTGATGAACACGAATGGTTTAAGGGTGCAAAGAGTAGCCGGACAAATAAATACAGAGATTATTATCATTGGTGGCCTGCTGAGAAAGGTACGCCACCAAAGCGTTACAGCTTGTTTGATGAAAATGCAGATGCATGGCGTTTTGATAGTACCACCAATAGTTATTACCTACATTATTTTAGTAGAAAGCAACCCGATTTAAATTGGGAGAACCCTGTGTTGCGTAAAGAAATTTATAGCATGATGAAATTTTGGTTGGATAAAGGTGTGAGTGGATTTCGGCTAGATGCGTTTCCTTTTATGGCAAAAGATACGAGTTGGCCAAACATGCCAAAAGATTGGAGTAATGAAAAATTTGTTTTTTATTATGGTGCGGATAAAAAAGTGCATGATTATTTGAAAGAAATGAATGATGAAGTATTGAGCAAATATGATGCATATACGGTTGGCGAAGGTGGTGTAATTCCTTTTAAAAATGTGCAAGATTATGTAGGTGCCGATAGGAATGAAATTAATACTTTGTACCACGATGAAATAGGAAACAACTGGGGCAGAGATAGTTTTGGTTTTGGAGATTATAAAGTAGGAAGAAATAAATTGCTCAATATTAAAAAGGCTATTACAAAGTGGGATGAGAAATTTATTACGAATGGATGGAATACGGTTTTCTTTACCAATCATGACCAAAGCCGTGCTGTAAGCCGCTTTGGAAATGATGCCCCTCAATATAGAGAAGCAAGTGCAAAAATGTTATATACTTTCTTACTGACCCAAAGAGCTACGCCATACTTATACAATGGCGATGAAATAGGTATGAGTAATATTCGTTTTAAAAATGTAGGACAATACAACGATTTGCAAACTCGTAACAGATATTATTTGGCATTGAAAGAAAGTCCCGCTGCAGGTGAAGCATATCTGCAAATGCAAGCAGAACTTAGTAGAGACAATAGTCGTACACCGATGCAATGGGATGCAAGTAACAATGCAGGTTTTACATCAGGTAAGCCTTGGTTGCCCATTAATGAAAATAAAACAACCATAAATGTAGCTACATCAGAAAAAGATAAAAACTCTATTTTAAATTTTGTACGCCAAATGATAAAATTACGCAATGACTATAAAGATATATTGATATATGGAAGATATGAATTGCTTGATGCCGAAAACCCTGATGTGTATGCATACACACGTACAAATGGAAAAGAAACATTTTTGGTTTTATTAAATTTTAGAAAAGAAATTGGTAAAACTGCTATTCCAAAAGGATTTAGCTTGGCTGAAGAATTAATCAATAACTTACAACCATTAAAATTAGATGGTAAGAATATTGTGTTGGAGGCTTATCAGGCTTGTGTGGTTAAATTAAAATAAGAAATTAGGTCTATTTTTGAATTAAAAAATAATGCATCATCTTTTAATTCAAAAAAGATGAAAAAAGATATATTGTTGAATGGAGTCCCGCCGAATGTGAGAACAATGAAGCTCAATTAGGGAAGTTCTTTTGGTTAACAAAAATAAAAATTATGAAAAAAATATTAAAAATTTGCATCGTTCTTCAACTTTCAACTTTCAACCTTCAACCTTGTGCTGCCCAAGATCCATGGAAAATAACAGCCAATAAAATAGACCCCAATAATTATTATGGCGTAACCGTTGCCAATGGAATGCTAGGCGTAGTAAGCAGTGCAGAACCTTTTAAAGTAAAAGATGTAGTGCTAGCAGGTGCATATGATTTGTATGGACGTGGTAGAGTTGGAAACTTTTTAAAGAGTTTCAACCTGCTAAACATGTACATGGAAATTGATGGTAGAAGACTTGGTGCAGTTGATGCAACAAATATGGTGCAAAGTATAGATATGCAAAATGCAGCTTTCACAACTTCATTTGAATACGGTGATAAAGCCACAGTGAGTTATACTTATTATGCATTGCGACAATTACCATTTACGGTGTTGATGAATGTAACCGTGACCGCAAAAAAAGACATCAACATAAATGCAGCAAGTGTAATGGAAGCTCCCGATGCTTTAAAAAATGTAGAGAATTATTACAACGAAATTGATAGACCACATGTTGTAATTAGTTTGTTGACGAGCCAAGCAAAAAGCCCTACAGGAAAATTAACCATGTGTGCAAGTAATAGTTTTTTATTTACTGAGCCACATGGCAACGAACCAAGAGTAATACACGAAATGTGGGACAACAATATGCACTTAATGAAGTTTGGCAAAAAAATAAATGCAGGTACGAGTTATACTTTTTCAATTGCAGGAAGTAGCATTTCATCTGCACATCATGCAGACCCATTAAACGAAGCAGAACGTTTAACCATTTATGCAAAATTAGAAGGTGCAAAACGTTTAGTAGAGTTTCATCAAAAAGCATGGAAGGATTTATGGACAAGCGATATTGTAATTGAGGGAGACCCACAGGCACAACAAGATGTGCATAGCATGTTGTATCATTTATATTCTTTTACGAGAGAAGGTACTGCATTAAGCCCGTCACCAATGGGTTTGAGCGGATTGGGGTATAACGGCCATGTATTTTGGGATACCGAATTATGGATGTATCCAGGGTTATTGGTATTGCATCCTGAGATTGCAAAGAGCATGGTGGAATATCGTTTTCAAAGATTAGAAGCGGCAAAAAGAAATGCATTTAGTGTTGGTTACAAAGGTGCGAAATTTCCTTGGGAAAGTGCAGAGACAGGCGTAGAAGAAACACCAGTATGGGCATTGAGTGGGCCGTTTGAACAACACATTACTGCTTGTGTTGGTATTGCTGCATGGAATTATTATTGTGTTACTCAAGATAAAGAATGGCTCAAAGAAAAAGGTTGGCCAATATTAAAAGAGACAGCAAACTTTTGGGCTAGCAGGGTAGAAAGAAATGGCGTAAATAAATTTGAAATAAAAAATGTAGTGGCTGCTGATGAATGGGCGGAGAATGTAGATAACAATGCATTTACAAATGCTGCTGCAAAAACAAATTTGCAATATGCAAATATGGCTGCGCAAATTTTGGGCATTGCAAAAAATGCAGATTGGGAATTGGTAGCCAATAATATTCCATTTACAAAAATGGCAAATGGTGTAACTGCCGAGCATGATACCTACAAAGGCGAAGGAATAAAACAAGCTGATGTAAATTTATTGGCATATCCATTAAAACAAATTACCGATGCCGCACAAATAAAAAAGGATTTAGATTTTTATAGCACCAAAATACCAAATGAAGGAACACCTGCTATGACTCAAGCCATTTTTGCTTTGTTATATTCACGTCTAGGCGATGCACAAAAAGCAGATTATTGGTTTAAAGATGCGTATCGTCCAAATTTGAATCCCCCCTTTAGAGTAATAGCTGAAACCAAAGGCGGCACCAATCCTTATTTTGCTACAGGTGCAGGTGGAGTTGTACAAGCTATATTAATGGGATTTGGTGGGTTGGATATAACCCCCACAGGTTTGCAACAAATAAAATCTACCTTACCAAGTGGATGGAAAAGCCTTACTATCAAAGGAGTTGGTAAGGATAAAAAGACTTATACTGTTAAATAAGAGAAATTATTATCCGCTGTAACTATGCTTTTTATAGTACTTAGAGCGAGTAATAATTTAAACTTTTGAATAATATTTTAGCAAAAACTATAGAGTTAAATAAATTATTACTCGCTTTAACTACCTTTTTTATACCACTTACAGCAACTAATAATTTAAGAAAGTGAGCATTTACAGGCTTTTTTAATATATTTGTACTAATAAAATACTTTTTATGAGTGAACTTATTGGTAGATTTTATGAAATAGATTGCTTAAAAGAATATACGACATCATCATCTTCAGAATTTATTGTAGTATATGGAAGAAGAAGAGTTGGTAAAACATTTTTGATAAGAGAAACTTTTAAAAATGATTTTCATTTTTATATTACCGGAAAACCAAAATCAACAACAGCATTGCAATTGCAAAATTTTGCAACTGTATTTAAAAAGTATAACCCCAAGAAAAAAATAGATACTCCTGAAAATTGGCATGACTCATTTCAACTGCTTATCGAATATCTTGAAAAATTAAAAGTAAAACAAAAGCTTGTATTTATAGATGAACTACCTTGGTTTGACACACACAAGTCAGATTTCCTAAGTTCTTTTGAGCATTTTTGGAATCATTGGGCATCTGCAAGAAAAGATATAAAATTAATAGTATGTGGCTCGGCAGCATCGTGGATAATAAGTAAGATTATAAAAAGTACAGGTGGGTTACACAATAGGGTTACACAAAAAATAAAATTATTTCCTCTTACACTAGAGGAAACAGCATTATTTCTTCAAACAAAAAATATACATTGGAGTAATTACCAAATAATAGAAGCGTATATGGCTATGGGAGGAATACCATTTTATTTGAATGCACTAAAAAGAGGTAAGAGTGCTACACAAAATATTGATGATTTATTTTTTAAAGACGGGGGATTATTAAAAGATGAATTTGAAAATTTATATGCTTCATTGTTCAAGTTTCCTGAAAAATATATTATGCTTGTAAAAGCAATTAGTAAAAAGACAAAAGGATTAACAAGAGAAGAAATATTAAAAGCCACGAACTTACCTAATGGCGGAGGTATAAGTAAAATATTAAGAGAACTAGAAGAATGTGGTTTTATAAGAAAATATATTCCATTCGATAAAATGGAAAGAGAAGCAGTTTATCAATTAGTAGATTTTTATACATTATTTTATTTCAATTTTATTTTTAACAAAGATGTTTCCAAAGATAATTATTGGGCTATAACATCTAAAACACCACAATACAGAGCTTGGAGTGGTTATGCATTTGAGCAAGTATGTACGATGCACTTGCCCCAAATAAAAAAAGAATTGGGTATAGCAGGCATAATGTCTAATGCTGCAAGTTGGCGCAATAAAGATGCCCAAATAGATTTGCTGATAGATAGGAACGACCAAGTAATAAACATTTGTGAAATGAAATTTTCAATAAATTCATTTACCATAGATAAAAAGTATGCTGATAATCTTCGCAATAAAATTGGAAGTTTTATTGCGCAAACCAAAACCAAAAAATCAGTTTTTCTAACCATGGTCACTACTTATGGCATAGCCGATAATGCCTATGCTTCGCAATTAGTGGACAATAGCATAACCATGGACGCATTGTTTGTAAAATAAACAAGAAAATTAAAGCGTGGTTATTTTTTTTGATAAATATGTACAAAAAACCTATATTCGTACTCATTTGAAAAAAGTATTTTCCATATTAATGTTATTTGTGCTGCTGTTTAATGTATTTGGCTACCGCATAGTATTTTCTTATTTGGAAAAGAAAGCATCGAAAGAATTAACTGCGAACATAGAGACGAAAACTTTTGATGAAAATAATCTAGTAGAAATAAAAACAGATTTAAATATGCCTTATGTATCTGATAAGGAATATGAAACTGCTTATGGCGAAACTGTTATTAAAGGTGTGCATTATCATTATGTAAAAAGAAAAATTGAAAATAATGTATTGTATTTAATGTGCCTACCCAATGAAGAAAAAATGATATTGGCAGAAACAAAAAACAATGTCGAAAAAAGTAATACCGAAGCAGGCAATAACAATTCAAAGCAAAAAAGCCCTGTACAAATAATAAAAAAACTATCTCAAACAGAATATATTCAAAATACATTTTCCTACGACATTGTTGATTTGGTAAATATAGCAACAACATTACCGAAAGTTACAAACAGTAAGATTTACAGCTTATTTGCTGCACTTACTCCAGAGCAACCACCCGAAATATACGCTTAGTATTTCTCTAAAAATTTCTCTCTATCTAATTTTAATTAAATGAAATCATTAAAGGCAATACTGCCTATAATGCTTTGTGCTATGGTAGCATGTAAGCAAAAGAGTAACGAGTATAAAACAGCGTTTAGCAATCCCATTTTATTCTGCAAAACGGTAAAGCAATTAAATGATGTGGTATTGGAAAACAATTTTCCACCTGTAATTGCCAGCAGAAATTATGTGTATGCAAACATAGCAGCTTATGAGTGTGTAGCAGCAGGCGATAGCAGCTTTAAAAGTTTATATACTCAAATTAAGCATTTGCCCAAAATGCCAATAGCAGCAGCAGGTAAAGAAGTAAATTATTCCTTAGCGGCATTGTTATCACTTACAAAAGTGGGCAATGCAGTAACTTTTCCCGAAGGAAGTATGATGGGCTATTATGATGAATTAAAAAGTATGGCGGATAGCTTGGGTATGCCAGATGATATTTTAAATAATACCATTACTTACTCAGACTCAGTAGTAGCAACGATTATGCGTTGGAGCAAAAAAGATAATTATGCGCAAACAAGAACGGCAGAAAAGTATTCTGTACAATCAGATATTGATGGCAGATGGATTCCCACACCACCCATGTATGCCTCAGCATTAGAGCCACATTGGAGAGAAATAAGAACAATGATTTTGGATTCAGCTGACGAATTTCAACCTCCTGCCCCACCCGCTTTTGATATAAAAAACAAAAACAGTATTTATTACAAAGCATTGTTAGAAGTAAAAAATATTGGTGATAGTCTTACAGAAGAGCAAAAATTAATTGCCGATTTTTGGGACGACAACCCTTTTAAAATGAATGTTGTGGGGCATGCGAGTTATGCTACTAAAAAGTTTTCGCCACCCGGCCATTGGATGAATATTGTAGGTATTGCAGCAAAAGAAGCAAAAGCAGATTTTAATACAACCGTAGCAGCTTACACACAAACTGCCATCAGTTTATTTGACGGATTCATTAGCTGTTGGGATGAAAAATTTAAAACAAATTGTGCAAGACCAGAAACAGTTATCAATAAACATATAACCGATGCTTGGCGCCCTTTTATACAAACGCCACCATTTCCTTCCTACACAAGCGGGCACGCTACCATATCTGCTGCAGCCGCAGAAGTAATGACAGCTTGGTTTGGCGATAATCTTGTTTTATCTGATACCTCTCAATTAGAATTTGGTATTAAAGCAAGAAATATTGAATCGTTTAGAAAAGCATCTAAAGAAGCTGCTCTATCTCGCTTGTATGGTGGCATACATTTTAGGCATGATAACGAAGCAGGAAATGTAATGGGAACAAAAATTGGGATTTTTATTTTAGATAAAACAAAAATGAAAAAATAATTACATTGACGGTTTGCGTTTAACTAACTATCGTTGAATTAAAAAAATTACAATGAAAAAAATAATATTTATACTCATCATTTTTCTCACCACAAAAGTATATGCACAAACCGAAATGGATGGCTTATTAATGGAGAAAAATTTATTTTGCGTAGGCGCAACATATGGTAAAACCAATTGGAAAAACTATTGGGAAGGAACATTTAAACGAGATAATTTAAACCTTGGAAAAGTAAGCAGTAATAATGTAATGATAAATGGAAACTATGGCATTACAAGTAAGCTCAATGCAATTTTCACGCTCCCATACATTAAAACAAAAGCAAGTGCAGGGCAGCTTGCAGGGCAAAAAGGGATACAAGATTTTTCTTTATTTTTAAAATGGGTCGGGTATACGAAGCAATTTAAAAAATCAATTTTAAAAGGTATTTTAGTTGCGGGTGCGAGTGTCCCACTTGGGAAATACACGCCAGATTTATTGCCGTTATCTATTGGCACAAAAAGTAAAACGGCAAGCATAAGGGCCATGGTAGATTTTCAGCAAAGCAATTGGTTTGGCACAGCATCGGGTACATACATTTACAGGGGCAATGTAAAGCTAGATAGAAATACTTATTACACTACAGAGTTGCATTATAGCAATATGGTGCAAATGCCAAACGCTACCAACATCAATATCCGTATGGGTTACAGAAGCGAAACTTGGATTATAGAAGCAATAGCAAACAAATGGATAACCAATGGTGGATTTGATATTAGCAAGAACAATGTACCGTTTGTAAGCAATAAAATGGATGCTACAACTTTAGGCTTGCATATAAAATATGAAACAAATTTTGTAGATGGCTTATCGTTTGTAGCAGATGGTATAACAACGGTAGCGGGAAGAAATATTGGACAAACATCGGGCTTTACTGTTGGTGCGTTTTACATAATGGATTTTACTAAGAAGAAAAAAGAAACAAAACCAACAACAACTACTCCAAGTAATTAAAATAAATAATCATGAAAAAAATATTATTATACATAACTATCATCGCTTCCATTTCGCAAATCATTTCTTGCAAAAAAGAAATCGTTGAAGAAAACGAAAATTATCAACTACTAAACCCAACAAGGCCTGATGCAAATGCAGGTACATGGCGGCCTATATTGCTTACAACAGCAAATGAATTTGTATGCACCGCTCCTATTGTAACCACAAGCCCTGACTATGTTTTACAATTAAACGAAATAAAAAGTTTTCAAAATAATATCACATTAGAAGAAAAAAAACTGGTGAATTATTGGGGTGCAGGTGCAGTGCTTCGTTGGAACGAAATTATGAGGAAACTTGTAGCTAAACACAATGTACCTCCTTATCAAAATCCAGATGGTACTTACCCAATACCAAGTGCAAACAATCCATTGGCTTATCCTACATTTCCATTTTCAAACCCACCGTATGCTGCAAGGGCTTATGCCTACTTAAGTGCAGCGCAATACGATGCTTGCATTGCAGCATACTTTTATGCACCTGCCGCCACCGCCGATCTGGAATCGGCGGACACAAGGTCAAACCGCTGCAGGTTTGAACTGCATGGCTTTGAATTCCAGAAACTCTTCGAAGCCATACACCCCATTTTCGCGCCCATTACCCGACTGTTTGTAGCCGCCA
>JANOZW010000467.1:0-2413 GCA_031429575.1 Ferruginibacter sp.
TGTTGTTTGTTGTTTGTTGTTTGTTGTTTGTTGTTTGTTGTTTGTTGTTTGTTGTTTGAATTATTTTTGAAACGCAATTTATAATCTAGATATCGAAATGGAAAATAAAAAACTTGTTGTAATCGGTGGAGGCGCAGCAGGTTTTTTTTGTGCGGTGAATGCCGCACGTATGCATCCTCAAATGCAAGTAACCATTATTGAAAAAACTGGTAAACTTTTAAGTAAAGTGAAAGTGAGTGGTGGTGGGCGTTGCAATGTTACCCATGCATGTTTTAGTATGGCAGATATGATAAAAAAATATCCACGGGGAGAGAAATTTTTGAAAAAAGCATTCCATCATTTTTTTACAACAGATACCATTGCTTGGTTTGAAGAAAGAGGCGTGAAGTTGAAAACTGAAGCCGATGGAAGAATGTTTCCTATTACAAATAATTCACAAACGATTGTAGATTGCTTGCTTGCTGAAGCAGTAAAATATAAAGTGAATATAGAAATGAATACGGATGTAAAATCCATTGCAAAAGAAAACGAACAGTGGATACTTACTACATCTACCGATAAAAAAATAATTACAGATTATATCTGCGTAGCGGCAGGCGGTGCACAAAAATTATCGCAGAGCGAATGGGTAATAAAACTTGGCCACACAGTGGAAGAACCCGTACCATCTTTGTTTACATTTAATATGCCAAATAATGGTATTACAAAACTAATGGGATTATCGGTAGAAAATGCGATTGTAAAAATAGCTGGAGAAAAAATGCAACAAAGCGGGCCGTTGCTTATTACACACTGGGGAATGAGTGGGCCGGCAGTTTTAAAAACCTCTGCATACGCAGCCATTATTTTAGCAAAAAGAAATTACGATTTTACGGCTATTATAAATTGGCTACCCGATTACAATGAAATAACACTAAAAGATAAAATGCAATTGCTTCGTTTTGACATGGCAACAACCAAAATGCAAAACAGAAATCCATTTTTATTGCCGTCAAGATTGTGGGAATATCTTTTGCAAGTAAGTGATGTAAAAGAAGATATTCGCTGGGCAGATTTACCTGCGAAAGAGCAAAATAAATTAATTAAAAATTTATGTGCACAAGAATTTGCAGTAAAAGGAAAAACAACTTTTAAAGAAGAATTTGTAACAGCCGGAGGAATAAAAACAGAAGAGATAGATGTAAATACCATGCAAAGCAAATTACATAAAGGTTTATTTTTTGCTGGAGAAGTAATAAATGTTGATGGAGTAACTGGTGGCTTTAATTTTCAAAATGCATGGACAACGGGTTGGATAGCGGGTAGGGCGGTGGGCAGTTAGCAGTTAGCAGCGTGCAGTTGGCAAAGAGCAATTTGCAAAAGCAGTTTGCAAAATATTATAGTTCGTGGTCAGTCGTCCATTCCTACTTTAACTTTTCCAACAGAATCTTTTCTTCAAAATTTTACATCACAAATCTAATAAGTTGTAACTTTCGCACTTAATGAAAATAATAGACAAGTATATCATATCAAAATACCTGACCACTTTTTTCTTTTGTCTTATTTTATTTACAGCTATTGTGGTGGTGGTAGATATTAGCGAAAAAACGGATGACTTCACCAAGTCAAAGCTATCTGCCATGCAGATATTTACGGAGCATTACTTGGGGTTTATACCTCGCATAGATGCGATGCTTTTTCCATTGTTTGTTTTTATTTCAGTAATATTTTTTACATCTAAAATGGCTGGGCGATCTGAAGTGATAGCCGTGCTGAGTAGTGGCGTAAACTATAGACGGTTTATGCTTCCTTTTCTAGTAGCTGGTTTTATACTTACTACAATATTATGGCTCGGTTATCAATATGTAGTGCCTAATGCAAATAAAAAATGGGCTGATTTTGAGAAAAAATATATTGATGTAAATATGAGTTTTGCAAATCCAATTACATCGTATAAACAAAACCTTTATTTTAAATTAGATCAAAATTCTTTTGTAGGAATAAGAGGCTATGATACTATTTCTAAAACGGGTACCGGTTTTTTTATTCAAAAATTTAAAAACAATAAATTACAATATAATTTGCGTGCTTCTAATTTTAATTGGGATACCGCTACAAAAAAATGGAAATTAACCACAGTCTCTGAACGTACATTTAGCGATATAAATGAAAACGTAATTAACTCTGCGCAAAAGTTGATGAACTATAGTTTTAAACCATTAGACTTAAGAAAAGATGATTATCTAAAAGATCAAATGAGTACACCCGATTTGAAGCAGTTTATTAAAATGGAAAAAATTAGAGAGTCAGAAAATATTAGTTCATTGTTGGTAGAGCGTTATAATAGAGATGCCATACCTGCTTCGGTACTCATTCTTACCGTCATTGGCGCATCGTTAGCATCACGTAAAGTAAGAGGAGGAAGTGGGGCACA
>JANOZW010000468.1:0-3327 GCA_031429575.1 Ferruginibacter sp.
ACATCAGGATAAATAGTGCCTTGACCCAAATAAGTAATACCAGTAATTTTTTTTGCCTCTTGGTCAAAAATATCAATAAAGCTTCCACCAATGGCTTTGCGTTTATCTTCAGGATCTATTTTGCCAGCAAGCTTTGTGTAAAAATGTTCCGATGCATCTACACCTGTTACATTCAATCCAAGTTGTTTGTAAATATTCAATACTTCTTCAAATTCATTTTTGCGAAGCAAGCCATTGTTTACAAAAATGCCGTACAAATTTTCGCCAATGGCTTTGTGCAAAAGCGTTGCTGCTACAGTGCTATCCACGCCACCACTCAATCCCATTACTACTTTTTCATTGCCCAATTGTGCTTTTAATGTAGCCACTGTTTCGGTTATAAAATGCTCTGCCGTCCAATCTTTTTTACAGCCACATATTTTTATCAAAAAATTTTCTATTATTTTTTTCCCTTCCGTGCTATGATAAACCTCTGGGTGAAACTGCAATCCAAATACGTTCTCATTATTGGCAAAAGCCGCCACAGGAATACTTTCCGTAGTGCCCAATAATTCAAAACCTGCTGGCAATTCTTTAATGGTATCGCTATGGCTCATCCATACTTGAGAGGCCGTTGGCAAACCTTCCATCAATAAATTTTCTTTTACAATATTTAGCGATGCCCTGCCATATTCTCTTTTATTACTTTTTGCCACAAGCCCACCATATAATTTTGCGGTAAGTTGTGCCCCATAGCAAATGCCCAATACAGGTACTTTTTCTGCAATATTTTTTATATTTACTTCAGGTGCATTTTCTTCATTCACACTACAAGGCGAGCCCGAAAGAATAACGCCTTTCAAAGCCTCGTCAAAAACAATTTCTTTGTTAAACGGAATAATTTCGCAAAAAACATTGGCTTCTCTTACCACACGGGCTATCAGTTGCGTGTATTGCGAGCCAAAATCGAGTATTAATATTTTATCGTGCATATAATTTGCAAATGTAATTTTTTTCTTTTCTACACTTGCAAATAAAAACGAAGTTTTTCCTTCCTGTCATTCTTAATAAAAAAACAGCTTTCTATCCTTGTCTTTGCTAGTAGTCAGATTTTAGGAAAAAAATGTTGCCACAGAAGTCACAGATGCACAGTTTTGGTTCATATTTATTCGCCATCATGCCTATTTGTAAAAATTATTTTATTATAAAAAACAAAGTTTTCTCTTTGTGATTTAGTCTCTTCATAGCAAACCATTTTTTGCGAAGCAAAAACCTTCCCGCCTTAAATAAAAAAACGTCTTCCCGTCTTCTCGGCAAAAAAATCAATGCATTTTTACATCAACTTTTCATCACCATTCCAAAAGAGATTTATTTTTAAAAACATTTTCCGTATTTTTAATTGAAATAAAAATTATGAAGACAAAAGAAGATATCGTAGAAAATTGGCTACCACGGTACACAGGTCAAGCTTTAGAAGATTTTGGTGAGTATATTTTGCTTACCAATTTTAGTAATTATGTAACCATGTTTGCACAATGGCACAATGTAGAAATAATAGGAAAAGATAGACCGATGCAATGTGCCACTTCAGATAAAATTACCATTATTAATTTTGGTATGGGCAGCCCCGGAGCTGCTACCATTATGGATTTACTTACAGCCATAAAACCCAAAGCAGTACTTTTTTTAGGCAAATGCGGCGGTTTAAAAAAGCGCAATAAAATAGGAGATTTAATATTGCCAATAGCAGCTATAAGGGGAGAGGGTACTAGTAATGACTATTTTCCGCCAGAAGTGCCTGCGCTACCAGCTTTTGCCTTGCAAAAAGCCATATCTACTACCATTAGAGATTATCAAAAAGATTATTGGTCTGGGACTTGCTACACTACTAACCGCCGTGTGTGGGAGCACGATGAAGTATTTAAAGAGTACTTAAAAAAGATACGTGCCTATGCCATAGATATGGAAACCGCCACTATTTTCTCCGTAGGGTTTTACAATAAAATTCCCACAGGTGCATTGCTACTCGTGAGCGATAGCCCAATGGTGCCCGAAGGCGTAAAAACAGAAGCCAGCGACAAAGCAGTAACCACACAGTTTGTAGAAGATCATCTTAAAATCGGTATCGACTCTCTAAAACAATTAATAAACCGTGGATTGACGGTAACGCATTTGCAGTTTTAGGTTTTTAAAAGATTTTTTTTGAGGAGAATGAGCCAAGAAACTTTTTTGAATATCAGTATCGGGCTCGCTGCAATCTTTTTTCGTTCAAAAAAGGGTTTTCGCTGCTATCCAGTCTATGCTCACCAGTAAATCTTTTTCTGTCTGCCGTCTGGCAGGTTCAACTTTTATTATGCATTAGATTGTGCAATAGATATACTAGATTTGGGATAAAATTTTGAAAAAAATATTTCCCATATTGGGAACTTTTGTTTATTTTTGCAAAACATATTTAGTGAGCGTAATTGCAAAGAAAATATTAAGAGAATTTTGGGAGGTTTATACTGACAGCGAAGAGCAATTGAAATCTTGGTATCAAGAAGCTTCAAATGCAACATGGTTGGATACAAACCAAATAAAACTTGAGTATCCAAGTGCAAGTATTTTGCCAGGCAATAGGATTGTGTTTAATATTAAAGGAAACCATTATAGATTAATTGTGAAAATCAATTACGATTATCAAATGATTTGGATTCGTTTTATTGGAACACATGCCCAGTATGATAAAATTAATGCAAAAAAGATTTAACAATGACAATAAAACCAATAAAAACAGATATAGATTATCAAAATGCTTTGGCAAGACTAGAGCTTATTTTTGATGTAAAAAAAGGCTCTAAAAATGGAGATGAGTTAGAAATATTGGGAATATTAATTGAGAATTATGAAAACGAAAATTTTCCAATTGGCATGCCAGACCCAGTAGAAGCAATAAAATTTAGAATGGAACAACTAAATTATAATCAAACAGATTTAGCAAACATTTTTGGAATAAAAAGTAGAGCAAGTGAAATTTTAAATAGAAAAAGAAAATTATCACTTGAAATGATTAGACAGTTGCATAGCAAATTAAATATTCCAACAGAGGTTTTAATTCAAGCTTATTAGTAATTTTTTGTTGCCCTAAATTTCCGAACAACTCAAAAGCTTTACTCGCAAAACCCTGAAAGGGTTTAATATCCATAACCATGGGTGCAACCCATGGTTACAAATAAAAAATGTGCAGAACCCCAACGGGGTTCAACATGCAATTACACAAATTATCAATTCACAAAAATGTTTAATCCTTTCAGGGTTGGTTATCTATTTTATATTATGCCATGGGTGAAACCCATGGCTAAGCAAATT
>JANOZW010000469.1:0-7390 GCA_031429575.1 Ferruginibacter sp.
CTGCCAAATGGCAATACGTTATCACCAAAAAAAATAAAATATGGCTAAAGAAATTACTGGCTATGTAAAACTCCAATGTAAAGGAGGACAAGCCAACCCCGCACCGCCAATTGGGCCTGCATTGGGTTCTAAGGGTATCAATATCATGGAGTTTTGTAAACAATTCAACGCTCGTACCCAAGACAAACCTGGTAAAGTATTACCAGTTCTCATTACAGTTTATGCTGACAAATCTTTTGAGTTTATCATCAAAACGCCTCCTGCTCCGGTACAATTAATGGAAGCTGCTAAAATCACCTCTGGTTCTAAAGAGCCAAACCGTGTAAAAGTGGGTAAAGTTACTTGGGCGCAAGTAGAAGAAATTGCAAAAGATAAAATGCCTGACCTTAACGCATTTACGCTTAACAGCGCAATGAGTATGGTAGCTGGTACTGCACGCAGCATGGGCTTAACTGTAGAAGGTAAAGCACCTTGGGAAAATTAATTGTCAACCACAAAACTTTTTAAAAAATGATTACTAAAAAAAGAAAACTAGCAAATGCTAAGGTTGACGCTAACAAAGCTTATACCTTAAAAGAAGCATCTGCTCTAGTTAAAGATATTAATACAACAAAATTTGATAGCTCTGTTGACTTACACGTACGTTTAGGTGTAGATCCAAAGAAAGCTGATCAAGCCATTCGTGGTACGGTTTCATTGCCTCACGGTACTGGTAAAACAAAATCTGTTTTGGTACTTTGTACGCCAGATAAAGAAGCAGAAGCTACAGCTGCTGGTGCAGATTTCGTTGGTTTGGACGAGTACATTGCAAAAATTGAAGGCGGTTGGACAGATGTTGACGTTATCGTAGCTACTCCATCAGTAATGCCTAAAATGGGTAAACTTGGTAAAGTACTTGGACCACGTAACCTTATGCCAAATCCTAAAACTGGTACTGTTACAAATGATGTAGCAGGTGCAGTAAAAGATTTGAAGGGTGGTAAAATTGCATTTAAGGTTGATAAAGCAGGAATTATTCATGCTTCTATCGGTCGCATCAGTTTTGCACCTGAAAAATTGGTTGAAAATTCAATGGAGTTCATTAATGCACTTATTAAATTGAAACCAGCTACTAGTAAAGGTACTTACCTGAAAGGTGTAAGCATGGCAAGCTCTATGAGCCCAGGCATTTTGGTTGATACTAAATCTGTTCAAAACTAAAAACCTCACCCATCCTCTCCAAAGGAGAGGGGTAGGATTAAAAATAATTGAAATGACAAAACAAGAAAAAAATGATGTGATAGAAGTGCTGAAAGGCAAATTCTCTCAGTATAGCAACTTCTATATTACAGATACAGAAAGTCTTTCTGTAGCACAAATAAGCACATTGCGTGCGCATTGCTTTGATAAGCAAGTAGAAATGAAAGTGGCTAAAAACACTTTAATTAAAAAAGCATTAGAAAGCATTGATGCAGAAAAATACGCAGGTGTTTTTGATTCTTTGCATAAAGTAACTGCCTTAATGTTCAGCGAAAATCCAAAAGATCCAGCTGTTATTCTTGCAGGTTTCCGTAAGGCAAACAACAACGAAAAGCCTGAGCTTAAAGCAGCTTTTATTAATGGAGATGTATTCACTGGTGATAACCAATTGAAGGCACTTACCATGATTAAAACGAAGAACGAGCTTGTTGGTGAAGTTATCGGATTGTTGCTTGCTCCTATACAACGTGTATTGGGTGCTTTGCAAAACAAAGATGCAGCTAAAGAAGTTGTAGAAGAAGTAGCAGCACCAGTTGTTGCGGAAGCAGCTCCAGTTGCAGAAGCAGCACCAGTGGCTGAAGCAGTTACAGAAACAGCTCCAGTTGCTGAAACACCTGTAGCAGAAGCACCAGCAGAAGAAACACCTGCCGCTCCTGAAGCGTAATTTGTTTCCTATTTAGTTAGGAGTAACGAGTAACTATTTGCACATTTGCATAATTGCACATTTGCATATTGATAAAGATTTTTTTTAATAACACATCCGCCGGAGTGCATAACAATGAAGGCGGAAAAAAAACAAACAACATGGCAGATATTAAAGTATTAGCTGAAAGCCTAGTAGGTTTAACAGTAAAAGAAGTACAAGAACTAGCTGAATTCTTAAAATCAGAATACGGCATTGAACCAGCTGCAGCAGCAGTGGTAATGAGCGCAGGCGATGGCCCGGCTGCAGCAGAAGAGAAAACATCTTTTGATGTTATCTTGAAAGCAGCAGGAGCAAACAAATTGGCTATCGTAAAAATCGTTAAAGATCTTACAGGCTTAGGTTTGAAAGAAGCTAAAGATTTAGTAGATGGTGCTCCAAAAGCAATTAAAGAAGGTGTTGATAAAGCAACAGCTGAAGACCTTAAAACAAAATTAACTGAAGCAGGTGCTGAGGTTGAAATTGCTTAATTGTTCTCAGAATAATTTTAAAAGCTCCGAAGTTTACTTCGGAGTTTTTTTGTGCCATTCCCCTCCTGCGGAGGGGTGGACGCCGAAGGCGGACGGGGTGGGTTAATCACACGTTGACGCCGCAGGCGGAAAGAGTGGGTTAATTACTTGCTTACTTCAAGGGCGTGCAAGTCGAAACACATTTTTTAACTCCTACTAACTGATATGTCCCATTCCCACCCACTCATGTATTTTATTTCATTTCCCACATTTTTTTGTTGATATTTACAGCCTTATAAATCAAAATGCTTTTTTATGAAATTATGCGCTGCTATTATTTGTGCCGCTGCTGTCTTATTTACAGCCTGCAATGGCAATAATGCTTCTACTACCGAAGTGCCAAAACGTACATCATTCTTTGATACAAAAGGAATGGACTCGCTTACAAAACCTGGCGATAATTTTTTTACATACGCCAATGGTGGATGGATGAAAACCACCAGCATACCAGACGATCAAAGTGGCTGGGGAAGTTTTTATACTTTGTATGAAGACAACCAGAAAAACCTAAAAGGTATTATTGAAGATGCTGTCAAAAGCAATGGCGCTGGTGGCAGCTTGGAACAAAAAGTTGGTGATTTTTACACCTCTGGCATGGATACCGTAGCTATAGAAAAGAAAGGTATGGAGCCATTAAAACCTTTGCTTGCTCGTATAGATGCGGTAAAAGATTATAAGGATTTAATTGGACTGTTGGCCAAATTAAATGCAGAAGGACAAGACCATGAATTATTAGGCTTTTATGTAGGGGCAGATGAAAAAAATAGTGCCAAAAATATTCCTGTATTTTACCAATCAGGACTTACACTTCCTGAAAAAGAATACTACACAAAACAAGATAGTGCAAGTAAGGCTGCAAGAAAAGGAATGGTAGATTATGCTACTAAAATGTTTATGTATACAGGATCAGATTCTGCTACTGCTACAAAAAATGCTCAAGCAATACTAGCCTTAGAAACAGAAATGGCAGTAAGCCACCGCACACCCGCAGAAACCCGTGACCCACAAAAAAACTACAACAAAATGCCATTGGCTGATTTGCAAAAAACACAACCAAATATTAATTGGGCATTGTTTTTTTCTGAGCTTGGGGTAAAAGCAGATAGTGTAAATGTTTCTCAACCTGGTTATTACACTGCATTAAATACTTTGCTAGCATCTAAACCAATTGAGGCTTGGAAAAGTAAAATTAAATTTGGATACATTGCTAGCAATGCATCTAGCTTAAGTAAAAATTTTAGAGATGCGGCTTTTGATTTTAGTAAAATATTTAGTGGGCAAAAAGTAGAAAGTGCACGTTGGAAAAAAATAGTGCAAAAAGTAGATGGCGGACTTGGTGACCTTGCTGGACAATTGTATGTAAAAAAATATTTTACTGAAGATGCAAAAAAAAGAATGAATGAATTGATAGAAAATTTAAGCAAAGCTTTTTCTGCCAGGATTATGAAAAATGAGTGGATGAGTGATACTACTAAAAAGCGAGCTATTGTAAAACTTAATGCATTTATGAAAAAAATCGGATACACATCTAAATGGAAAAACTATGATGATGTAACCATAAATAAAGATGATTTTTTTGCCAATGTACAAATCATACGAAAGCACGACTTAAAAGAAAGTATTGATAAAATTGGTAAGGATGTGGACAAAACCGAGTGGGGTATGACAGCACCAACGGTAAATGCATATTATAATCCAACGAATAATGAAATTGTTTTTCCAGCAGGCATTTTGCAATTTCCCTTTTTTGATGCCAATGCAGATGATGCCATAAACTATGGAGGAATAGGAATGGTAATAGGTCACGAAATGACACATGGTTTTGATGACCAAGGCAGCCAATACGACGAAAAAGGTAATATGAACAATTGGTGGAGCAAAGATGACAATGCAAAGTTTAAAGTAAAAACAAATGGCGTGGTAAAGCAATATAGCGCTTATACGATGTTTGATAATATACATATAAATGGAGAATTGACACAAGGCGAAAACATAGCTGACATTGGCGGTTTAGCTATTGCATACGATGCATTTAAAATGACAAAGCAAGGGCAGGATACTACTAAGATAGATGGCTTTACCCCTGACCAACGTTTCTTTTTAGGGTTTGCACAAATTTGGAGAATCGTCAACAAAGAAGAAACGATGCGCAGTCGTTTAAATACTGACCCACATTCACCGGAAATGTTTCGTATAAACGGGCCATTGGTAAACTTCGATCCTTTTTATACAGCATTTAGTATTAAAGAAGGAGACGCAATGTATTTAAAGCCAGAGCAAAGAGCAAGAATTTGGTAAAATTTTATAATCGGTAATGTTTGTATTAAAAAAAGGATATAATTTTGAATTTTATTAAACCCCACAAAAAACACAAAACATGAGCGAAGAAATAATTAAAGAAGAAGAAGGCTTTTTCGACAAATTAAAAAACAAGGCAGAAGAACTTGCAGACAAAGCAGGCGATGTATGGGAAGATGTAAAAGACAAAGCTGAAGATGCTTGGGAAGCTGCTAAAGACAAAGCCGAAGACTTAAAAGAAAAAGCAGAAGATAAGTTTGAAGAACTTACTGGCAAATCTGACGACGCTGTTGAAGCCGTAAAAGAGGAGGCTGTAAAAGTTGTTGATGATGCTGAGAAGCATTAATCAATAAAATAATAACTTATGAAGAGGGTTGCAATTTTTGCAGCCCTTTTTTTAGTATGCGAGCTTTAATTTTCACTGCCATTTCTTCCGTTTTCATATTTCAGTATTAAAAATACCTTCATATTTCCCGAAATTTCGTCAATTTTCCGCCTTTTCTCAAATCTCTTGCCAAAAAGCATTTTTTTCACAATTTATTTAATTTTATTTCCTACCTTTGCCGTCCTTAAAAAGGGATGATAGCGCAAGCTCTATTTTCATGATAAGGATCTTCACTAAACGTTTTAATTAATATATGTCTGCAACTAAATTAAATGCTGCTAAGCGTATCAACTTTGGAAAGGTTGAACTCATAGCGGAACAACCCGACTTGCTTGGTATCCAAATCCAGTCTTTTAAAGACTTTTTCCAATTGGAAACCACGCCAGATAAGCGTAATGTGGAAGGCTTGTTTCGTTGTTTTAAGGATAACTTTCCTATAACTGATACCCGAAACATTTTCGTATTGGAATTTTTGGACTACTTCGTAGACCCACCTCGTTACTCAATAGATGAGTGTATTGAGCGTGGTCTTACGTATGCCGTTCCATTAAAAGCTAAGCTTCGCCTTAGTTGTAATGATGAGGAGCATGTGGATTTCCAAACCATTGTACAAGATGTATTCTTAGGAAACATTCCATACATGACTCCACGTGGTACTTTCGTAATTAATGGTGCAGAGCGTGTTGTTGTAAGCCAGCTTCACCGTTCACCTGGTGTATTCTTTGGTCAGTCTATTCACCCGAATGGTACAAAAATATTCTCTGCTCGTGTAATTCCTTTTAAAGGTGCATGGATGGAGTTTGCTACAGATATCAACAACGTAATGTTTGCTTACATTGATCGTAAGAAAAAATTTCCAGTTACTACTTTGTTACGTTCTATTGGTTTTGAAACTGATAAAGACATACTCGAATTGTTTGGTATGGCTGATGAAGTAAAAGCTGATAAGAAAAGTTTGGAGAAACAAATTGGCAAACGCCTTGCTGCTCGTGTATTGCGTACATGGGTAGAAGATTTTGTTGATGAAGATACCGGTGAGGTTGTTTCGATTGAAAGAAATGAAATTATTCTTGAAAGAGATACCGTTTTAGATGAAAGCAACATTGCTACCATTCTTCAAGTAGAAGTGAAAAATGTTTTTGTACAAAAAGAAGAAGTAAGTGGAGATTACTCCATTATATATAACACACTTAATAAAGATACTTCTAACTCTGAGTTGGAAGCGGTACAACATATATATAAGCAACTTCGTGGTGCAGATGCGCCTGATGATGAAACGGCACGTGGTATTATTGATAAATTATTTTTCAGTGATAAGCGTTACGATTTAGGAGAAGTTGGTCGCTACAAAATCAATCGCCGCCTTGGTCTTGATTTTCCAATTACTAAAAAAGTTCTTACAAAAGACGATATTATTGCCATCATTAAAACCCTCGTAGCACTTACAAATGGTAAGAGTGAGGTTGATGATATTGATCATTTAAGCAATCGTCGTGTACGCACAGTTGGTGAACAATTGTATGCACAATTTGGAGTAGGCCTTGCTCGTATGGCACGTACAATACGTGAGCGTATGAACGTAAGGGATAATGAAGTATTTACACCAGTAGATTTGATTAATGCAAGAACATTATCTTCTGTTATCAACTCTTTCTTTGGTACCTCTCAGTTGAGCCAATTCTTAGATCAAACCAACCCACTAAGTGAGATAACGCATAAGCGTCGTATCTCCGCACTTGGGCCCGGAGGTTTAAGTAGAGAGCGTGCAGGTTTTGAGGTACGTGACGTACATTATTCTCACTACGGTCGTTTGTGTACCATTGAAACACCAGAAGGACCAAACATTGGTTTGATATCTACACTTTGTGTACATGCCAAAATAAATGACATGGGCTTTATAGAAACGCCTTACCGCAAAGTAACTGCTGGTAAAGTGGATATGAAGAAGGTAACTTTCCTTAGTGCTGAAGAAGAAGATACCGCAAAAATTGCGCAAGCAAACGTAGATATTGATGATAAAGGAAACTTTGTTGATGATAGAATTAAATCTCGTCAAACAGGAGATTTTCCAATATTAGATAAAGAAGAAGTAGAATACATGGATGTGGCGCCAAACCAAATTGTAGGTTTGAGTGCGTCTCTTATTCCTTTCTTGGAGCATGATGATGCTAACCGTGCATTGATGGGATCAAACATGCAACGTCAGGCTGTGCCACTTTTAAGACCAGAAGTGCCGATTGTAGGTACAGGTTTAGA
>JANOZW010000470.1:0-6994 GCA_031429575.1 Ferruginibacter sp.
CATTCTTTCATAATTTCAACTTCCATAATTGGTTAGAATTAAAAATTTTTTTCAACAATTAAACTACGTTCAACAACCTTCAACCTTTCTTCCTTTCATACTTCATCCACATATACACACCATACAAAATATGCATTACACCAAAACCCATAGCCCAAAAATACAAGCCATAGCCTACAAACCAAAGATTGATAATACCTAAAATAATTTGTACATAACCTAAGTAACGAATTTCATCTAAAGTGTATTTACTAGCATTTATTAAACCAAGGCCATAAAAAATTAAACAACCTGGCGCTACCAAACCAAAAGTGCCATAGTGCAACATTCTAAATAAAAACAAACCACCAACTAATACAGGAATACTTACATTAATAAGTAAACGTTTTGCGGTATTACCCCAAATAGGTGTGCCGTCTTTTTTGCTTTTTAGCCAAGTAAAAAAGAATGCACTTGCAAATGCAGCAATAAATGTGGCAGCAGCAATCCAAAAAAGGTAGGTGCTTAAAATAATTCCATAATCTCCAAAAATATCTGGTATATGTGGCATAATATCAACATCACCATATATTAGATAATCCTTCTTGCCAAATACATACGGATGTGCCACCCAAGCACCTATAAGCGCACACAAGCCTGCGCTAATACCGCTTAAGCCACTAAGGCTAATAAACCTACTACTACGCTCCATCATTTTTTTGATGTGCTGTAGATCGTCTAAAGATTGTTGCTGTTCATTCATAAAAAGCACTTTGAAATACAAAGTAAAGTAGAAAATTGGATACGGCAAAATATTTTTAGTGTTTTTATCGATTTAATAAAAAATTGGTAATTTTAAATAAAAAATGGAAGTTTTACTTATAAAAGAAGAATTGCACAATGTAGTAGAATCTGGCGATGAGAAATTACTACATCTTATGTATGCATTGGCGAAGGAGTACAACAACGAGCTAGAAAATAAATTTACCGAAGCTGAATTAAATGAATTTAAACGCAGAAGAGAAAGTCATTTAAGTGGCACATCAAAAAGTTATTCTTGGAATGAAGCCAAATCAATAATCACCAAAGGAAAAAATTAATGTATAATCTTATCCTTGAAGATTTGGCAGTAGTTGAAATGCAAGAAGCATTTGAATGGTACGAATCTCAAGAGGCTGGCTTGGGTTTTGACTTAATAGAAAAAGCCGAAGCATGTTTTGCAAGTATTACTACTACGCCACAATACTACTACAACATATCTGACAAGGAAAGAAGAATACACCTTGAAAAATATCCTTACAAAATAATATATTTTATAAAAGAAGATACTATTGTGGTTACTAGTTTCTTCCATGCTTCACGAAAACCACTTTATTAATTGGTAAAATTTATTTCAACACCATACTCTCCTTACTAAATTGCTTGTAGCTAAATGCAGCAGCAGCCAATGCTAGCACAATAAGTGATAATACAACTACAGCATATTGTGCATTATTAATAGTGCCGGCAATAATTTCTCTAGTAGCCAATGCAATATTTAAAATAGGAACGAATGCCGTTTTCCAATTGAGGACTACGCCAGGTATGGTGGCAAGTAATGCAGGAATGATAACAATAAAATTTAATGGTGTAACAATACTTTGCGCTTCTTTAAAACTCTTGGCTCGTATTACCAATGCAGAGAGCATGCCTGCAAAAAATAAACTCAGTGGTATAAGCATCGCAAAAAGCATCACCATAAATTTTATACTTACCATATCATTTACAGTAGCTAAAAAATCTGGCGGTAAGTTTGGCATAAACTTAAGCCCACCTACCATGCCTATTATTGTCATAGATGCTGCAGATAAACCAATGGTGGCTATCGTTAAAATTTTACCAATCAATATTTGAAAACGAGATGCAGGAGAAGTGAGCAAGGTTTCCATAGTGCCCTTTTCTTTTTCGCCAGTTATTAAATCTATAGCAGGATACATACAGCCTAAAAAACAAAAGATGATAAATATGTATGGCAAAAATCCCCCTACCATTTTACCTATTTGTTCTTTTGGAGTTGCAATGTCCACGTTTGCTACTTCAAATGGGGTAAGGGTTTCAATAGGAATGTTTAGTTTTTTTATACGCTCATTTAAAATACCAGCTTTTATGCCATCCAATTTTTCTGATACTCTTTTCTCCAGCATTATGTTTGTACTTTTATAATACAAATTCATTTTGCCAGATTTTGAATCGTTTACGTTTGCCGTAAACGATGGCGTAAATTCTAAAATAGCATCTAAACTATCTGTTGCAATGGCTGCTTTGCCATCTGCCAATGTATAGCTAGATAGTAATACAAAAGTAGAATCTTCTAATTGCTTTTTAAAAGCTTCCGTATTGCCTATTAATGCAATTTTTAATTTTTTGTCAGATTCTTTTTTCATTAAACTACTGGTAAGTTTGGTTACGCCAAACAGCAGTAGCGGAATAATCAATGCTGGCATTACAATAGCCGTAATGAGTGTGCGCTTATCTCTTAGCGTATCTTTTATTTCTTTTTTGTAAACGGTGAGTATGGTATTCATGTTTATGAGTTCAAGGTTGAAAGTTGATGGTTCAAAATTAAAAGTTGTCAGCCTGAGCTTGTCGAAGGCGAGCTAGTTATAGAAGAGTATTGCTTCTCATTGCAGCGGCTTCGACAAGCTCAGCCTGACATTGTTTAGACGGCGGCTATTTGCTTCCCATCATGTTTTACAATATCAATAAATGCTTCTGTCAAAGATTGATGAGCATATTGTGTTCTAAAGTTTTTCATCGTATCACTGTAAATTAAATTGCCTTTAGAAATGATGGCTAATTCATCGCAAAGTAGATCCACTTCACTCATAATATGCGAAGAAAAAATAATCGTTTTACCTTCTTGCTTGCATTGTTTTATCAATTCAATAATGCTATTGGCAGTTATTACATCGAGCCCAGAAGTTGGTTCATCAAAAATTACAATACTTGGATCGTGTATCATACTGCGTGCAATAGACACTTTCTGTTTCATACCTGTACTCATTTGCGCAATTTTCTTTTTTGAAAATTCATGAATACCCAACTGCGTAAAAAGTTTGTCTTTTCTTTGCTCAAAAACCGTTTTATCCATACCATGTAAATCTGCAAAGTATTGTACTATTTCGCCTGGCGTAAGTCTGTCGTATAAGTTTGTAGAGCCTGTAAGGAAACCGATTTTTGTTCTCACTTTTTCAGGATTGTCTATCACACTTTCTCCACCCACAATAATATTGCCTTGTGTAGGTTTTAGTATGGTAGATATCATGCGCAGCGTAGTAGTTTTACCTGCGCCATTTGCGCCAAGCAAAGAGAATACGCTACCTCGGGTGCAGGTAAAGCTTACATCTTTTACAGCAAAAATAGATGCAGCATTTGTTTGTAATTCTTTTTGCTGTTGCTTGCTTAGGTTGTATTGTTTGGAAATGTTTTGTACTTGAATCATAGAAGTTAATGTTGGTTATGATTTTTAGAACTGCAATATAAATGTAGATATTGTTTGTGAAAAACTCATTATTATGAACGGCAAAAAAACAGTTTTAATGCATTTTGTTCAATACTTCCATAATTATTGTACAAGCATTTCTTATTTCCTCTTCACTAATATTCAACGGTGGACAAATCCTAAACGCATTTGCACAAAATAAAAACCAATCGGTAAAAACACCTTGCTCAATAAGTGTATCTATTATTTTTTTGTTGGTTTCAAAACTATCAAACTCCACCGCCATCATAAGCCCTGCGCTACTGATATTTTTTATAGATGTATGTGTGAGTAAAGAACGAAATAATTTTTCTTTTTCAAAAACGGTATCAATTAACTTTTCTTCTAACAAGACTTGCAACCCGGCTAACCCCGCAGCACAACTTACCGGATGTCCGCCAAAAGTATTGATATGGCCAAGCACAGGATTGTGCGTAAACGAATCCATTATTTTTTTATCCGCCACAAATGCGCCGAGTGGCATGCCTCCGCCGAGTGCTTTGCCTAGCAATAAAATATCTGGCACTACATCAAACTGGGTAAAAGCCCATAGCGTACCATTACGCCCAAAGCCGCACTGTATCTCATCGAGCACGAGTAGCGTGCCTGTGTGTGTGCAGTGCTCACGCAAGGCGAGCAACCAATTATTTTGTGGTTTTAAAATGCCCGCTTCTGCTTGGATGGTTTCTGCAATTACACATGCTGTGCATTCGGTTATGTTTTGTAAATCTTCAAAATTATTATACCGCAGCTGCAATACATCTGGCAGCAATGGGCGAAATGCTTGCTGCCAATACTCGCTGCCCATTACGCTTAATGCACCTTGCGTACTACCATGGTAACTGTTTTTAAATGAAATAATTTGTGAGCGATTGGTATATCGCTTTGCTAATTTCATAGCACCTTCTGTGGCTTCGCTGCCACTGGCAGTAAAGAAAACGGAATTTAATGCAGCAGGTAAATTATCTGTTAGTGCTTTTGCATATTCTACTTGTGGGTTTTCTACTAGCTCGCCATACACCATTATGTGCAGATATTTATCGGCTTGGTCTTTTATGGCTTGTACTACTTTTGGATGCCGATGGCCTACATTGCAAACACTGATGCCTGCTATTAAATCTATGTATTCTTTACCATCTGCATCCCACATTTTAGAGCCTTCGGCTTGTACAATGTTTAAGCATAAGGGTGCATCAGATGTTTGTCCTACATGATTGAGAAAAAGTTGGCGATTGGTCATGGGGCAAAGGTAGAAAGTAAATTGCTAAATTGTTTTATTGTTGAATTGCTAATAGTTGTTATTTGGTACTGCTTTTTGTTGAAATTTAGTAATTATTTGATAGGGAGTAATTTTTAAATTTTTGTAAGAAATGGCACTGTGGCCCACATCACTAGTTTGCCAACGAATTTTAATTTCCGAATTTTTAATTTTGTTCATTTTGTCTTCAATTGTTGAAGAAATATTTACCTGTTTTATATTTTTCAGATAAATTAAAGCTTCATAGGCATATATAGCAATTATATGATTTGGAGAATATAAAAAATGATAAAGCATTTCTACGTCAGCTAATTCAGAAGAGTCTTTAAAATATGCATAATCTGCCATATAAGTATCGTTATCAAACCAAGTAATCGCACTTAAATTTTTTATTGAATCAATTTTAAATAAATAATATTTTGAGGCGTTTGTTTTGTTTAGCTTCTCAAAATATGTAGTGTCTGCAGTTACCCTCAAAGAAAACAGTCTATATTTAATTGGGAATTCAATATTGGGAATACAATATTTTTCTAAATATTTTACGTCTAAGGTTTCTATCAAAAATAATTCACGTGAATCTTTACAGTACAATTTAGACGGGGTGCTAAGTTCAAACCTCTTATAAATAATTTCATTTTCCAAGCTTGTAAAAGAAACTTTTAACCATAAATTACCAAAATCCACGTCATAAATGTTTAATACGTATTTTGTTGCTGCCCCTAAATTAATTGTATCTATGTGCCACCTTTTAAAACTTGATTTTAAAAGTGAAATAATACCTTCAGGTTTTAAATCTTTTTGATAAAATCTATTTAAAAATTTAATCCTCTTTTTATCATAGTTAACTACTCTTTTAGAAAACTTAAAATTTGATTTATATCCAATACATTGTTGCTTTGATACAATATCTATGCTGTCAAGCTGCTTAAGATTATGATTGATATACTTATTTTGTCCATACAAAAATAAACAGAATATTAATTGCAATAAAATGCTAACAGCAATACTTTTCATAAAAGTTATAATTTTTATGTTATCCAAATATACAAAACTTCCCACCACATTAAACTGCAAATTGCTAGATAGCTTTATCAATTGCCTCGTGCTTTAGCACGAGTATAAAAATTGAATACTGTATTCGGGCTTTAGCCCATTTTGCTTTCGGCTTTAGCCACATCAAGATAATTTTTATGACAGTAATTTGTTTTATTAATAATTTTTTTTGATAAGATAAGAATGGCTAAAGCCGAAATACATTTTGGGCTAAAGCCCAGACCGATTATATCTCTTTTCCCCGCCCTGAAGGGCGGAGCTATTCAAAATTTTATACTATTCAATAATTTGTTTCGACAATTTTATCTATTGCAAAATACACTACATAATCAATTGCATAAAAAAGCTGATAAAAGGTTTTCTGCTGAAACTAGCCCTGATAGAAGTGGATATCCTTTTGTGAGGAACGAACAAAAGATAGGAACGGATAGCAGGGATACAAATGTTCAACAAAGATTTTTTGCTCAAGTTCCAAAAAAAGACATGAGATTTTAGATATTAGACACAAGACTTTTATTGTTATTTTTACATCACAAAAAATAAACTTATGGCTTTAATACTTCCTGTAAAAGGTGTGATCCCCAAAATGGGTAACGATTGTTTTGTAGCGCCAAACGCAACAATAGTGGGCGATGTAGAGATGGGCAATGATTGCAGTGTATGGTTTAATGCGGTAATACGTGGCGATGTAAATAGCATTCGCATGGGTAATAAAGTGAATGTGCAAGATGGTGCGGTGATACATTGTACGTATGAAAAAACAAAAGTTTTTATTGGCAATAATGTAAGTATTGGGCACAACGCCATTGTACATGGTTGTACTCTTGCAGATAATGTGCTCGTGGGTATGGGCGCTATCGTGATGGATAATGTGCATGTGGGTAGCAATTCTATTATTGCGGCGGGTGCGGTGGTTTTGGAAAATACAATTGTAGAATCTGGTTGTATATATGCGGGTGTACCTGCAAAAAAAGTAAAAGAAATAAGCCAAGAATTAATTAGCGGAGAGATACATAGAATTGCGAATAATTATTTGATGTATAGTGGGTGGTTCAAATAGCCCCCTAAATCCCAATGCTGTTTAGTTAAGGTTCATATTGCTCTTTTATAATTTGTAAAAGTTTGATATTTACCTTTTAACCTTTTTATTTTTTTTGACCTTACATTCTGCCTATTGGGTATAA
>JANOZW010000471.1:0-4762 GCA_031429575.1 Ferruginibacter sp.
GGCAGTGGGCAGTGGGCAGTAAAATTTGTAGCGTACAAATTTAAATTATTTAATCGAAAATAAGTAAGCAAAAAAAATAGTATTTGAATTATCAGGGACAATCTTAATACTCAATACTAAGTACTCAATACTAGAAATACTATGAGCACAGTAATAAAAGTAGAAAACATATCAAAACAATACCGCCTAGGAGATGTGGGTACAGGTGCACTTGCGCATGATGTAAATAAGTGGTGGCATAAAGTGCGTGGTAAAGAAAATCCTTATCTTAAAATAGGTGAGGCAAACGACCGTGCAGTAAAAGGTGAGAGTGATTATGTATGGGCTTTAAAAGATATAAATTTTGAAGTAAAACAAGGTGAAGTGCTTGGTATTATTGGGAGAAATGGGGCAGGTAAAAGCACACTCTTAAAAATATTAAGCAAAACCACCACACCAACCACAGGGAGTATAAAAATAAAAGGGAGAATTGCAAGCTTGCTAGAAGTAGGTACGGGCTTTCACCCAGAGCTTAGTGGTAGAGAAAATATTTTTTTAAACGGTGCTATACTGGGTATGACCAAGCGAGAAATAAAAAGCAAGTTTGATGAAATAGTAGATTTTGCTGGCGTGGAGCGTTATATAGATACACCAGTAAAACGTTATAGCAGTGGCATGTATGTGCGCTTGGCATTTGGTGTAGCGGCACATTTGGAATCTGAAATCTTAATTGTAGATGAAGTATTAGCTGTCGGAGATGCTGAGTTTCAAAAGAAATGTTTAAATAAAATGGGGGAGGTGAGTAAAGGGCAAGGTAGGGCTGTTCTTTTTGTAAGTCATAATATGGAGAGTATGCAAGTATTGTGTGAGAATGGAATTGTTTTAGAAAATGGAAGTATTACTAAAGTAGGAGAAATAAGAGATTCAATTGACTTTTATCAAAAAAAATCAATTTCTATCCCACCTTTTGTAAAATTTATAGATAATCATCCAGGAAATGAGTTTGCAAAATTAATAGAGGTAAGTATTGTGAATAAAGTGAATCAAATAGATGGATCTATTCTTATTGATGAACCATTTTCAATACAGGTTTTGTATGAAGATTATAAAGCTTCAGCGTTAAATACTGCAATATTGCAGATTAAAGATGATTATGGAAATATAATTTTTTCTACAAATGAGTTTAATTCACCTGATTGGGAAACAAAAAAAGTACCTGGAGTAACACTTTCAATATGTGAACTGCCTGGTAACTTTTTTGCAGAAGGTACATATACAGTTTTAGTTGCATTGGGTCATTATAATCCAAATATGATTCACGTATTATTAGATGATGTTGTTTCATTTACAGTATTAGAAACATATACTGGAAAAACGGTAAGGAAAAATGCCGGAAATACTTGGCCTGGTATTGTAAGACCATTTATGCATTGGAAAATAAAAAATAATGATGATGGACATTTGGAATAAAGTATTGAATAAGTTTATATCAATAATAAATAAATTAAAAACGAAAGAAACAGTAAAGGATACTACATTCTTCTCTAAAGATTATCCACATACTGACAATGTATTTTTTGGTGATTTTACTTATGGAAATCCCGATATACTACAATGGAATGAAGGAACAAAATTAACTATTGGCAAGTTTTGTTCTATTGCTGGTAACGTTAAAATATTTTTAGGAGGAAATCATAGAGCAGATTGGATATCTACCTATCCATTTAACTCATTACCTAACATTTTTCCTGATTTAGTAAATGTAAAAGGTCATCCATCTTCAAAGGGTGATGTGATAATTGGAAATGATGTTTGGTTAGCTGATTCGTGTGTTATCCTTTCAGGTGTTAATATTGGAGATGGTGCAATTGTGGGTGCAAATTCAGTCGTTTCTAAAAATATTGAACCTTATCAAGTCTATGCAGGAAATCCTGCAAAGTTAGTTAGAACCCGATTTGAAGAGTCTGATATCACGAAGTTGGTTGAAATGAAATGGTGGGATTGGGAAATCGAACATATAAAATCAGTAGGTAATATTTTGTGTAATAATAATATAAATGCATTATACGAATATTTTTGTGCAAACATAAAAGAAGAAATAATTAAATAATAAATAGGATAAAATGTTATCATTAATAAAAAAGAAAATTTATAAAAGAGTCTATGATTTAATTTCAAGAAATAATTATATACTACCAAAAAGAGAGATTACTTATTCAAATGATTTGCTTTATACTTATCATAATGCAGATTTTTTAAATGATCCACTGTTTATTGAGTCTTATAACTTAGGTAAGAATACTGATAGAGGAACTCTATTAAAGAACTACGATATTGAATGGCGAATACATGTTTTGTGTTGGGCCGCAAAACATGCTATGCACCTCGAAGGTGATTTTGTAGATTGCGGAGTACACACTGGTATTTTTGCAAGGGCAGTTATGAATTATGTAGATTTTGCTAAATCACAAAAAAAGTACTATTTACTTGATACATTTAATGGTCTCGATGAGAAGTATAGTACTGAACAAGAGTTGTTGAGAAATACAGCTATGGGATATGATAAAGAAGATTCTGAAACTCTTTATAATCAAGTAAAACAAACGTTTAGAGACTTTAATGTAAAAATAATTAAGGGCACAGTACCTGAAACGCTAATAGAAGTTGAATCAAATAAAATATGTTATTTGTCAATAGATATGAATTGTGTAGAGCCTGAAATAGCATCTTTGCATTTTTTTTGGGATAAAATGGTAAGCGGGGGAATGATAATTTTCGATGATTATGGATATGCGAATATTAGTAATGATCAAAAAATGGCACATGATAATTTTGCTTCTTCAAAAGGGGTAAAAATTTTAACTTTACCTACTTGTCAAGGGCTTCTAATAAAACCATAAGAACTTTAAAGCATTTAATTAATTTTTTACATAATTTATAAAAGTGATTAGAAAAATATTTAGTAAAATAAAAAAAATATTTACAGCAAAAGAAGCAATGTATGATTTTAATAAATCTAATCCTTTAGGAGGTAATGGTGAAAGAGTAGATATCCAATTAGACGATAATTTGAATTTTGACAAGTTAGACATTTATCAAAAAAATCATTTAAAGAGATATGAATTTGCGAAAAACCATATAAATGAAAATGAATTTTGTGGGGACTTTGCTTGTGGTACTGGATATGGATCTGTTTTAATAGCCTCAAAAGCAAATCAAGTTTTGGGTGCAGACATAAATGCTGATGTTGTTCAAAAAATTTCTATTAGATATGAGGGAATTAAAAATGTTGGCTTCATTCATAAAAATATTCTTGAACTTGATTTCGAAGATAAATTTGATACAATAATTTCCTTCGAAACACTTGAACATTTTGAAGAAAATAATATTTTAAAACTGCTAGCAATATATAATAAAGCACTAAAACAAAAAGGGAGAATAATTTTTTCTACACCATATATGCAAGAGAAAAGTGAAGAAGCCATGAAGATGGGCTTTCATTTTACATTTTATATTGATGAAAAAAAAATAAAAGAATGGTGTACAAATGCAGGTTTTGAAATCGATCTAATTAAATATCAAAATTATGAAACTCACTTAATTCAGGATGAATTGGAAAACAAAGAGTTTATTATTTGTATTGCATATAAAAAATCTTAATTATATTTTGAATTTATTTATACCATATTTTAAATAAAATTTAGGAACACATATAGTATAAGTTTTGCCTAAAGTATCTATTTGCATACCTGCTTATAATCAAATTGAGTATTTAAAAAGAACAATTGACTCAGTTATCATTCAAACATTTACAGACTATGAAATCGTAATTACAGACGATAGTGTTTCTAATGTTGTAAGGGATTTGGTAAATGATTATAATGGAGTTGGAAAAATAAAATATTTTAAGAACAGTAAATCTTTGGGTTCGCCAGAAAACTGGAACGAATCTTTACGAAGAGCAACAGGGGACTATATAAAAATAATGCACCACGATGATTGGTTTTATGATAAAAATAGTCTCGGCAAATATGTAGCATTACTTGATGAAAATCCTACATCAGACTTTGCTTTTGCAGCTACTTTAGCATCTTCGGAAAATGATAATGATTACATTCATGAAGTAAACAAACATCAGATTTTAGAATTGTTCAATAATCCACTTGTACTATTCAAAAATAATTTTGTAGGAGCACCAAGTACAACTATTTTTAGAAGAAAGAATGATATTTTTTTTGATAGAAATATGAAGTGGCTTGTGGATTTTGATTTCTATATTAGAGTACTTTCCATAAACAACAAATTTGAGTACAGTAATGAAGTGCTTACTGTAACTTTTAGACCTGAAGGTAGAGTGACAGAATTTTGTGAGAACAATATGGAGATAGAAATTTTTGAATATTTTTATTTAATTAATAAGATACATAAAAACCCTAAACTATCTGCGAGTAGGGAATACAAAAAATCAATGATTAGGGTAATCAATGTTTGTAAAAAGTATCATGTACATTCAGTAAAACAAGTGAGAGCTAGTGGGTACAATGATGATATACCAAAGCATATTCAAGTTTATTTTAGAATAAATACTTTTAATAAATTTCTTGGTAAAGTATATTTTAAATTTTTAAATGTTATTTCATAGAATGATAAAAAAAGTCCTTAAAAAAATATTTAATAATTTTAATGCTGAGAAAAATACAACAGATTTCCACAATACTTCTTTTTCTCAATCAGGTGAGGATATTATAATTGAATATTTATTTAGATTAAGAAAAATTAGTTG
>JANOZW010000472.1:0-10978 GCA_031429575.1 Ferruginibacter sp.
TGGCATGGCCAATAAAGCTTCTACATCTTTTGCATTAAGCGCAGCACCTGCAGTTTCAAAAATAGTAGCAGGTACACAACTCGGCGCACCAAAGTGAAATTTAAAGGGAACGGTTTTGCCATTTTCTATCATAAAATGTACACCTTCTATACCACATACATTGGCTATTTCGTGCGGGTCGCTTATGGTGCCCGTAGTGCCATGTAGCACTGCAAGCCTTGCAAACTCACTGGGTATCAGCATGCTGCTTTCTATATGTACGTGGCTGTCTATAAAACCTGGGAGTATGTAAGGTTCTTTTTCAATTGTTGAATTGTTTAATTGTTGGATGGACTTTATTATTCCTTCAACTACTTCTATTTCTCCGAAGAAAATGGTTTTATTGGGTATGTCAACAATATTGCCTTTTATATTAAATGTGTTTTTCACCGTTAAAATGTGCGTTTAGCCGTTTGTAATATTATTTGTAATTTATGTAATGTAAATGTAAGGATAGCTATACATTTGTGTTGCAAAATTGTTTTGCTCAAATCTAAAAATCATACAAAATGAAAATGTTTAAAAAATTATTATTCGCAGGTTTAACTTTTGCAACATTAAATGTAAATGCACAAACAGCTGATGAAATTGTTGCTAAAAATATTGAAGCTATGGGTGGTGCAGCAAAATTAGCAACCCTTACCTCTGTAAAAAAGACGGGCACTATGAGTGCCCAAGGGCAAGATTTTCCTGGTACAATTACCATTGACCATATGAAAGGCTTTCGTTTGGATTTGGAAATTATGGGTACTTCAAACTATCAAATCATAACACCTACAAAAACATCCATGTTTTTTCCAATACAACAAATGACAGAACCTAAAGCAGGTACAGAAGAAGAAGTAAAGGAAGCGCAAGGTGCATTAGATATAAATAGTGCATTGTATGATTACAAAGCTAAAGGAACAACCGTAGAGTTAGTCGGCGAAGATAAAGTAGATGGAGCTGATGTATATAAATTAAAAGTGACTAAAAAAGAAGGTAAAGCTGCTTTTTATTTGATTGACAAGAAAACAAATAGGGTTGTAAAAACAATTTCTAAAGGGAAAGGTCCCGATGGAACTGAGCAAGATGTAGAAACGCCTTATGGCGATTACAAACAAAATGCAGATGGTTACTGGTTTGCATATACTACTGCTATGCAAGGAGGAATGGTTGCAGTTACTTACGAAAAGATAGAAACCAATATTAAAATTGATGAAAGTATTTTCAAAGATTAATTATAATAACCTAACTAAAAATGCCGCTGACAATTGTCAACGGCATTTTTAGTAATATTATTTCATTTAAAACTATTTCACATCTACCCCATCATTTAACTCTGCATCTACCAATATTCTACCACAATTTTCACAAACCATTATTTTTTTGCGTAATTTAATTTCACTTTGTTTTTGTGGAGGTATTGCGTGGAAACATCCGCCACAACTGTCTCTTTCTACAGCTACTACAGCTAATCCATTGCGATAGTTTTTTCTAATACGATCGTAGCTAAGCAATAATCTTTCATCTACATGCGCTCTTGCAGCATCTATATCTTTGCTAAAATGTTTTTCTTCTTTTTCTGTTTCGCTGATAATTTTTTCTAGCTCACCTTTTTTACCGCTAAGGTTTGTTTCTTTAGTAGCTACCGCTTTTTTGGCAGCTTCTAATTGGTAAGCTTTTTCCGCTATTTCTTCGTTAGCATCTTTAATATGTTTTTCGCAAAGCTTTTCTTCCAGCTGTTGCATTTCTAGCTCTTTGTTTATAGCATCAAACTCACGGCTGTTTTTTACATTCTCACTTTGTTTTTCGTATTTAGCTATCAAAGCTTTTGCTTCTACAATGCCAGCTTTGCGTTGGTCAATAAATTCGGTAATACCATTTATCTCTTCTTCCACACGAGTTTGGCGTGCATGTAAACCTTCAATTTCATCTTCCAAATCTTTTACTTCCATTGGTAATTCGCCTTTTAGTATCTGTATTTCATCCAGCTTACTATCTATTTTTTGCAAACGAACAAGGGAAGTCAATTTTTCTTCTACTGAAAATTCTTTAACTGCTGCCATAATTTTACTAGTCTTTAATGCTTTTTACGAAACAAAATATTGCACAGGGTTGGTATTAACGCCTGTTTTTAGGAGCGCAAAGTTAGGGAATTTATCGCTCAAAAGTTCAAATAGCAAGTCTATCGTAAACTGCTCACTTTCATAATGCCCAATATCTACTAGTAAAATTTGCCCATCGGCTTCAAAAAACTCATGGTATTTTACATCTGCAGTTATATAAACATCCGCCCGTGCTGTTTTTGCAGCATTTATAAGAAAACTGCCAGCACCACCGCAAAGTGCTACATTTTGTATTTTTTTACCAGTTAAAGCAGTATGTCTTACTACATTTACTTTGAAAATTTCGGAAATTTGCTTTAAAAATACGCTTTCTTCTACCGCTTCTGGTAAATTTCCGATAACAGCACTGCCAGTTTCTTGGTATGTATTAGCTAAATTATAAATATCATACGCTACTTCTTCATATGGGTGATTTGCCTTCATAGCAGCAATAATTTGCCCTTGCAACCACACTGCAAAAATTACTTCTATTTTAGTTTCATTTGCCGTATCTCTTAAGCCAATTTCTCCTTTTGCAGGATTGGCATTTCCTTCTGGTTTAAAAGTTCCAAAGCCAGTTGTACTAAAACTGCACTCGCTATAATTACCAATATTGCCTGCGCCTGCGGCAAACAATGCATCGGTTAATTTTTGTGCATTTTCTTTGGGTACAAACACAATCAATTTTTGTAAAATATTTTTTTTACTCGACAATATTTGTACATTGTCTAACCCAAGTTTCTTTGCCATTTTTCCACTTACTCCATGCAGTACATTATCTAAATTGGTATGTATGGCATAAATGGCAATATCATTTTTTATGGCTTTGATGATGGTACGCTCCACATAATTTTTGCCATTTATTTTTTTTAGTCCACTAAAAATAATCGGATGATGCGCTACTATTAAATTACATTTTTTATCAATGGCTTCTTGTACAACTGCCTCAGTACAATCGAGGCTTATGATTACTCCTGTGCAAGGTATGCTTGCATTACCTGTAAGCAAACCTGCGTTGTCATAATCTTCTTGCAGAGATGGTGGGGCAATAGTTTCTAAAAAATGGATTATTTGGTTTATGAGCATTAAATATATTTTTTCAAAAGTAATTTAAATTTCATTTCTAATTTTTCAATAATTTAATACGTAATATTTCATAATATTTAACTTCAACTTTAATATAGCATAGACTTATATGTAAAATAGATGATTTATCAAAAAACTACCCGAGTTTTGCAGCATAAAATGTAAGCCATGAGTTCTCTTTATATCCAATACAAAACTGCCCTCCAAAAAATTGCAGATATCAAATACGCATCAGCAGTGTTGCAGTGGGATCAAGAAACATATCTCCCAAAAAATGGCAACGATGCAAGAGGTAGGCAAATAGCTACACTAAACGAATTGGCGCATGAGCAGTTTACTGATGCGAAGTTTGGAGAATTATTAAACGAACTTTCTGCACAAGAAAATTTGAATGATAAAGAAAAAAGAAATACAGAACTAAGTCTAGAAGATTTTAATAAAAATAAAAAACTACCATCCACTTTTGTACGCCAAATGAGCGAAGCAGTAAACAAAAGTTTTCATGCATGGATACAAGCACGCAAAGAAAATAATTTTGCCATTTTTGAAAAACCTTTGCAGGAAATTATTAATCTTAAAAAGCAAGAAGCAGAATTGTTGGGCTACGAAATTCATCCGTACGATGCACTCATGAACGATTACGACAAAGGCTTAACCACAACAATTGTAGATAAATTATTTGCAGATCTTCGCCCTCAATTATCATTATTGCTAGAAAAAATTGCTGCAAAACCACCAATAGATAATTCATTTCTTCACCAGCATTTTGATAAAACTACACAATGGAATGTGGGTATGGAAATACTGAAAAGAATGCATTTTAATTTTGATTCTGGTAGGCAAGATATTAGCGAGCATCCCTTCACCACAAATTTTTGTAGCCAAGATGTACGAGTAACAACAAGGATAGATGAAAACGATTTTAGCAATATGCTTTGGAGTTGCATACACGAGGGTGGGCATGCGTTATACGAGCAAGGTTTGCCAGCAGAAGAATACGGGATGCCTCTAGGAGAATATTGCAGTCTTAGCATACACGAAAGCCAGAGCCGCTTATGGGAAAATTGTATTGGACGAGGACTTCCATTTTGGAAAAACAATTACCCTTTGTTACAAGTAAAATTTCCAACACAATTTAGCCAAACAACAATTGAACAATTTTATAAAGCCATTAATAAAGTACAACCTTCTTTAATACGTACAGAAGCGGATGAACTCACCTATCATTTTCATGTAATGATACGCTACGAAATAGAAAAATTATTGATAGAAGGGAGCATTTGTGCTAAGGATATCCCTGCTTATTGGAATGAATTGTATAAAAAATATTTGGGTATAATAGTGCCCGATGATGTGCAGGGTTGCCTGCAAGATGTGCATTGGAGCCATGGTAGTTTTGGTTATTTTGCTACGTATAGCATTGGTAGTTTGTATGCCGCACAGTTTTACGATACAATTCTACAATCAAATCCTCAACTTGAAACTGATATTTCTAACGGAAACAATGGCGTAATAAATAAATGGCTCCAAAAAAATATTTATGCACATGGAAGGTACTATAATTCAGAAAAATTGTGTACATTTGGCGCTAATAAATCATTGAATAGCAATTATTTCATGAATTATGCAACTAAAAAATTTGGACAGATATATGGCTTGTGAACCTCCTAGTTTACAATAAATTACGAAAAGTTTTACTATTTTAGTGTAGGTTTACTTGCTTGCTTCTTGCATATTTTTGAAATAACTTATACATACTTGTTTTACAATGTATTTAAAGGATATTATGAATACTTTTTTATGTTGCTAACACAATTTTTTCTTAAAAAATGAGTTATAGTGTTTGAGGTAGTACTCAAATAGTGGAATCTATAAATACACATATAATAAATCAACCTTTATGAGCGCCAAATCGCTCTTCAAAAGAGCGGCCCTAACTGCACTTTTGTATTTAACCAGTTTATTGGCTACAGCTCAACTTGTAGCAAAGTTTGGTGCCACTACACCAACATCTGGTTGTGCGCCGTTGGTTGTAAATTTTCGTGATTCATCTACTGGCAACCCAATAGATTGGAAATGGGATTTATACAATATAGGGGTAGGTACTCCATCTTCATTACAAAATCCATCAGCTACATATTTTAACCCAGGGCAATACACAGTTAGGCTAATTATAACAAATGCTGCTGGTCAAAAAGACACAGCTTTTAAACAATTTTATATTACCGTATTTTCAAAGCCAACCGTAAGTATAAGTGCATCATCTGTTACAGGTTGTTATCCATTACCTGTTTGTTTCACAGATAATAGTACCCCAGGTTCGGGTACTATTACAGACAGGTTATGGGATTTTGGGGATGGTACAAGTTCTACTGCTACAAACCCTTGTCACACTTATACAGGACCAGGAAGTTATAATGTAACACTCCGAGTTACCAATTCCAATGGTTGTATAACAACAAAACCATTTCTTTCGTACATAAATATTAGTAACGGCGTGCGAGCTGCTTTTACAAACAGTGCTCCAAGTGGATGTTCTGTACCTGCAAGCATCACATTTCAAAACCAATCTACAGGTACAGGATTATTAACTTATCAATGGACTTTTGGAGATGGACCAACGATATCTACGGCAACTTCTCCATCTCATACGTATGCAACTGCAGGTACATATACGGTGCAGCTTATTGTTACAAACACTACTGGTTGTAAGGATACGCTAATAAAGACAGATTCTATCATTGTAGGTACTGTAGATGCAGATTTTACAACACCTGCGACGATTTGTGCTGGTACTTCTTTTTTAATAACAAATACATCTTCACCAACACCTGTATCAGTAAGTTGGACTTTTGATGATGGTACAACATCCAGTGCAATAAACCCTATTAAGGTTTTTGCAACAGCAGGATTGCATACCATAAAACTAGTTAGTAATTTTGGGGCTTGTTTAGATTCTAATGAGCATATAGTAAATGTATTACCAAAACCCGCAACAGCTCTTACGGGGAATATATTGGCAGCATGTAAGCCATCGCTTACGGTTCAATTTTCTAATACAACTACTGGCGCTGTTAGTTACGAATGGCTTTTTGGAGATGGAGGTACTTCTACACAGTCAAATCCATCTCATACATATACTACATCAGGTTTTTTTACAGTTACCCTTATTTCTACCAATGCAAATGGGTGTACCGATACGCTTAAAAAAGATGATTATATAAAAATTCAAGCACCAACAGCAAGTATAAACAATTTGCCACAACAAGGTTGTGCACCACTTACGTGGACATTTAGTAGCACTGTAAACACAGTAGTGCCAGTAACTGGTTACGAATGGTTTTCAAATGGCGTATTATTTTCTACATCTCCTAACCCTAGCCAAGTTTTCCCTGTTGGTAATTACGAAATAAAATTAGTGGTTACAACTGCAGGCGGTTGTACAGATACGGTGATTGTGCCAAATGGAATAAAATCTGCATTAAAGCCTGTGTCACTATTCACGGCAAACCCGAGGGTTGTATGTGCTTTTAATCCTGTAGCTTTTACTGATTTGAGTACTGGAATTATTGATGAATGGCATTGGATATTTTGGGATGGAGCTACTTCCGACTTACCAAACCCTATACATGCGTATGAGGATACTGGTTTTTTTGCAGTAACGTTAATAGTTGGTAACAATGGATGTAGAGATACTTTGAAATTGCCAGATTACATTCATGTAAGACCTCCGATTTCAATTTTTAATACTGTTGTAAATTGTGACTTACCTTATATAAGAACATTTACCAATACCTCTATAGGTGCTGATACATGGACATGGAATTTTGGAGATGGTACACCTAATGAGACAACTATTTTTAGCCCCGTACATACTTATGCAAGTGTAGGAACATACACTGTTACGCTTACGGTGCATAATAATGAAACTGGTTGTGATCATTTTACTGCAAGAACAGTTGTAATTGCTGAAGAGTATGCTTTATTTAGCGCATCTTTATTAGAGCTTTGTAAGAATACCGCAACAGTATTTACAGCTACATCTGCTCATGCTGTGCCAGATATTGTAAGTTATGATTGGGATTTTGGAGACACTACACCTCATGGTTCTGGTGTAAGTATATCTCATATTTATACACAAGCAGGTGAATACACAGTAACACTAATTATAACGGATGTAAATGGTTGTAAGGATACACTTCCTAAAATTAGGTATATTAAAGTAAATGGTCCTACGGCCAATTTTGTACCTTCTGTACCAGGCACTTGTTTAAATTCTGCCATAACTTTTACCGATCAATCAGTAGATGATGGTAATCATCCAATAACAGAATGGACATGGAATTATGGAGATTTAACAACACAAGTTTACACAAGCCCACCGTTTTTGCATACATATAATAACACAGGTGTGTATGATGTTACACTTGTTGTAAAAGACAGCTATGGCTGTACTGATGAAAAAATAAAACCAAGTATCCTTACCATATCTAAACCTAAAGCAGATTTTTTTACGTTGGATACCATTTCTTGTCCAAATAAACCAATTCTATTTGGTAACTTATCTACAGGACCTGGGTTGCTGTATGATTGGGATTTTGGAGATGGTACTGCAATAGATCATTCACCAACACCTACCCATTTTTATGTAAATGAGGGTATTTATACAGTTCACCTTACTATAACAGATATTTATGGATGTGTACACGATACTATTAAAACGGCTTATGTAATCATTAAAGCACCAATTGCAAATTTTTCTGCAATGGATTCTGTAACTACATGCCCACCTTTAAATGGTGTATTTACCAACTTGTCGCAATATTATCAATTATATAGTTGGGATTTTGGAGATGGTTCTGCTCCGATAACAAATACGTTGAACCCAACGCACTTTTATAATTTTGCTGGTGTATATACCGCCAAGTTAACTGTTAGCAGCATTGGAGGTTGTGTTTCTATAAAAACAAAAGATATGGTAGTGCGTGGCCCACAAGGTTCATTTACTTACACACCCAATATAGGGTGCAAGCCATTGGCTGCTAATTTTGTAGCTACTACCATAGATAATGTATCTTTTACTTGGGATTTTGGAGATGGTAATGTTATTGCAAATTCTCCTGATTCCTTACAAGCACATACATACACTAATCTTGGAGAGTTTATACCTAAGATGATATTGAGAGATGCACTTGGTTGTAACGTGCCAATTGTTGGTACAGATACAATAAAAGTAAGAGGAGTAGATGCAGCATTTACAAGAGATACTTTGCTAAGGTGTAATAGCGGCAATGTAATATTTACCAATAACTCTTATGCCAATGAATTAATAACTGGTTATGAGTGGACTTTTGGAGACAATACTGGCACTTTTAATGATGTATCTCCTACTCACTTTTATGCCACTACTGGTTTGTATTATCCACAACTTATAGCACATACTGAAAATGGATGTACTGATACATTGGTAGCATCTGTGCCTATTAAAGTTGTAAAAACTCCTGAGATATCTATAACGCAACCATTAAATAAATGTGTGCCTGCTACATTAAATTTTCAGGGCAATTTAATTAATGCAGATACATCAGCTATTGCTTGGCATTGGGTTTTTAATAATGGTTTTACAGCAAATACACAAAATGTAAGCAATCAAATTTTTGCTACAGCGGGAAGTTATACTGATACATTGTATGCAATAAACAGCAGTGGATGTAGAGATACAGCCTTGAGTAGTCATGAAGTATATCCTAAACCTATTATTAATGCAGGGGCAGATATTTCTATTTGTCAAGCTAGAGGAAAAGACTTGACAGCTTCAGGAGGCGTTTCATACACATGGAGTCCATCTGCGGGTTTAAGTGCAACAACAGGTCAAACGGTAACAGCTACACCAGATTCGGCAAGAAATTATTATGTTACGGGTACTTCTTCTTTTGGTTGTACCAATATAGATTCTGTAAATGTGGCGGTAGTTTATCCTTTTACAATGCCACCGGGTATTGTATCATCACTTTGCGAAGGAAAATCTATCACTTTCACTGCTTCGGGTGCCAATGTGTATTCATGGAGTCCTACAACTGGACTTAATATAGATACTGGTGCAGTTGTAGTAGCCAAGCCTAACATTACTACTGAATATACGGTGGTAGGTAGAGATGGCAAAAATTGTTTTACAGATACATCAAAATTTAAAGTAAAAGTATATCCGATACCCACCGTAAATGCAGGGGCAGATAAAACAATAAATGTTGGTCAATCTACTACGCTCACAGCAACCGTTTCTGCAGATGTAACGAATGTAACATGGACTCCGAGCACATGGGTAACTGGTACTAGCGCAAATGCAATAACAGTAAAGCCAAATGTAGATCAACAATACAAAGTATCTGTAAGTAATATTGGAGGTTGTACAGCATCGTCTTTGGTAAATGTATTTGTATTGTGCGATGGAGCCAATGTTTTTATACCAAATACTTTTTCTCCCAATGCGGATGGAGCAAACGATTTCTTTTTCCCGAGAGGTACGGGATTGTTTACCATAAAACAACTTAGAATATTTAATAGATGGGGAGAACAAGTTTTTGAAAAATATAGTTTTAAAGCAAATGATGAAAGTGCAGGTTGGGATGGTACTTTTAAAGGGCAGAAGCTAACGCCTGATGTATTTGTATATATTATGGATATACAATGCCAAAATAATACAACCCTTACTTTTAAAGGAAACATTGCTTTGATAAAATAACATTAACAAAATAAATAATAACAATATAAAACAAAAACATAGAAAATTCGTCTTAGTGTTGAAGTATAAAATAATTATTGCCTTTTAAATGAAATCAACTTTACTAAAATATTATTTCTCATTTATTTTCATTTGCATAGCTACTATAGCTTATGGGCAGGATATACATTTTTCTCAAATTTTTGAAACACCATTACTAAGAAACCCTGCATTTGCGGGCCTATTTGCAGGCGATATAAGAATACAAAGTGTGTATAGATCTCAATGGAATTCTGTTACAGATGCTTATCACACATCATCTGCAAATGTGGAATACAAAATACCTGTAGGCGAAACAAGTGATTTTATTACCATTGGCGGACAAGTGTTGTATGACAAGGCAGGCACTGTAGCATTAACCTCTACCCACATATTACCATCATTAAATTATCATAAATCATTAAGTGCTGAAAAAAGCATGTACTTATCTATGGGATTAATGGGTGGCTGGGTGCAACGTAGTATTGATAGAAGCAAAATAACCACGAATAGCCAATTTGATGGCAATAACTATAATGGTGGTCTGGCTACTGGAGAAACTTTTACAAAGTCTAACTACTCTTATTTTGATGGTACCGCAGGCTTAAGTTTAAATGCGCAGATTGGGGAAAATGCAGACAATAATTTTTACATTGGCCTAGCTTATCATCATTTTAATAAATCAAAAAAAATATCTTTTTATAGCGACGCTTCTGTAGAAATGAAACCCAAGTGGGTAGCATCTGGTGGTATAAGAATGAGTACCAATGATTATTCTTACGTAACTTTTGAAGGAGATTACTCTAACCAAGCTTCACATAGAGAAATAATTGGAGGTGTCATTTATTCTTTAAAATTAGATGATCCAATAGACGCAAAATATTTGATACATGGCGGCGCATACATGAGGCTGAATGATGCAATTATTCCTGTAGTAAAAGTAGAATCAAAACCATTAGCAATTGCTGTAAGTTATGATATAAATACTTCTGGTTTAAAGCAAGCT
>JANOZW010000473.1:0-2194 GCA_031429575.1 Ferruginibacter sp.
TTGTTTATGGTGGAAGAGGAAAAGCTGCAAGAAATATTGAATCGTTGGATTTAATAATAAAAGCATTGAAAGATTTGGAAGATGATGAAACGTTGCTGATACAAAGTGGTAAACCTGTGGCTATGTTGAAGACGCATAAAGATGCACCACGTGTATTGATTTCAAACTCACAATTGGTTCCGAATTGGGCAAACTGGAAACACTTTGATGAGCTTGAAAAAAAAGGATTGATGATGTACGGGCAAATGACTGCAGGTAGTTGGATATACATCGGCAGTCAGGGGATTGTACAAGGCACGTATGAAACGTACAGAGCAGTTGGAGATAAACATTTTAATGGTTCATTGAAGGGTACGTTAAATGTAACGGCAGGGCTTGGCGGCATGGGTGGTGCACAACCATTGGCTATTACCATGAATGAGGGTGTAGCGTTGGTAGCAGAGGTAGAAGAATGGAGAATAGATAAAAGACTAGAAACAAAATACCTTGATAAAAAATTTGACAATATAGATGAAGCTATCGATTGTGCATTAAAAGCAAAAGAAGCAGGAGAAGCTGTAAGCATAGGGGTTGTATGCAATGCCATTGCTTTATTACAAAGACTGATCGTTAGAAATATTGTACCCGATACACTTACCGATCAAACATCAGCCCACGACCCTTTGATTGGCTACATACCTCATAATTATACCAACCATGAAGCAGATGCATTGCGTGTACAAAACCCTGATGAGTATGTAAATATTAGTTATGATAGTATGTATTTGCATGTGCAATTAATGCTACAATTAAAAGATATGGGTGCAATAACTTTTGATTATGGAAATAACTTAAGAGCAAGAGCTATTGAGCATGAAGAAAAAGCAAACAAACCGATTGGTGATTTTGAAACCCTACAATCTCGTTCTCCGAATGGAAGTGTAAATGAACTTTTTCCTGGCTTTGTACCAGCTTATATTCGTCCGCTTTTTTGTGAAGGTAAAGGACCATTTAGATGGGCGGCTTTGAGCGGAGATGAAAATGATATTGCGGTAACGGATGAAGTGATGATGAATCTTTTTCCAGAAAATGAAGGTATGATAAGATGGATGAAAATGGCAAAAGAAAAAATTGCTTTTCAAGGATTGCCTGCACGCATTTGCTGGATAGGACAAGGCGATAGAGAAAAAGCTGGGCTAGCATTTAATGAACTCGTGCGCACAGGAAAAGTAAAAGCACCCATTGTAATTGGTAGAGACCACTTGGATACTGGAAGCGTAGCAAGCCCCAATAGAGAAACAGAAGCAATGTTAGATGGTAGTGATGCCGTGGCTGATTGGCCAGTGCTCAATGCGCTTGTGAATACTGCTGGCGGCGCAAGCTGGGTAAGCTTACACCATGGCGGTGGTGTGGGCATGGGTTATAGCATACATGCCGGTATGGTGATAGTGGCAGATGGTACTGATGAAGCCGCTGCGAGGCTTAGTCGTGTACTACGTAACGACCCTGGCATGGGTGTAATACGCCATGCAGATGCGGGCTATGATGTGGCGAAAGATTATGCAAGGAAATATAATTTGGATATTAAACAACGATTGATATAAATTTGTAATATGAATCTGGTATGCCTGTGAAATATTTTATGCACTTAAAATATTTTTTTTATGAAAGTAATAGATACCGATTTATTTATTCATACAATAGCAGACATACACAAAAATGATGACCATAGAAAGTTTTGTTTTGTTTTAGGAGCAGGTGCAAGCTACACAAGTGGAATAAAAACTGGTAATGATTTAGCAAGAGACTGGTATGCCCAAATTAAAAGTGTATATGAAAACAAGCAATCAATTTTTAATGATTGGATAATTGACCAAAAAATTGATGTAAATAAACTTGGCGTATCTTATGGTAGTATTTACAGAAAACGTTTTGAAAATGATACACACTCGGGCTATGATTCTTTAGCAAATGTAATGAAGGATGCCAAGGCAAGTTATGGATACATTATCCTTGCGCAAATTTTAACTAAATCTTCTGGTCATTGTATTGTTACTACTAATTTCGATAGTTTAATAGAGGCGTCCATTTTTCAATATACAAATAAAGCTCCTTTAGTTTGTGGTCATGAGTCTTTGAGTGCTTATGCTCGACCACACCAAAGCCATCCCTTGATAGTAAAAATTCATAGAGATTTACTACTTTCCCCTAAAAG
>JANOZW010000474.1:0-7150 GCA_031429575.1 Ferruginibacter sp.
CCACTAAAACATTTTTTGCAGACGAATGGTATGTAAAGTTCCAACTCGGAACACAAGGTGATTCTCAATATGGTATTCTGATATCAACAGATACAAGTATTTTCGGTAAATGTGACAAGAGAATTTCACCTAATGTTTGTTTAACCAAAGGTTGTATTCCATAAAAATGAACTAGACCCTAATTCACCACCGTATATGACTTACTAAACCTACCATTTGTAAACTGCAAATAAACTACTTCTCCTTTTGCTAATTTTGTATTACGAAGTATAAAAGTATTAGCGCCTTTTACCAAAGCCTTGGTTTCTCTTGTAATTATTTGGCCATTGCTGTTTACCCAATTAATGTTTAACGATTGGGTGTTAGGTGAAAGTATATTTACTTCGAAACTATTATTAATGGCATTGTGTACTGTAGCTATATTTTTTATGATTATTTCTTTGGTAGAAAGAGAAACTTTCACAATGTCAGAGTATTTAAACGTGCCATCATTATCAATCATTTTTAAACGGTAATAAATAAATTCCCCTTTTGTAGTGGGATTTTTATCTGTGCTGGTGTAATCTTTTGCAGTGCTTGAATTTCCTTGTGCTTTCGTTGTAGTTAGAGTAGAAAATATTTGTCCATCGCTACTTTTTTCAATTTCAAATTTAACAGTATTTATTTCTTGCTCTGTGCGCCACTGAATATTTATATCTCCGTTGCTTGTTTGATTGGCAGAAAATTTAGATAACACAACAGGCACTACATCTTGTGCTGCCACCAATACACTGCTGTAAATATAATCTCCTCCCGAACCTTGAGCATTGTTACCTGCATTGCCAACAATAAAAAATCTAATAGGAAAAGCTGGAGCTACTGTGGGAGCAGTCCATGTTAAATTACTGTACGTGTAAGAATTTGTTGCCAAAACTCCAAACGCACCCCTATGGCCTATTTCATTACTGCTAACACCTGCGTTTGGATTTGTCGTACTAAAAGTTCCTACGGGTACACCGTTAGCATCAACAGCCTTTATAGCAAATCCAAATCTTTCTCTATCTGCTACTCCATGGGTTATTACAGTAGAAAAGTTATAAACTGCTCCTAGCATAATGCTAGCTGGTAAACCTATTGTGGCTACATTACCACCACCACTATTTAATGCAAAATCTGAATGGCAACCTGCGGTACTACAATAGCTGCCTGTAGCACCTGTGTATCCAATAGGAGCTGCACCGGGAAAATGATATGGTTTGGTAAAAGAAAAAAAAGTAGGAATAATAGCTATTGCCAAAACAATACTTAAGATAGTATAGATTGATTTCATGGGGATAATATAAAATTGTTTACAATGAATATGCAAAAGCAAAAACCGAACCAAAAAAAAGCAAAAGCAAAAATCTAAAATTCTTTGTTCTACGCAAATATCTACTTTCGTTTACAAACTTCCAATAATTATAAACATCTTTATATTTCTATTGTTGTACTAGTTTTCTCAAACTTACCAAGTGTGCTAGTAAAACCAACGGTACAATTACAGAAGCAAGCCAGTTAAATGGAAAATGGGCTATAGCTATATTGGGTTGGGTAAAACCAAATTGTTGAAATGGCGTATTGACTGATAAAATAGCAACTACAACAATATTTATCAATAACCCGAAGCATAGTATATTCCATGCTATGAGTATAGGCTTTGAAATATTATTTTTTACATAGCCAACATAATAAATAAATGGTGCGGTAATACCGGCAATAATATCAAAATTTCTACCTTCAAATGTCATTTCTTGTGGAATGATTTTTGCCATAAAAAGATAATACAAAGCAATTTCTACTGGTATTCTGATAGCATGTAATAGCGTTAGTTGTTTTACATCTAAGCTATCAATAAAAGCTTTTCCTTTTTTTGTGACAAACAAAATAATAATGAATAGAAATGGTGGAAATACCAATAATGCAAACCTAGGTGGCAAACTAGTTGTATCTACATAAAAATTGGTAAGCCCAATAAACAATTGTATCAGCATCCATATAGAAACAATTATTAAAAACGATTTTGATTGCTTGGTAGCTCTGTAAAATTGAAGTACAGTTAAGAGGGTAATAATAACAAATGATGCATGTAAAATAAGTGATAGTTTTTCCATTCTTTTAGGCTTTTAGTAGAATGTGAAATTGCTAATAAATTTTTATAAGCATCTTGCCATATGGCAATAAATTTATCGATAAGAAAAAAGATTGCCATTGGGTAAAAGAAATTGGGGGGATAAAATAAAAGCACCCAAGATAATATCATTTATCTTGGGTACTTAAGTGACTAGGCCGATTTTATTCATTTATTATTTCTTAAAAACTCCTTTAAAATTATTTATAAAATGTACATACTCTGGTATAGACACTCCTTGTACATACCCTTGTGTAGGATTATGAAAAACATATTCTTGGTGATAATCTTCTGCCGAGTAGAATTTTGTAAATGGCACTACTTGAGTAACGATTTTATTTTTGTATTTTTTTGAATCTGTAATTCTTTTTATTTCTGCTAATACAATTGCTTTCTCGCTTTCGTTTCTGTAAAATGCTACCGAACGGTACTCATCGCCCACATCATTACCTTGTCTGTTCAATTGTGTAGGATCCATACTTGCAAAAAAAGCAGATACCAATGTGGCGTATGATATTTTTGTAGGGTCGTAATACACATTCACTACTTCTGCATGGCCAGTGGTGCGACTAGATACTTGCTCATACGTTGGATTAACAGTTGTGCCGCCCGAGTAGCCAGATACTGCATCTCTTACACCCTCTAAACTTTGAAAAATAATTTCGGCATGCCAAAAACAACCTTCACCAAATGTAGCCACAGCCTCACCTTTAATAGGTTTGGTAGAAGTGGCAGTAGGTATTTTTAGGTTTTTGTTTTGTGATTGTACACAAGATGAAAAAATAGTGATGGCTAAAAAAGTGGTTACAAAAAGTTTCATTATTTATTTTTTTATTATGAACGTATTATCATCTACGAAAGTTTTTTCAAAATTGTTAAAAAGATATGCATGCAATTAACAGCTGCATTCAATATAACTGTAAATTAGCGCATCAATAAAATAAAACAATACATTGGAACAAATAAAATCTTTAGACGGCATAAATAATTTCTTTTTTATAGGCGTGGCAGGTGTGGGCATGAGTGCATTGGCACAGTTTCTTGTGGGTACTGGTAAGCAAGTAAGTGGGAGTGATAGATATTTTGCTGCCGATGTATTTAATGAAACACAAGAAAAATTGGAAGCAGAAGGTATTGTATGTTTTCCGCAAGATGCGGGCGGTGTAACAGAAACAATAGAATTGGTAATTGTATCAACAGCCATTGAAGATACCGTTCCAGAAGTGCATGCAGCCAAGCAATTGGGTATTCCCATCATTATGCGCAGCGATTTATTGGCATTGATAGCTGCTACAAAAAGAACCATTGCCGTGGGAGGTACATCGGGTAAAAGTACAACGGGTGGTATGTTGTTTCAAATATTAGAAACTGCAGGTTTAGCACCAGGTATTATTAGTGGCGCAGGTTTGGTAAGTATTATAAAAGAAGGAAAAATTGGTAATGCAAAAGTAGGCGCAGGAGAGTGGCTCGTTATAGAAGCCGATGAAAGTGATGGATCTATTGTAAAATATCATCCTGAAATTGGATTGTTGCTTAACATAGATAAAGACCATCAAGAGATTGATGAATTGCTAGATATTTTTACAATTTTCAGAAAAAACACTAGTGGTGCATTTGTAGTAAATCGTTCCAATAAATTATCTGCTACATTATCCAACAATATTAAAAACGATTTTTCATCTGGTGAAAATGAAGCAGGATTTGTGGCTAAAAATCTTTCACAACAAGGAATGAATATTAGTTTTACCATAAACAATGTTTTATTTATTTTAAAAACTATTGGCAAACACAATATGGAAAATGCATTGGCCGCCACAGCTGTTGCAAATATTATTGGAGTGTCGTTGGAAGATTGCGCAAAAGGCTTGGCGGTGTATGAAGGTATTTATAGACGACACCAATTACTCGGCGAAAAAGATGGTATAAAAGTGATAGATGATTATGCGCACAACCCTGCAAAATGTGCAGCTTCTATTATGGCTTGCCAACCGATTGCCAAAAAAGTGATAGCGTGGTTTCAACCGCATGGCTATGGTCCTACACGTTTTTTGAGAAACGATTTTGTAAAAGAAATAGCCACAGCCCTGCGCACGCAAGATGAAATATGGATGAGCGAAATTTTTTATGCTGGCGGTACTGCGGTAAAAGATATTTCTGCCAACGATTTAATAAACGATATAAAAGCCTTGGATAAAAATGCTTTTTTTGTAGAAGATAGAAATAATTTATTGCAAGAAATGCGAGGGCATATTACAGATGATTGTGTGTTGTTGTTGATGGGCGCTAGGGATCCAGGGTTGGAGGGGTTTTGTAAGGGCTTGTATGAACAATTGTAAAATTTTACCGCAGAGAACTAGAGATAGTGGAGTTTTCGCAGAGTTACTCTGTGAAAACTCTTTTGGCTTTTTTCTCTGGGGTTAGTAGATTAAAGCATTGCCTAAAAAATCAACTATTGATATAGTGAAAAAATTAATATGCACCCACAGACCCTCTTCATAAATATTGCACAACTCATAAACGTTCGTCAAACAAACGAACAACTCCGAGGTGCTGCCTTAGCAAACCTTCCCATAATGGAAGATGCTTATTTATTGGTAGAAGATGGCTTGATTGCAGACTACGGATACATGTATGAATTGGATATAAAAATACCACAATTGCCAAAAAATGTGCAAGATGTAAGCGGGCAAATGGTAATGCCTACTTGGTGCGATAGCCACACCCATATTGTATTTTCAGGCAGTAGAGAAAATGAATTTGTAGATAAAATAAATGGATTAACTTATGCAGAAATAGCGGCTAAGGGTGGGGGTATTTTAAACTCTGCTAAAAAATTAAACGAAACAAGTGAAGATGAATTGTACGAAAATGCTTTAGCAAGATTAAATGAATTGGTAAAGCTTGGTACAGGAGCTATTGAAATAAAAAGTGGGTATGGTCTTAGTGTAGATGGAGAAATAAAAATGCTTCGAGTAATAAAACGTTTAAAAGAAAATAGCGATGTGTTAATTAAAGCAACATTTCTTGCAGCGCATACTTATCCATTAGAATTTAAAGAAAATCATCGTGGATATGTTAATAAAATAAAAAATGAAATGCTGCCCATTATTGCTAAAGAAAATTTAGCAGATTATATAGATGTGTTTTGCGAAACAGGTTTTTTTTCACCAGAAGAAATGGATGAAATATGTAAAGCAGGAATGGCAATTGGCTTAAAACCAAAGCTACATGTAAACCAATTAAACAGTATTGGTGGTATAGAAGTTGGAATTGCTAACAAAGCCATTTCTTTAGACCATTTAGAAACATTAACAGAAAAAGAAATTGAATTATTAGGTAAATATAATGGCGCTGCAACTTTATTACCCACCGCAGCGTTTTTCTTGCGCATGCCCATGCAGCCTGCACGAACGATCATTCAAGCAGGAGCAGCTGTTACATTAGCATCCGATTTTAACCCCGGCTCATCGCCTAGTGGCAATATGAATTTTGTAGCAGCGCTTAGTTGCATACAAATGAAAATGCTACCCGAAGAAGTAATAAACGCAGCAACAATAAACGGCGCTTATGCTATGGAATGCGAAAAAGAAACTGGCTCCATTATGATTGGTAAAAGAGCAGATTTGATTTTCACAAAAAAGATACCGTCTATTGCTTATTTGTTTTACAACTTTAGCATGAATAATATTGATAAAGTAATGGTGAAGGGGAGGTGGGCGTAACGAAGTTCAAGGTTGAAGGTTAAAAGTTCAAGGTTGTTACGGGTTTATGAGTTACGGGTTGCGGGTTGCGGGTTGCGGGTTTGTTTAATGGTTACATCATTTAATTGTTTAAAATTGCTGGTTACGAGTTGGGGTTTAATTATTATTTAGTTTAAGAGAGAATGGTGAGCTGCATTTAAAATGCGAAGCATTTTTTCCTTCCCGCCTTGTTTTATTTATAAAACGCCTTCCCGCCTTCTCGGCAAAAAATCTTCTCGGCAAAAAAACCTTTCCGCAAAAAAGAAACAATATAATCATCTTTACCCTTATAATTTTATTGTTATTTATAACTTTTTCACCATAAATTTATATTCCAAACATATTTATCCTTTTCTAAATTAATCAATATATGAAACACTTTAAATTTTACGGTAAAAAGGAGTTGATTTCTCTTACAAATCCCCGACGTTTTGAAACAAAATTGGGAGAGCGTATTCAAACCACCAAAGCAGGAGAATGGCCCAATGTTTTAGAAGAATCTTCTGCAAAGTATGTGTTGGTAGGCATTCCGGAAGATATAGGTGTAAGAGCGAATATAGGAATTGGAGGTGCAGATACAAATTGGTATCCATTTCTCAATTCCTTTTTAAATATACAAAGCAATGATTTTTGCACGGGCGAAGATATATTACTGCTAGGGCATTTCGATTTTGGAGATATGAAATACCTTATAGAAAACAATGCTTTTAATGAAGAAGAAAAGATAAATGCTTATAGGCACGCCGTAAATATAATTGATGATGAAGTGGAAACTCTAGTAAAGGCCATTGCCGTAGCGGGAAAATTTCCTATTGTAATTGGTGGAGGGCATAACAATGCTTATCCAATATTAAAAGGGGTTTCCAAAGGGTTATTCAAATTGGGAGAACTGCCTTTGCCCCAATTAAACGCCATTAATTTAGATGCGCATACCGATTACAGGAGCATGGAAGGCAGACATAGTGGAAATGCATTTAGATATGCTGAAAGCGATGGCTATCTTGGCAAGTACAGTATTTTAGGGCTTCACGAAAATTATGTTGCGCAAAATGTATTGGCAGAAATGCAATCAAATCCTTTTATGCAATACACGTCGTACGAAGATATTTTTTTAAGAGAAAGAAAAGGTTTTATGCAGGCTTTGGGGCAAGCCGTTGATTTTACCCACGATAGTTATACAGGAATAGAATTGGATATGGATTGTGTACAAAATGCATTGAGTAGTGCACATACGCCATCGGGTATAAGTGCGCTCTTGGCAAGG
>JANOZW010000475.1:0-1742 GCA_031429575.1 Ferruginibacter sp.
CCCAGATAAGCGCCCAGCTTATTGGCAGCCATCATGGGTATGGCAATATGAAACATCACCACCTTCTGCAAAAAGAAAGCTATCAGCGAAGCACCATCAGCTATGGCATTTATAACTTTGGCATAAGCCGATGCTTTTAAAAAATTAAAGCCTACAAATTGTACCAATGCAAAAACCAATAGCGTACCAGTACCTGGCCCAATAGTACCATTGTACAAACCAAGCACAATGCCTATTGCTGCAAATAAAAAATATAATTTATTGGTATTGGTTTGTGGTTTTTCTGTTTGCCCAATTTCTTTTTTAAAAAAAGTATATAGCGTAAGCAATACTATTAAAACAAATAAAAAAGGTTTAAAAACTTGCAAAGGTATTTCGTGCATTAAATACGTACCACTATAAGAAGCAATAGCCGTAAGTATTCCAGCTATTATAATCAATCTATAATTTACTTTCACCGTTTTCATATAATGCCTAGCAGCTACCATAGTACCGCCAATACTAGCAAATCTATTGGTAGCAATAATATTGGTGTGCATCATATTGGGAAACAAAATAAAGAGCAATGGCACTTGTATTAAACCACCACCACCGACCACCGCATCTATAAACCCTGCAAAAAAAGAACCTAATCCTGCAATAGTAATTATCCAAAATTCATTCATCAAAAATCAATTCTATTAAAATATTAATAAGCAAAATCCTTAACTCTAATTCTCTAAATCTCTATGTTAAAAAAAGAATTTTAAACTAAACGTATTCCCTCTTTTTCAAAACTTATTTTTCTTTCTCTATACAAATTACCTGTTGTCATTTTAAATGTTTTTTTACTCATTGCAAAAAACAAATAAATTTCTTCAGGGTCACTTTTATCATGATAAGGCAAGTAGCCATTATTTTCTTTAAGCAACCGCAATACTTTTTCTGCTTCGCCTTCTACTCTGCTGTAGCCCATTTTTCCTGCTACTACATCTATTTTATTATCATGGGTTACTTTTTTTACAAAGCCTTTAAATTTATCGCCTTCACCAATTGACCTGAAAACTTCGTTTGCATGCAATACGCCCGTGTGAATATTATTTACAATCATCAAATACCCGATATCCGTTCTGCGAAGCACAATTAAATCCACCTCATCCCCTTCATTTACCGTAATAACATCATTGTGCAAAAACTCTTCCACCCTTTCGCTAGCCGCTGCCCTACCCGTTTGGTCATCTCTATAAATTTTTACCAAGTATTCACCCTTGGGCAACATACCTTGTATTTGTTTACTTTTTGGCACAAACAAATCTTTCATTATACCCCATTCCATATATGCACCTTGTTCTGTTACCGATACTGCTTTCATTTTCAAAATATCTCCCACCACGCCAAAAGGCTTATCGGTAGTAGCTATCAGCCTATCTTCCCCATCATGATATACGAATACTTCTATATCATCGCCTTCATTCAATCCCTCAGGCACGTATCTTTTGGGCAATAAAATGCCTGCTTCACCATCATCCAAATACACACCAAAATCTACCTTGCGCAATACCCGTAGCGTATTATAATCTCCCGTTTTTACCATTACAATCTTTATTAATTGCGTTAAAGGTAAAAAACAAAATGCAGATGCCCCCTAAATCCCCCGAAGGGGGACTTAATAGCTCAGTTATTTATGAAACTCAATTACAGTTTTAGGGTTCACAAGTCCCCCTTCGGGGGATTTAGGGGGCTTTTTTTTGGGGCTGTGGACT
>JANOZW010000476.1:0-7400 GCA_031429575.1 Ferruginibacter sp.
TTGTTGCTTGTGTAAGATTACCTCCCAATCGAACATCTTTTCCAACAAGATTTAAACCGTTGCTTGATGTAGTACTGTCGGGTCTATTAAGAATGTTTCTGTTTACTTTGTTTACTTTTCCTGCAGCACTTACCGTTAGTAAACTATCGGTTGTTGCACCTGCTGTTAGCCCTGTTATATTAAATGCTGTACCACCTGTAGCAATGGTAAGTTGATTTGCATTGTTTGCAATTGTTGTTGCTTGTGTAAGATTACCTCCCAATCGAACATCTTTTCCAACAAGATTTAAACCATTGCTTGATGTAGTACTGTCAGGTCTATTAAGAATATTTCTATTTACTTTGTTTACTTTTCCTGCAGCACTTACCGTTAGTAAACTATCGGTTGCTGCTCCTGCTGTTAAACCTGTTATATTAAATGCTGTACCACCTGTAGCAATGGTAAGTTGATTTGCATTGTTAGTAATTGTAGTTGCTTGTGTAAGATTTCCACCTAGGCGTACATCTTTTCCAACAAGGTTTAAACCGTTGCTTGATGTAGTACTGTCTCTCTTATTAAAAGTAGATAAATTTATTCTATTAATTTTACCCGTAGTAGTATTTACGGTTACCAAGCTATCAGTTGCAGCTCCTGCAGTTAAGCCTGTAATATTTAATGCTGCTCCACCTGTAGCAAAAGTTAACGGGTTTGCATTACTTACAATTGTGGTAGTTTGTATTAAGTTACCACCCAAACGTACATCTTTACCAATAAGATTTAATCCATTACTAGCATTAGTACTATCAATATTTGTTGGCAAACTCGATAACGACCTTGTAGTTACATTACCAAATGCATCGGTTGTTAAAATATTGGTGTTTATTGTGTTTGCTCCAATACCTTGAAAACGAACACTACTTGTTGTGTGTAGTTGCGAAGAAGGTGTATTGGTACCTATACCAACATTGCCCGTATTTTTAAAAAAAATATCATTTCCTGTAATTTTCCATTTACTAGAATCTATTAAAACTTTCGTTCCTTTTGGATTAATAACTATTTGCCCCATAGTTTGTATGGCTAAATAGGTTAATAAAAATATTAAAAGGATTTTTTTCATCAATTTGTTATAAAAGTTCACCAACTTATTTCTTTAAGTTGGTGAACTTTTTTTAATTTATAAAGAGAAGTATGTGAGTTTTTTTTATTTTACCCATTGTACTTCTATAATATCTCCTATTGCAACCAATGGAGTCATTGCTCCTGTAAGTGTAACAACTCCTGCTGTTGTAGTATAATCTACACCTACAATAAGTTTAGCACCATTTCTATATACCCATACTTTAGAAGCAGTAGCAGGCATATCAGTTACAGTAAATACACTTTGACCATTAGATACTACCGAGTAATTTTGATCTCCACTTTGTAATGCAATAGATGCAGCACTTACTCTTTTTAAAGTACCATCTGGTGCAGAAACAACAAGGCTATCTGTAGATATATTTCCACTTTGCAAACCTGCAACTTTCAATACATTTGTAGCATCGGTTGTAATAGTAGTTGGCTCTATTAAAGTTCCACCTAGTTTTACATCATTACCAGTTTTGGTTAAACCATTTGTGTAATTAAGTGCATCAATCAAATCAGATGCAGCTACCGATTTTACTTGCCCTGTTGGACTAACAACAAGTAAACTATCAGTACCAGTATCACCAGGCTCTAAACCTGTAATAGCAAGAAAGTTGGCAGCGGTAGTAGCAATAGTAGTTTGTTGGTTTAATGCACCACCCAATTGTACTGTTTGGCCTACTTTAGTAAGACCATTATTTGCAGCTTTGATGTATGGCAATAACATAGCAGCCGTATCAGAATATTTTACATTATTATTAGTAATGTTATTAAGTTGAGAAGGAGTAACATACAAAATTGTGCTATCTGCTTTTGTAATTACTTGGGTTGAACTATCAATTACCCACTTAATGGTACCTTTATTGTCGATTACCTTAGTGCTTATTTTCTGTGCACTTGCAGTAAAACCAATGGCAAAGGCAGCCATCAGTAGTAAGGAGATTTTTCTCATGTTGTTTTGTTTTTTGTGTTTTTTTAGATATTGGTTTAAAAAATTTGAACGATTCGTATTTCATCATTTTGTACCGAGGCTATTTCCGCTTGTATGGTATTACTACTAATAACATTAAAAGAAATCATAATGCCGTTTCGATATAAAAAAATTTTATTTGCATCCGTAATTGGCACTGGTGTTGTAAAAACTGTTTGCCCACTTGTGGCTACCATTTCTACCTTTTTTTCAACATTCATACCACTACTCCCACTACCTCCTCCCCCAGAATTCATTTTCACCCATTTAGTTCCATCACTGTAATACATGCCCGGTGTAATATCATTTATAGAAACCGTATCGTAAACCACCATACCTTTTACAAAATTGGTTAATGGCGCTGGCGATGTAGTTGAAACCAATGCCAATCGTGGAAGTAATAGACCTTTGTCTGTAGATTCTATTTCCAATATCGCATCAGGGTTAGCAACTGAAGGTGTTGCACTAACTTTTACTTGAGCAAAAACAATTGAATTAATCATTGCTAAAACAATAACTAATGTGATTTTTAAAACAGTATTTAAATATTTGTTTTTCAGAACAAGATTATTAAAAGCAATTATGGTAATTCGATAATGGAAAAAGTGTAATCAATACTTCACATAACTTTCTCCATTACCCGCTATAACGGTGAATGGTTATTTTTTATTGTAGTTTATTGTAAAAAAAAGTGTAGTTAATTGTAAAAAATGAAGCAGTTGTGACAATTAAAAGCCAAACAATTGATACTTCTACAATGATTAGAAAAAATGCTACAAAAAAAATGCTTACTGAAATAAGCTATCAGATTATTGGAAAATTATGGAGATATAAACCAATTTGAATTACACATTTTCTATACCCATAGCAGCTTGTTTCATTTGCTGGGTAGTTTGAGAACCTAGGTATTTTTCTATTCTATTTTCGAGTAAATAGATAAGTGGAGTAAGAATTATAGCAATGGTAAATTTGTATGCATAATTAACCATGGCAATGGCTAGTACTTTTTGAAAAGTCCAATCTTTGCCAATATAAAAAGCAATGAAGAGTACAATAAAACTATCTACCAATTGTGAAACCACAGTAGAACCAGTAGCACGCAGCCATACTTTTTTTTCGCCTGTGGCTTTTTTTATTTTATGAAATACGGTTACATCAACTATTTGTGCTACTAAAAAAGCTACAATACTTCCTACAATAATCCACATGCCTTGGCCAAAAACGGAGTTGAATGCTTTACTCATATCTGGTACGCCATCTTGCACACCTGTGCCATACCAAAAATCAGCAGCAGGTACACCCATAGCCATGTAAAACATTAAAAAAGCATACGCAATAAGTGCCACAGCTATGTAAGATATTCTGCGTACGGCTTTGGGGCCATAATATTCGTTTACAATATCTGTCATTATAAATTCTAATGGCCATAATAGTACACCACAAGTAAGACTTATAGATAGGCCACTTTCGCCCAATAAAGAAAAGTTTAGGGGTGTAGCACCAAATAATTTTTCTAATGAAAAAATTTTACCGCCAATGCATTCTGCAATAAGCGCATTGGCTACAAAAAAGGCAGTGATTACCAAAAATAGTTTTGTGGGCTTATCTTTTAAAATAGACGTTATCATTGGCGTAAATTATAATAAAACTTTTCAATGAAAAAAACAATCAAAAAATATTATGCCGTTTTCCAGATAAAATTATACCAAATTTCTACCGGCAGCATTATCAAATTAAAATAGAGAATAAATTTTGGAATAAGCAATGGTTTTTGCATAAGTTTTTTTAAACCGACTACAAAAAGAAAAGCAATATCTAAAATTAAAGAGAGAAATAATCCTAATACCAAAATAGAAGCTACAACTGAATGCAATGGAATAATAGCATCGGTGTTTCCTCCTTTTCTTAACCAAAGTTCAAAAAAACGCATTATTACTGCTACAATGAAACAGCAGTTGCAAATAAAAACTATTTTAGAAAATGTACGCATGAAAAAGGTTACGGGTTTTTAGTTACGGGTTTGCCAGTTACGAGTTACGGGTTTGTCAGTTACATCTATTGCTTTTGCAAATTATGGCTCGCAAAGTTTATAAAGTATTTTCGAGTTTAAAAAACTTTCAACTTTAAACCTTCAACTTTCAACAACTTTCAACAACTTTCAACTCTCCTACTTCCCCTTTCCCCATCCAAACCAATCATTACCATTTGCAAATAACATTAGCGCTAATAAAATTACCATACCTACTATTTGTGCATACTCCAAAAACTTTTCGTTTGGCTTACGACCTGTTATCATTTCGTATAAAGTAAACATTACATGCCCTCCATCAAGTGCTGGTATTGGTAACAAATTCATAAAAGCAAGCGCTATTGAAAAGAAAGCTGTAATCATCCAAAAGGCACGCCAGTCCCACTCATTACCACTAAACGCATTTCCCATTCCTTTAAAACCTCCCATAGCTTTATATGTACCGGTAGATGGGGTAAGCATTAATTTGAATTGTTGGTAATAATCTGCTAAGCTAGTAAATGCTAATTTTACTCCAGCAGGAAAAGCTGCAAAAAAACTATAGTCAGTATGCTCAATTTTTATAATCCCAAGGCTATCCATTTCTTTGCCTGACAATCTAGGAATACCAATCTTGCCTTCTTCATTTACTTTTACATTATACGCTATTAAACTATCATTTCTGTTAACCGTTATGGCTACGTTTTGGTTTAATTTAGTGGAAAAATAATTTGCCATTTCATCTAAGAAAACTACTGGCAATGAATCTACCTTCACAATTTTATCCCAATCTCTTATACCAGCCTTAAATCCTGCCAATGTATCATTGCCTCTAAATTGTCCAACTAGCGTGGGCATACGAGGCTCAAATAGTTGGGCTTTTACTTTTTTCATTTCTGTGAGCATCCCTATCAAACTATCTGGAATAACAATTTGTTCATTTTTACCAGCACGATTTACAGTAACTATACCACCACCACTTAGTAATATTTTTTTTGCTACATCATCAAAATAATTAATATTTTTTCCATTTACAGAAATAATATTATCTCCATTTTTCATCCCAATTTTGTTCATCAATGAATCTGCTACCCACACTCCATTTTTGAGAGATGAATTAGGGGTTTTATCTTGTCCCCACACAAACAATACAGCTGCATAAATAATGAATGCCAACAATACATTTACGGTAACACCACCTAACATTATAATTAAACGCTGCCAAGCCGGTTTGCTTCTAAACTCCCATGGCTGTGGAGGTTGCTTCATTTGTTCTTTATCCATACTCTCATCCACCATGCCGGATATTTTTACATATCCGCCAAGTGGTAACCATCCGATACCATATTCTGTATCGCCTACTTTCTTTTTAAAAATAGAAAACCAAGGATCGAAGAAAAGATAAAATTTTTCTACCCTGCACTTAAACCATTTTGCGGTAATATAATGCCCAAATTCGTGAAGTACAACTAATATTGAAAGAGATAAAAGTAATTGCGCCACCTTTAAACCCACGCTGCTCCAATTGATTGCTAAAAGTTCCATCATTTTTAAGTCTCTAATTCTTTAGAGTATTATTTTATTTTTTAAAATTCTATTTATACTGTTGCGGGTTTAAAAGTTGCGGGTTGCGAGTTAAAACCCGTAACTATTAAACCGAAACTCGTAAACCCTTTCCTTACATCTTCATCACCGAAGCGGCGAAGTTACGTGCCTCACCGTCTGTTTCAAAATATTCGTCTAAAGTTGGCTTTTCTATAAATGCAATATTATCCATCGTTTTTTCTACCACTGCCGTAATATCTAAAAAACCAATTCTGTTTTGTAAAAATGCCCATACGGCTATTTCATTAGCAGCATTGAGCACACAAGGTTTGTTTCCACCCGCTTTTAATGCTTCTATGGACAATCCGAGATTTCTAAACGTTTTATAATCAGGCTCCTCAAAAGTTAATGATGGATATTTTTTAAAACTAAATCTTGGAAAATCGTTTTTTAATCTATCAGGAAAACCCAAAGCATATTGAATGGGTAATTTCATATCGGGCAAGCCCATTTGTGCTTTTATACTACCATCTTTAAACTGTATCATACTATGTACAATACTCTGAGGATGTACCACTACTTCTATTTGGTCAGGTTTTAAATTAAACAACCATTTTGCTTCTATCATCTCTAGCCCTTTGTTCATGAGGGTTGCGGAGTCTATAGATATTTTTGCACCCATATTCCAATTAGGATGCTGCAAGGCATGGTCACGCTTTACATTTACCAAAAAATTAGGTTTTTTTCCTAAAAATGGACCCCCACTAGCCGTAAGAATTATTTTTTCTATAGGGTTTCTTGCTTCGCCTACAAGGCATTGAAAAATAGCAGAATGCTCACTATCCACAGGTATTATGGGAGAACGATATTTCATGGCTTCTTGCATTACAATATCACCGGCTACTACCAATGTTTCTTTATTGGCAAGGGCTATTACTTTTCCTTTTTTTACCCCTTTAAGTGTAGGTCGTAAACCAGCAAATCCTACAATAGCTGTAAGCATTACATCATAGGTATCAAAGTCTGCTACTTCCTCCAAGGCTTTTTCGCCAGCAAAAACTTTTATATCTGTATTTGCCAATGCATCTTTTACATCATTAAACCTTTTCTCATCGCCTATTACCACAGCATTTGGCGTAAATTCCAATGCTTGCTTTATGAGTAATTGATAATTTGTTTGTGCAGTAAGTATTTCTACCTCTAGCATATCTGCATGTGTACGTATTACATCCAGTGCTTGCGTACCTATAGAGCCTGTAGAACCAAAAATGGCGATGCGTTTTTTTTGCATTCAATATTAATTATTAAGGGTAAAGATAAGTGAAAATAAAAAAAAGATTATGCATGCATTTTAAACATTAACACATATCTATGATTGCAATAAAGCATCTGCTATCTTCCTATCATTACTCAATTTTGGCACTTTATTTTGCCCACCAAGTTTTCCAATACTTTTCATGTAGTTTTTAAATCCATTTGGTGGCACTGCCGTTATTTTTAATTCTTGCAAAATGTTTCCCTTTACAAGATCATCATAATACACATTTTTGGCTCTAAGGTTATCATCAATTTTCTTTGCAAAGCTGCCAAGGTTTTGTGGTGCATTTTCAAATTCAATAAACCACTCATGGTAGCTTTTACCTGCATCTGATGAAACATAAGGCGCTACGGTAAATTCGTTTATTAAAATATTTTCTTCTTGTGTAGCTTTTAAAATAGCTGCTTCTGCTTCTTCTACAATTACATGCTCCCCAAAGGCTGATATAAAATGTT
>JANOZW010000477.1:0-1971 GCA_031429575.1 Ferruginibacter sp.
TGAAACGATTGTGAGTACACAAGATAGATTGACGTTTAAACCAACCGCCGAAGAAATTGTAGAGTTTACGGTACCGCATTTAGAAACAGCACCATTCCCAATTATTAGTTATGGCCAAGGTTGTGAAGGTGAGCCATTGCTGATGTGGGAAACGATCAGAGAATCTATTATTGAAATAAGAAAGCATACACAAAAGGGGAGTATAAATATTAATACAAATGGCAGTATGCCAAAAGCTGTGAAAGCATTGTGCGAAGCGGGTCTTACGAGCATACGTGTGAGTACAAATTCTGCTAGAGAAGAAGTTTATACGCCATATTATCGTCCAAATAATTATGTGTTTGCAGATATTATTGAAAGCCTAAAAGCAGCCACAAGTATGGGTGCTTGGACAAGCATTAATTATTTCGTTTTTCCTGGCATGACGGATAGTATTGCAGAATACGAAGCTTTGCGAAAATTGATAAAAGAAACTGGATTGAAAATGATACAGTGGCGCAATTTTAATATTGACCCTGATTGGTATCTTGGCAAAATCGGCGTTACAGATACTGGCGAGTGTATGGGCATGAAACAAATGCTTGAACTCATTCGTGAAGAATTTCCTGATTTAAAATTTGGATATTTTAATCCATCAATGGAAAGGATAAAGGGGGATTTTGAGATGGATTATGCGCATTAGTTCCCCTCCAGCGGAGGGGTGGATGCCGAAGGCAGACGGGGTGGGTGATTTGAATTATTTGCCTTCGGCAAATAATATGGCTTTGAGATTCGCCATAGATTTTAAATCATCAAATACTAAATTTATTATCTTCCAATAATTTATACAAACCCTGCCTCTCCCCATAATGCTCCACAATAAAATTCTCCAAATCATCAATAACGCTATACATGTTTCGCATAACATCAAAAACAGAAATTCTATACATTCTAAAACCGAGCAATACTAAAAACCTTTCCCTTTCGGCATCATAAGCTTCTTTTCCAATATGGCTTGAGCCATCTATTTCAATAATAAGTCTCAACTTTTTCACATAAAAATCTACAATGTAGTTTCCAATTACTTTTTGTCTATCAACATCTATTTTATGAAAACCTCCTTTGGTTACTTGTATCCAAAAAAGTACTTCTGATAAATTTCTTGCTTGTCTTAGTGCTTTTGCTCTTACTTTTAAATTGGGATTTGCTGGGAGAATTAAATTAGGGTATTGTTTTATTTCTATGTTGCCAATGAATATGGGTTTTTCATTTTGCATAAAATTGGTTCTGGTAAAAATAAACTAAGTTAATGTTAAATTTTAAATATAAGTATTTTAGTGGTTTTTCGTTGCATAAAAATTGAATTTTTTTTCGTGTGTTATAAAGTATTTATCCAGTCTGCCTTCGGCAGCCGTGATGAAGAAACCCACCCCGTCTGCCTTCGGCAGCCGTGATGAAGAAACCCACCCCGTCTGCCTTCGGCAGCCACCCCTCCAAGGAGGGGAATTAGGCGCTGTGAGAATTATTTATACATTTTACAACTTGAGGTTACTGGCTATTAATAGAAAAACCTCCCCAATAATGAGAAGGCTTTTACTTTATATTATTTTATTTTTACAACTGCTTAAACTCCTTAAACAAATCCACTTTATTATTTTCTATTAAAGTTTGATACGTTTTCCACTTGCCACTAAAGAAAGTATTTATTTTAGTGATGGCTTCAACAATTTTACCTTCTGCTTTTTTTACCAATATTTCATCGCTATTTGTTGGCTTTGCATTCTTACCATTTATATTGTCTAAAGCTTCTTCAAATGCAGTAAGTACGGTTTCTTGCGGTATTTGGCCATAACCTTGCCTCTCTATTTTTTTACCTTTTATAAAATCGGTTATTGTTTTTATTTCATCTTGTATTTTTTTACATTGCTTGCGAATGCTGTCCGCCATGGGCGTTTCTATGTCTTTTAATTGTGCTTCATATTTTTTGGCAAT
>JANOZW010000478.1:0-2182 GCA_031429575.1 Ferruginibacter sp.
ACCAATGGCCCAGCCGTCTCTAAAGCCAAAACTGGTGCCTGTTTTCCATGCTATTTTTTTTGATGATGAAAACTGTTGCCACAAGCCTTCTTCGCCTGGGCGCATTACTTCTTGCATGGCTTGAAAAGTGAAGTAGATGGAGGTTGGGTCTAGCTGGTTGGTTGATTGGTTTATTGGTTGATTGGTTGATTGTGTAGTATAATATTTTGGAGGATGAAAATCATTTGAATTATTTATTCCTTTATTTTTTGTTTGATGATTTAGTGTACGTGCAAGAGATGCATACACCCCTGCTATATCCCACATTTTTACTTCGCAGCCACCGAGGATAAGACTTAAACCATAAAAATCAGCAGGGTTTTTTAATGTTGTAATGCCGCACTGCTGCAAAGTTTCATAAAATCGTTGGTACTTGTATTGTTGTAATAATTTAACCGCAGGTATGTTTAAACTTCTACTCAAAGCATTACTTGCTGGCACAGCTCCATCATAATTTAAATCAAAATTTTGTGGTGTGTAGCCTCCTATTTGTGTAGGAATATCTGCTACCAAACTATTGGGCAATAAGCCTCCATCGCTTAGCATAGCTGCATACAAAATGGGCTTTAGTGCGCTACCAGGGCTGCGTACAGCATTTATAACATCTACATCGCTTTCAAGGTTTTTATTTTGTGGCTGAAAAATATTTCCAACATACGCCAAAGTATTTCCTGTTTCTACATCTAGCACCAAGGCACACATATTATTAATGCCATTGCTTTTTAAAACTTGCTGATGCCGCAATACAATATCATTTACATTTAACTGTAATGTTCCATCAATGGTGGTTTTTATTTTTGTTGAACCTGTTTTATTTTCTTTTCTAAATCTTTGTAATAGATGTGGAGCATTTTGTGGCAATGGCAATGGTTTATCTGGCAACAGTTCTTGCTTTGATAATTCAGCTTCTTCTTTGGTAATTTTATTTGTTGATACTAATTTATCTAATAGTGCATTTCGTTTTTGTAAAAGAATGGCTCTATTTTTTCCTGGATGTACAAGAGATGGAGCATTGGGCAATACAGCAAGCATGGCTGTTTCAGCCCAACTGAGTTTATCGGCACTGCGGCCAAAATAGCGCCAAGCAGCAGCATCTAAACCTACTACATTACTACCGAATGGCGCATTGGATGCATACAATCCCATTATCTCATTTTTGGAACAAGAAAATTCTAACCGCATAGCCAATACAGATTCTTTCAATTTATTCCAAATACTTCTATTATCGTTTTGCAAAGCCATGCGAATAACCTGCATGCTTAGCGTACTGCCACCCTGTGTAGTTTTACTTCCGTTGATATTTGCTTTTACCGCTCGTGCAATGGCGCTCATATCCACACCAGCATGTACGAAAAAACGTTTGTCCTCGTAAGTAGTAATACAGTCTGCAAAATGTTGTGGTACATTTTTGTTGTAAGGGAAACGCCATTGCCCATCTGCTGCAATGGTTGCGTTTAATAAATTCCCTCTCGCATCTTCTATTACATAACTGGTGGGTGTTTTAAAAAGTTTTGATGGAAGAATGAAATAGAAAATTATTAGAAAAATTATTGCAAGGGATGCAAGGATTTTTTTCTTTTTTGAGATATGTGAGAAAAGAGTTTTCAATTATGACTATCGTTTGCTTTGTAAAGTGATAATCTTAGATATATTTGGAAGGTTTACTGTAAACCAATTTGGCAAAACTTCTATATCCATAGAAGTCTCAAGTACCCCAAAATACAAACTACATAAATCAACAAGTTTTACATTGGAAGAATCAATTATTTTTACACTAGCAAATATTGCAAAATATTTATCAAGTTTTTCTAAGTTACCATAAAAATTTTGAGCCACAGTTTTTGGGTCAACATAATGCCCACCGAATTTAGATCGGTCAATGACTCTTGATTCTGAGATATAAGTATCAGTAAGTCCTAATAAAATTAAATGAATAGAAAATCCTTCTTGCTGAAATATTTTTGGAATATCCCAAGTTGCATCATTTGTAAAATGCCCTTCATAAGCAAAGTCTATTTTATTTGTAATAGCATTTTCTACAAGTGAATTAAAAGTTTCTTCAACAAAATTTATAGCAATTTTCTTAGCTTCTTTAATTGCTGTAATTCCTGATTTCCAAAGTTCACGTTGCTTTTCCATAAAC
>JANOZW010000479.1:0-3930 GCA_031429575.1 Ferruginibacter sp.
ACAAAAAAATACGGGCAGGCCATCAGCTGATGACTCTCCAAAGTTTCAATCAAATTATTTAGATGCACCCAATGCTCCGCTCTTTCCTTTCGGGTATGGTTTAAGTTATACTAAATTTTCTTATAGTAATATTTCAATAAATAAAACTGTGGTAAAAAAGAATGAAAGCATAATTGCTTCTATTAGCGTAACAAATACTGGTAAGTATGATGGGGAAGAAGTAGTACAACTTTATATAAGAGATGTAGTTGGTAGTATAACAAGGCCTGTAAAAGAATTGAAAGGCTTTCAAAAAATAATGTTGAAAGCTGGCGAATCAAAAACAGTAACTTTTACTATTGCCCCAAACGATTTAAAATTTTACAATTATGATTTGAAGTATGATTGGGAAGCTGGAGATTTTGATATTATGATTGGTGCAAACTCTAGAGATGTAAAAATCGGAAGGGTGTTTTGGAGTAAATAAAATGGGCGTGACGAAAGTGTTATTGATAAAGTATTGTAACTAATACAGTGTGCAAAAATATTTCTCTATAAATAATAAACAAATGTGAGTAATGGGTTTTTCTATGGGGGGCTATATTAAATATTTATGACTCAATTTGTGTAATTCTCTTTATCAGAAAAACGCTAATTTGTAACAAAAATAAAATATAGAGACAATTATTTAGTCTTATTTGTAAATTACAAGGATATGGCTACACAATGTTAAATTTAGTAAGTGTACTAAGTATAAGCAAAATTTTTATAACGAAAATTAATGGTATATGATTAAGCCTGTTGTTATGGTTAAATTATAATTGTTGAGCATTTACCAATAATAAAAAAGTTTATCTTCAATAGATAAACGATTTTTCGGGTGAACAAGATTCGAACTTGCGACCCCTAGACCCCCAGCCTAGTGCGCTACCGGGCTGCGCCACCACCCGTTTTTTTGCTACAATAAAATTTTTATTGAATCGATAAAAATAATTTCTTACTCCTTCTTCTTATGCATAAATCGTATTGTTCCACTTTTTTTAAGATCTGATGTTACCCTTACCTCATATCGTTTGTTTCCATCTGTAACAATCATCAGAGCGGTATTAGGCGGTATAGTGCCAAGGTTATCGGCATACATTACCAGCTCGTTTACATCATCATCATTTACTGGTAGTTCTAATGTTATTGATTGAGTAGTTAATTTTTTATGTGCCAGTAAAACTTTACCATTATAAAATAAAGAAACACTATCTCCATCAATATCACCATTGTCATACAATTCTATTTTTACGCTGGCGTTTTCTACATTCACGGTTTGTAAAATATTATTACTTCTTTTTTCAAAACCAATGGGTACAGGTTTTGGAGTTGTTACTTTAGCAACAATTATTGGTTTGGTAACAGTATCTTTTTTTGCAATCACTACAGGTATTTTAGCCAATGGTTTTGCAGGTGTTTTTATAAAAGGCTTTACAGTATTTTTTGGAGTTGCTTTTGCAATAGGGGCTGTTGTTTTTACAGGGTTTTTTAAACTTGGTTTTGTTTTATTCATTCCCATCAAAGATTTTTCAGGAGAATTGTTGGGGTCCTTTTTAGAATTTAATTTTTTAGCCAATGGCGATATCTCTGTAAGTTGTCTTTTCGATAATAGGGTAGTACCAAAACCTGTGTTTGATTTATCTTGCCCTGGTGCAGGTATCCATTTACCTTCTAATATTTCATTACTTCCTTCTGTTCGCCAATTTAATTTATGTATTTGAAAACTGTTTGTTACATTATCGGGGACATTGGTTTTTGTGCGAGCAGTTTCTCTTACTTCTACATATCTTCTTCTTTTATCTAAAACGCCTACTAATTTACAAATGGTGTAATACTTTTTTCCATTATCGGTAAAATAGGTATAAGAGTAGCCTGTTACATCATTGCCATTTACTTCAAGGTCTATTACATAATCACAACGATTGCTACCCCACGATACAATGGAACTATTGTCAACAAATTCACCTTTCCACTGGCCAGTAAAGTTTTGAGAAAAACCAATGTTTACATTAAAAATTAGTAAAGCAATTATTAAAAATCTGTTCATTTGTAAATCGTTTTTGCAAAATTATATTTTTAAACCTGCAAGTAAGTATTATTTAGGCTTTCATAATAGCAAAGACTTCGTTAAATTTGCCATTCATAAAAGTATAGGAAAAAAGAACAATGATAAAGATAACCCTGCCAGATGGTTCCGTAAGAGAATACGAAAAAGGCGCAAGTGCTATGGATGTTGCAAAATCTATTAGCGAAGGACTAGCTAGAAAGGTACTAGCAGCAAGTATTAACGGCGAAGTGTGGGATGCAACTCGTGCTATAAATGACGATGCTTCGTTAAAATTATTAACATGGGATGATGCAGAAGCAAAGTCAACTTTTCGCCATTCTACGGCGCATTTAATGGCGGAGGCAGTACAATCTATATACCCTGAAGTAAAATTTTGGGTAGGACCAGCGGTTGAAGCAGGTTTTTATTATGATATGGATTTGGGCGATAATGTACTGACAGAAGAAGGTTTGCTTGTTGTAGAAAAGAAAATGGCTGAATTGGCTAAGAAAAATAGTGCATTTGAAAGAAAAGAAATAAGTAAAGCCGATGCCGTAAATTATTTCACCAAAAAAGGGGATGAGTATAAATTAGATTTGTTAAGCAATCTCGAAGATGGCGGCATTACTTTATACACCCAAGGCGATTTTACCGATTTATGCCGTGGTCCACATATTCCCAATACAAGTTTTATAAAAGGTATAAAATTGACAAGCGTATCGGGTGCATTTTGGAAGGGCGATGAAAAAAATAAACAACTTACTCGTGTATATGGTATTTCTTTTCCAAACCAAAAAGAATTGGATGAGCATTTGTTGATGCTAGAAGAAGCAAAGAAAAGAGACCATCGCAAGCTTGGAAAAGAATTGAGCATTTATACCATGGACGATGATATAGGGCAAGGCTTGGTGTTGTGGATGCCCAATGGAACAATCATTATTGAAGAGCTAGAAAGATTGGCAAAAGAAACAGAAGAAGCGGCTGGGTACAAGCGTGTAGTTACACCACATATTGCCAAAGAAAATTTGTATTTAACGAGTGGGCATTTGCCATATTATGCAGATAGTATGTATCCGCCAATGGAGTTGGATGGTACAAAATATTATTTAAAAGCAATGAACTGTCCGCACCATCATAAAATATATGATGCCGAACCAAAGAGCTACAAAGATCTGCCATACAGGCTTGCAGAGTATGGTACTTGTTATCGCTATGAGCAAAGTGGAGAATTATTTGGGTTGATGCGTGTACGTTGCTTACATATGAACGATGCACATATTTATTGTAGCAAAGAACAATTTGCGCAAGAATTTAAAGCTGTAAATGATATGTATCTTAAATATTTTAAAATATTTGGGATAGAAAAATATGTGATGCGCTTGAGTTTGCACGACCCAGCAAAATTGGGCGAAAAATATGTAAACGAACCAGAGCTTTGGTTAGAAACTGAAGAATTGGTACGCAGTGTGTTAATAGAAAACAATGTTCCATTTGTAGAAGTAAAAGGGGAAGGTGCTTTTTATGGTCCAAAAATTGATGTACAAATATGGAGTGTAATTGGTCGTGAATTTACTTTGGCAACAAACCAAGTAGATTTTGCACAGAGCAGAAGTTTTAAGCTTTCCTTTACCAATAAAAATAATGAACCCGAAATTCCGTTAATCATTCATCGTGCGCCTTTGGGTACACATGAGCGTTTTATTGGCTTTTTGTTAGAGCATTATGCGGGTAAATTTCCAACATGGCTTGCTCCTTTGCAGGTAAAAATATTGCCAATAAGCGATAAGTTTATGGATTATGCTCATATACTTTTGCAAAAATTAAGAGCAGAAGGGATAAGAGCAGAAATAGACGATAGAAAC
>JANOZW010000480.1:0-3588 GCA_031429575.1 Ferruginibacter sp.
AATAAAAATATACCCAATAATAAATCTGCTTGGAAGCTAAATTTTACGGATACAGCAAATGGGCAACAAAATTTTAGAGATCCTATAGGAAATTATTTTAGAAGAGAATCTTATTTTATTAGAACCAATTACAAGTTTAAAAATAAATATTTAGTGAATGCTACATTTAGAAGAGATGCCAATAGCAATTTTTCTGCGAGTAATCGATGGGGTAATTTTCCATCTATTGGTATAGGATGGATTGTAACCAACGAACAATTTATGGAAAAGCAAACGCTCTTCAACAATTTAAAATTTAGAGCAAGTTATGGTTTAGTAGGAAACGATGTTATTAGACCTAATGCATTTGCTTTGTTACCACAAGAAAGACTTTTCAGCTATTTTGGTACCAACAGAATTGATGGCTCGATTGTTACAGACATTGTAGATCCTAATTTGCAATGGGAAGTTGTAAAAGAATTTGATGCAGGTATAGAGTTTTCTTTGTTAGATAATCAATTATCTGGTGAAATTGATTTTTACAACAAAGTTGCTACCAAGGCACTTTTTCGTATCCCTATCGTAGAAGTAGGATTTGGAAATTCATTTTTAACAAATGCTGCAAACATTGCCAATACTGGGGTAGAGCTAGGATTGCAATGGAACAAGAAAGTAAACAATAATTTTAATTACACCATTAAAGGAAATATTTCTTACAATAAAAATGAAGTAAAAAATGTAGGTTTGGGTAGAGCACTAGATTTTGGAAGTTTAAACAATGGCTCTAACGCTACACAAACTTTGGTTGGCCAACCCATTGGTTCATTTTATGTATATCGTACAAATGGTATTTTTCAAAATAATGACGAAATAAATGCTTACCCTCATGTAGTAACTGCCGTACCTGGCGATTTAAAAATTGTAGATATTAACAACGATGGCATGATTAATGGTCTTGATAGAGAGCATGTGGGCAGTTATCAACCCACATTTTATTATGGGCTAAGTAATACCATTAACTGGAAAAAAATAGACTTTAGTGTAGATGTAATTGGCGTAGCAGGAAACAAAGTATACAATGGAAAGAAAGGTCTAAGATTTGGTAGCAATTATAATGTAGAGTATAATGTAGCCAATGATAGATGGGTGCCCGGCAGCAATAATAATACTAACCCCGGGGCAAGCAATGTTACGCCATTACCTACAGATTATTTTATTGAATCTGGTTCATTTGTTAGAGTAAATAATATTACCCTTGGTTATAATTTTTCATCAAAAAAAATTAATAAACACATTGACAAGATGCGTTTTTTTGCAAGCACACAAAACCCTTTTATTTATACAAAATATACTGGGTTTACACCTGAGTTACCCGGTAATCAAAATGAGGCAGGTATAGAATTAAACGTGTATCCAATTTCATCCTCGTACTTGGTTGGTATAAATATCCAATTTAAATAAATAAAAAATTATGAAATATTTATCTTCAATAAAATGGGCGTTTATAATAGGATTAATTATTATAATGCCTATTGGTTGTAGCAAAAGTTTTTTAGATGAACCACCAAGAGGGGTTACTATTAATGATTTGCTAAATTCAGCAGATGGGCCTCAAAGAATTATAGGAGCTGTTTATAATAAGTTGTACGATTGGGAAACTCACTCTTTTCCATGGATAGGCGTATCAAGTATAAGTAGTGATGATGCGGAGAAAGGAAGTTCTATAGGTGATGGTGGAGGCGATAAAGTAGAACTAGATGGTTGGGCCATTTCTTCTACCAATATTTCTTTCAATGAAGTATGGGAAGGCAATTTTAAAGGTATTGGCAGAGCTTGCTATGCTATACAATTTTTAAAAGATATAAATGTACCTGAAAAAGAAAGATACATTGGAGAAGCAAAATTTTTAAGGGCTTATTTTTATTGGAATTTGGTTAGGGTGTTTGGTGGGGTGCCTAAAATTGATAAAGTACTTTCCTCACAGGCAGAAATTGAACTAGCAAGTATCAGAGCAAGTGCAGATGAAATTAATGCCTTTATAGAATTAGATTTAAGAGATGCTATCGGAACCCTACCTACTGTAATTACTACCAATGAAAGAGGACGTGTATCAAAATTTGCCGCACAAGCTTTGTTGGCAAAAGTATTATTGTATCAAAAAAAATGGGGACCATCAAAAACTTTGTGCGATGAAATAATAAACAACAACCAATTTTCTTTATTAAGTAATTATGCAGCTATATGGCGGGAGCAGGGTGAGTTTTCGGCTGAATCTATTTGGGAAATAAATGCCATTGCAGATAACCCACCAAAAGGCATACAGCAATATACAGAAGTGCAGGGTATGAGAGGGTCAGGCGATGGAGATTTTGGTTGGGGTTTTAATACACCTTCACCTGATTTGGTAAATGCATATGAGCCAGGTGATTTGCGCAAAGCAGCGACTATATTGGTTTCAGGCTCTACATTGTGGGATGGTTTTGTAACAAGCAATACACTCCCCAATCCTTATTACAATTATAAGGCTTACGTAAGCCGCACTGCGGAGTCGTATTTTGACAGAGGCCAATCTAACAAAAATTTAAGGATATGTAGATATGGAGAAATATTGTTAATAAAAGCAGAAGTAGAAAACGAATTGAACGATACTACAGCCTCAAAAATTGCTTTGAATCAAATAAGACAAAGAGCTGGGTTGGGAAGCATAAATGCCATTAGTAAAGCAAATATGCGAAACAGTATTTATAAAGAAAGAAGAGTAGAAATGGCTTTTGAACACGACAGGATGTTTGACCTAAGAAGAACTGGAAGAGCGGCAGCGGTTTTACAAGCACTTGGCAAACCATATATTTCTCCAAAACACGATTTGTTTCCAATTCCGCAAAAACAAATTGATTTAAGTGGGAATAAAATTATTCAAAATTTTGGGTATTAAATAAAATTATTAATTAAAAAAATAATTACAATGCCCATATTAAATCCTAATAATTAACACATATTTTAAACAAACAATTAAAAAAAACAGAATTATGAAAAAGACAAACATGATACTTGCTTTAGCAGTGGTATTAACGACCATTTCTACAAGTTGTAAAAAAAAGGATGACGCTGTAGATGTTCCGTTGCCACCCATTGGCGGATACAATAACTCAAATGAAGTAGGTGCGGCAAACTTAAAAGCTTACTGGTCTTTTGACGGAAATGGTACAGAAAGCAAAACTGGTACAGCACCCGAAACTAGCGTTGGAGTAACATATACTGCCGGAGGCGCAAAAGGTCAAGCCGTAACTTTTGCAAATGGATATTTAAAATACCCAGCTATTGCTGCGCTTACAGCTACTTTATCTGCCTATACTGTTAGTGCATGGGTTAAAATTTCAAATAATCAAACTGCTGTTGTAGGATCTGGTACTGTTTCTACTTTCTTTACTCTTTCTAGACCCAATGAGTGGATTGGAAATATTAATTTATATGCCGAAACAGGACAAGCATTGGCTGTAAATGATTCTGTTAAAGTAAAACAAGGATTTGGAAGCTCCGTATCTGGTACTCAAATTTATGAAAATTTTACTAAATTAGAACCATGGATGATTGCTGATAATCTTATAA
>JANOZW010000481.1:0-8106 GCA_031429575.1 Ferruginibacter sp.
GTTCTGTAAAAATCTTTAGGCAAATTATTGATTAAAATATTGCTAGCGTATGTAGCCGCACGGGATGGATCTTCCATACCTAAAGCAAATGATCCATTGTATTTTGCTTTAGCGCTTGCTAATTCTTCTTCCGTTATTTTACCATCTCTCATATTCAAAATTTCTGCTACCATTTCTTGTACAGCGCTATCTACTTTGTCTGTACGCACTGCTGCACCCGCTTTAAACAAACTTTGAAAACGACCGCTACCCACGCTTGAATATGCTCCATATGTAAAGCCATGTTTTTCTCTTAGGTTCATAAACAGTTTACTTTCTGCACCACCACCTAATATTTGGTTTGCCAATAATAAAGTATGGTAATCTGCCCCACCCATTGGATTGCTAATAATATTCCCTGCACTCAATTCACCTTGCACAGCCGTAGGTAAATCAATAAAATTTATTTCTGTTCTTTCCGGATTTTTTATCGTTGGCAATGCTTCCAATTCTAATTTATTTCCACTCCAGCTACCAAAAGCTTTTGTAGCCAATGCCTTTGCTGCATCGGGTGTGATATCTCCCACAAAAGTTAAGTAACTGCGAGATGGTGTAATGAATTTTTTGTATGCATCTTTTACATCGTTCAATGTAAGTGCCTTTACTGACTCTTCGGTGGTAAACTCTCCTTGTGCGGTGTATTTACCATAGTTCAATGCTTGCGATACTCTACCTGCAATGGCAGTTGTACTTTTCTCACTAGACTTTAAACCCGTAATGGTTTGCGATTTTAATTTATCAAATGATGCTTGCGGAAAACTTGGATTTTTTAAACCATCGGCCATTAGCATAAATGCTTTTTCAAAATAACGAGTAAGCGCAGATGCTGAACCACCACCCGATGATAAATTTACGTCTGCACCAATAGCATCCACAGCCTCATCAAATTTATCTTTGCTCATATTGGTAGTACCTTCTCCAAGCATGCCGCCCATCATATCTAAACGTCCAGCTTTTTTACCCTCGGTTACAGGGCCTCTATCAATGCTTAATGATGCCCTTACTTTTGGTAATTTATGGTTTTCCACCACCATTACTGTCATACCATTGGGCATAGTAAACGTTACTGGATCTTTAAACGAAATGGTTGGTGCAGGCCCCGCAGCAGGTTTTTTGCTACGATCTACTTTCATTTGTGCAAAGCTGTTTTGCAAAACCAAAACACCCAATGCAACTATTATTATTTTTTTCATTTGTATAATTTTATATTGTAGAAATAGATAAAAGATATTATTTTTTGTTTGGCAAATAATATAGTATAACTCGTTGGTTTGGGTTCAAATATTTTTTAGCTACTGCCTGTATATCTTCACGAGTAACTTTTCTTATTTCATCTAATTCTGTATTAATAGTGTTGGTGTTTTTATTAAATGTAAACCCACTTGCCAAGTTTTCTGCTACACCAAGCATACGAGTATTCTTGTCTAAAAAACTATTTTCAAATTGGTTTTGTAATTTGTTAAACTCATCCATGCTTATCAATTCTGTTTGTAATTTTGCTACCTCTTCATCCATATCTTTTAGCAAAGTATCTACAGACACATTACCATTTGGCAAAGCATAAGAAATATAAGCACCATAATCTTCCAAAGCGTAATTAAAAGTACCCACGGCTACAGAATTTTTTTTATCGTCCACCATTTTTTTATACATACGGCTACTGTTTCCCTGGCTTAGTACAGCAGACGCCATTTCCAATGCTTTAGAATCTTTATCTAACATACCAGGTATGCGATATGCAGACATAATAGCTGGTAATTGAATATTATTATCGTAAGCCGTATCAATAATGGTTTTCGTTATGGGCTCTTCTACAAATTTTGTTTTTACAATGGGTGTTCCACTTGGTATCTCTCCAAAATAACTTTCTATTAATGCTTTTGTTTTTGCAATATCAATATCACCAGCCACTACCAATACAGCATTGCTAGGTGTATAATATTTTTTATTAAATGCTTGAAACTCTTCTAGCGTAGCAGCATCTAAATCTGCCATACTACCAATAGGCACCCAATTGTATGGATGTTTGGTAAAAAGGCGTTTCATTACCTCTCCTAAAAAATTACCATAAGGTTGGTTATCTACCCTTAGTCTTTTTTCTTCTTTCACCACTTCGTTTTGTGTTTTTACACCTACTTGATTTATTACTGGGTGCATCATGCGCTCACTTTCTAACCATAAGCCCGTAGCCAATTGATTAGATGGAAATACTTCGTAATAAAAAGTACGATCTTGTGTAGTATTGGCATTGTTTTGACCTCCATTGGCACTTACAATTTTCATAAACTCACCACGCTTTATATTTTTTGAGCCTTCAAACAATAAATGCTCAAAAAAGTGGGCAAAACCAGTACGATTGGTTTGCTCATCTTTACTACCCACATGGTACATGACTGATACAGCTACCACTGGTGCTGATTTGTCTTGGTGTAGGATAACTGGTAAGCCATTTTTTAATTTATACTCGGTATAAACCAATTTTTGCCCAGCCACAGCGCTAGAAGTTGCCTTTGGTGCGGGTGCTTTTACCACAGCTTTCTTTTGTGCAGATACTGTTGTAGCAGCCGTCATTACTAAACAATAAAAAAATATTCTTTTCATATTAATAATTTATTAGGTAACAAAAGTATATAGTTATCGTTGTTATCAAAAACATTTTTTAAAATATTGATGAGCGGTAAATGATGTCTAATAATTGGTTATGCATCTCTACCTTTTATTAAAATGCCTTCTAAAAATGAATTAACATACGTTATTGATTTAAAACAAGGTTTCCACATTTTTACAACATATAAGAAATTCTTTTTTTGTTAATAATTATTTAACCTATTTTGAGCAACTAAAACGATTTCGCATATGATATCTTCAACCACAGACAATCAAAACCCTTCCTCCAAACAATTAATACCTACAAACTATGGTGCCCTAGGCACATTGGTTACGGTGTTTTTCTTTTGGGGATTTATAGCCGCTGGTAACAGTGTGTTTATTCCTTTTTGTAAAAATTATTTTCATTTAGATCAGTTTCAAAGCCAGTTAGTTGATTTTGCTTTTTATCTAGCTTATTACATCGGTGCTCTGTTACTGTTCGTTTATGGCACCCTTGCTGGAAAAGATTTGATTGGTACTTGGGGCTTTAAAAAAAGTATCGTCTACGGTTTACTTTTTTCAGCCATAGGGGCTGCTGTAATGATTTTAGCGGTTTATGGCAAAACATTTCCTGGCATGCTAATGGGTTTATTCATTGTTGCGTTGGGTTTTTCGCTACAACAAACAAGTGCACAGCCTTTTTCTATAAGTCTAGGAGACCCATCCACTGGTAATACTAGGGTAAATTTAGGAGGTGCGATAAATTCTTTAGGGACTACTATTGGCCCATTAGTTGTAGCAATAGCTTTGTTTGGATCTGCTGCTAGTGTATGTGATGATGAAATAAATAAATTACCACTTATAAAAGTTGTATTGCTTTATACTTGTGTGGGTATTCTTTTTATTGGAGCTGCAGCATTGTTTGCCTTTTCTAAAAAAGTGCCATCAGGCATTTCTGAAGAAAAACCTGAAAAAGCAAACAAAGCTTTACGCAGTTTATTAATATTAACAGGCCTTTTGATAATGGCTTTTGTTCCTGTTTTCTCTAGTTACAGTGGTGAAAATATTGAGAAAGTAGAGACAATCAAAAAAACGTACGAGGCACAAAGCAAAGAAATTGCTACGTTAGAATGTTCTTTAACTGGAAAAACAAAGCAAGAAAAAGATGTTGTTTACAGTCAAGTACAAACAATAAAAGACACGTATAAAACTCAATCAGATGAAATTGGTTCTATCATGAGACCTGTGGAGCAAAAAAGATTGATGTGGTTAATAATTGCACTTGCTTTAGTTGCAATAGGTCTACCAGTTTTAAATTCAATAGCAAATAAACAAAAAGAAGGATGGGGTGCTATGCAGTATCCACAATTGGTATTGGGTATGCTTGCTATTTTTGTATATGTAGGTGTAGAAGTAGCCATTGGTAGTAATCTTGGAGAATTGCTAAAGCAAAAAGAATTTGGAGGTTATCGTTCTTCAGAAATTGCACCATTTATAGCTATGTATTGGGGAAGTTTAATGATTGGTAGATGGACAGGGTCGGTTGCTGCTTTTGATTTTAAAACAAGTACAAAAAACATTTTAAAATTTGTGGCTCCATTTGTCGCATTTGGAATTGTAATAGGTTTTACAGCTTTAGCTAAACATGATGTTACACCTCTTTATTGGTATATATTGTGTGTAGCAGTGCAGGTTGCAGCCGCTTACTTAAGTGAAGATAATCCAATTAAAACTTTATTATTTTTTGGTGTAATGGGTATCCTAGCAATGTTGATTGGTATTTTTTCTACAGGTACAGTGGCTATTTATGCTTTCTTAAGTGGAGGGTTGGCTTGCTCTATAATGTGGCCATCCATTTTCACTTTATCAATTGCTGGTTTAGGAAAATATACAAATCAAGGTTCTGCCTTTTTAATTATGATGATACTGGGTGGTGGTATCATACCTCCCATACAAGGAAAATTAGCTGATATCATTGGGATACATCAATCATTTATTGTAGCAGTAATTTGCTTTGCTTATTTGGCTTTATTTGCAATACTTGCTAAAAGAATATTAAGCAAACAAGGCGTGAATTATGATACAACATCAAAGGGAGGAGGTCATTAATAAAAACACCGTAAAATATAAGCGAAGAACGATGATAGACTTATCAAACGATCATGCAATTGGAATAGACATTGGTGGCACAAATACCAAATACGGTATTGTAAACCATCGTGGCCAAATTGTATTTGAAGGCTCAATCAAAACAGATAAATACCTCGATGTGCATGAGTTTATTAATGCTCTGTACGATAAACTTCAGCCCGAAATAGAAAGGATGAAAGACCTTAATTTTATTGGCATTGGCGTAGGCGCACCAAATGGTAATTTTTATACAGGTACTATTGAGTATGCACCTAACCTAAAATGGAAAGGTATTATTCCATTGGCACAACTAATGCAAGATAAATTTAAAATGCCTGCAAAACTTACCAACGATGCCAATGCTGCAGCGGTAGGCGAAATGATGTATGGTGCTGCCAGAGGCATGAAAGATTTTATTATGATAACGCTAGGCACTGGTGTAGGTAGTGGTATTTTTGCCAATGGCGAATTAATACTTGGTCATGATGGATTTGCTGGGGAACTTGGGCATACCATTGTTGTACCTGGTGGCCGCTTACACCCAAACACAGGCGCATTGGGCTCTTTAGAAGCTTACTGTAGCGCAACAGGCGTTACTTATACCGCTAAAGAATATTTAACTGGCACAGAAGAACTTAGTATTTTAAGAGATATTCCGCTAGATGATTTAGATAGCAAAGCCGTATTTGATGCAGCACTAGCAGGCGATTCATTAGCACAAAAAGTTTTTAAAACCACTGGTGATATTTTAGGAATGGCGTTGGCAAACTTTGTAATGTTCTCCTCACCCGAAGCCATTATTTTATTTGGCGGTCTTACAAAGGCAGGCGATATTTTAATGAATCCCATAAAAGAAAGTATGGAGCGAAATCTCCTTCCTATTTTTAAAGATAAAGTAAAACTTATTTTTAGCGAATTAAAAGAAAGTGATGCAGCAATATTGGGGGCGAGTGCGTTGGTGTGGGATAGGTAAAAAGGTTGAAAGTTGAAAACACTAAATATTAATCTTCCCTTTTCGGGAGGATTTTTTGTTAGACAAAAGCCAAAGGCTTTTGCCCAAGCTACTGAAGCTATGGTCATCACTATTGTGTCACTCACTTCATCGGCATATCTTTTTTCATCTTTTATTATGCATAAGAACATCAAAATCAAAAACCAATAGCATAATCGAATACCTTATCTTCTAGCCCCCTCTACACGAAGTGGAGAGGGTAAGGGTGAGGTCATTTCATCAGCATATCTTTGCTCATCTTTTATTATGCATTAGCTTATGTAATAGATTAATTCCTCAAACTCAAAAATCAAGATTTAATCTTAGCTTTTCGAATAGATTTTTTTAACGATAATTTTAAGATGATATAACCGATAAGCCCTGCAATAAAAGATGAAAAAATAATAACCAATTTTGCATTGTTAATAATGCTTTCGTCATTAAACGCAAGCATGGTAATAAATACAGACATGGTAAAACCTATTCCGCCTAAGAATCCCACTCCTACAATATGCTTAGGTTTTATTTCTTTAGGTAGCGTACTTATGCCAAGCTTTACTGCCAACATGCTAAAAGAAAAAATACCAATGGCTTTGCCTGTAATTAATCCAAACATAATACCAAGACTGTAATTTTCAGAAAAAATTTGTAGTGGATTAGCACCAATAATAATAGCAGTATTAGCCAAAGCAAATACTGGCAAAATAAAAAATGCTACTGGTTTGTTTAACGCTTTTTGCAAAACAAAGGAAGTAGATTTTGCACCTCCACTACCAAACGGAATTACAAAAGCCAATATAACACCCGCTATACTTGCATGCACGCCAGAGTGTAACATACAATACCATATGGCTATTCCACCAACAATATACGGAATTAGGTTGTGCACTTTTAATCTGTTAAGTAAAAAAAGTAAACCCCAAATAAGCAACATGACCAATAAATAAAACCACGAAATAGTAGCTGTATAAAAAATAGAAATAACAATAATGGCACCTAGATCATCTATTACCGCCAGTGCAGCTAAAAATATTTTTAAAGACGCTGGTACACGATTTCCTACCAATGCTAATATACCCAACGCAAATGCAATATCTGTAGCCATTGGTATGCCTGCGCCGCTTTGCAATGGCGTACCAAAATTGAATAACAAATAAATTCCTGCGGGTACAATCATACCGCCTATAGCACCTGCAAGTGGAAGCAATGCATTTTTTTTATTTGATAATTCCCCATTGTACAATTCTCTCTCTAACTCTAAACCGATGAGTAAAAAAAAGATGGTCATCAATCCTTCATTTATCCAATGAGTAAGAGAGTTGCCAGCAAATTGAAGATGCCAAAATGCAAAGTAGTTTTCACCTTGTAATGAATTTGCTACTATTAAAGAAATGACTGTGCACACCAATAGCACTAGCCCGCTGGCTTTTTCACTTTCAAAAAAATCTTTAAATAATGCAGTGAGTTTCACAAAAACAATTTGATAGAAAATAATTATTTAGAGAGCAATACTTTTTTCATAGCCATTACATAGCCCGTGTGTAAGCCCTCATGAAAAAATATAAATTCAGCAGCCACATCTATACTCGTTATTTCAGCGCCAAATCTTGTTATCCAAGTTTCGTATTGTTCAAATTTTTTTTGTATATAATCTTTTTCAAAACCATCTATGGTGGATATTGCTAAGCTTTTTATAACATCAATCTCATGGCTATCAAAAAACTTCTCAGGCTTAGTGCCTGGTTTAAAGGTTTCAAAAAAATCGTTTTCAATTTGTAATGGCTTACCAGCTCTTTTATAGCAAATACCTTGCTGTGCCGCTATTACATGCCCCATGTTCCAAATTATGTTATTGTTAAAACCAGCAGGAATATGATTTAATTGCTCTGTGGTAAGATTGCTCACGATGTCTAATAACAACTGCCTTACTTTTCTGTATCGGTTAAATTTGTTTATCATGTAGATGTGTTTAGTATGCAAATTTAGTGCGTAATAGATGGGTAAGATATGTTTGATAACTAAGTTAATAAAAAGTTTGATAGCAACTCACAATTGCTTTTAGTTGTAGCCATTTTATAAAACTCATAAGTGTAAAAAATTACTTATTATAAAATTTATCTTCCTGCCATTGGGCAGGGTTATTTATAATGTAGTTGGATATATTATTATAGGATTTTTCATTACGAATTATATGTTCATAATAATTGCGTTGCCACAATTTACCCATCGTTTCATTTTTTGATTTGTAAATTTCCAAGCATCCATTTGCCACCAACGATTTATACGCACCCACAATATCCGATATCGTAGGGGCAGGGCTCGCCCCTGCTCCATAATGTGCAACATTATCATTTGGT
>JANOZW010000482.1:0-8790 GCA_031429575.1 Ferruginibacter sp.
CGTATGGCAAATTGCTAGACACTGCTGTAGAGATTACACCAGGTAAAAGTTGTGGTCTTACCCTTAGCTGTACTACGTTTGTATATAATGTTTGATTGCCGCATTCTACCTTTCTTCTTATATTAATATCTTCTGTAACTATAATACTTGGAGCTTGCTCTGTATTACCAATGGAGTACCACACCAAATCTACCGTATTTTGCTTTTGCCAAGTATATAAAAGCCCTGTATTGGGGCATGCGCCTCCTGTGGCTGCATTTTGAGAAATGGGCGGCGTAGCATTTACATATACATATGGGTTAGGTGTACTTACATAACCTGCAAACAATGGTTCAAAAAACCGTACTGCGGCTGTTTGTGAATAGATGTTGTGCAAAACGCTTACATTGTTTTCTACGATATAAAAGCTTGTTAGCCTTCTATATATTGAGGTGTTGGGTACAAAATAAGTTGGTGGAAAATATAAATCTTGCGTAGCACCAGGTATATTATTGTACAATGGATTACCTTGAGTACCGCCTACCCTAATTTGCCATTGGTATTGAAAATTATATTCACTAGTGCAGTATCGTGTACATGTTACCCCAATTGGATTGGGGGTTTCTCCAAAAATTAAATCTTGCGACTCATTGCTTACAGCGGTACAAAAAGAGCCCAATGAACCGTTTAAAACTCCATTTGAAAAAGAATGTAATGTTATAGGTAAAACTTCACCAGAGTTGCTGTTGGTTTCTGTAATTTTTATGGTGCCATTACCTATTGGCTTACAATTCCAACGAACCATTAAGTCATAAGCACCTCGTACAACTTGTGATGGCAAAAAACTTATTTCTTGCCCCTTATCGATAAAGCGTACAAAATTTGGCGTAGGAGTTACATTAGCAGCAAAGTATTGTACTATGTAGGTTTCTGTACTACCTTCATCTGCTTGTGTGTTGCCAACTATCGTAATGCTACCTGCTGCTGTCTGCGAATAAGCATGGTAACTTATACAGGTTAATAGCAATAAAAATATTTTTTTCATAAAGAGAAGTTAGTTTTTGAAGTTGTATTCAAATGTTTTTATGATATTCCTTTTTTCATCCATCACTTTAGTGGGTCTCCCAAGCTTATCGCTTTCAAAATAGGTTATGCGATTGTTGATATCGCATTCATCAGTTTTATTGTTGGCAAGGTCGTACGTAGTGGTTATCATTTTGGCATTGGTAGGATAAAGTCTCACCTCGTCTATTTTTGTTTGCCCTGTTATTGTTATTTGTGGCGTGCCCGCAGGTATGGTTAATTGGTGGTAAGTCCATCCGTTTATTGTTGGTCCGGTTATGATATTTCTAATACTATAAACAAAATTTACCCTAAAATTGTCGGTAGTTGTCCAGAAACTAAGTATAGATTCTTTACTAATATTTATCGTACTATAAATTTGATCCAATGGCCTAGAAAGTTCCACATACCTATTACCTGTAGGGCACAAGCCTGTAGCATAAAAAGGAATATAATTATCGTCTGTGGGTGGAGAATCATCTTTTACAGCCGTAAATCCACCATTTAATTCTCCATTGGTTTCAAAAGAAGTATATGCGATATCAGCCCTATTGGAGTTGGTTACCGTGGCTATGGGTATATTTTCATTGTTGTACATTACGGAGTTTACCGTGTTGTTTGGAGCTGTTATTTCTTGTATTTCGTTTCCTTTTGCATCGTACAATATTTCGCCGTTTAGCGTTATTAAATTTGCATCTCTTATGGGCAGATTAGGATTAAATTCTCCAATTATATCCACAGGTACAGGTGCGTCAGCTTTTAAACTATACGATTTTATCGGTTTTAAATCTCCATTTGGTGTAGTGCCATATTCTGTTATACTGGTAGAAAGTAATTTCGGTTTAGCAAGTACATCATTCTTTGTTTTCCATAGTTCTGTAGCTATGGGTGTGATTATATTTTTACTAGCTAAGTCGGTTTCTACAGCTGTATTAAAATCAGAGGAGTAAAAAACTTTCGATTCTGTAATGTCCCCTTTGCTGTCGGTTGTTTTTACAGAGCGTTGTAAATGGCTATTGGGAACGTACGTATAATCTGTTTTTGTTTCGATGAAATTTGTACCGTTGTATTGTTTTTCGGTGGTTTGGGTAAGGTAGCTTTTGCCGGAAAAGAAACCATAATTATCTAATATCAATTTACTAGGTGTAACATGTGGCCCAATGTAATTATAAGCTGTTTGAGATCCACACCTCGTGTTACCATTAGGGTCATTAGGAGAAACTAATACTACCCCAGCTCCATATTTTTTTGAAGAATAATTAAAACTATTATTTTGATTAATAAGATCTCCGTACGAAAATATTTTTTCGCTTAACAAATTATTACTTTCATCATACAGTCTAACTGACTTAGGCATATTATACAAAAAGGTCAACTTTCTTTGTCGATTAGAATAAGGAAATCTATAAATATTATTTGGTGAATAAATATCAATTGGCTTATCTAAGACAGACACAAATTCATAATTTGAATACCCGTTGTAAATCAAACTGTTGTTCTTGCTACCATAATTAATCTCTTTAACCATTGAATAATTAGACCCAGGAATATTATTTGAATTAACAGGGCTAGTCAAATTAGCAAAATTTACACTATAATCTTCAGTTGATGTATTTTGAAAAATACCTGTAAGTTTTAAAAATTGAACAATAGCTACTATATAATTAATATTAGTAAAAAAAGCTGACGGAACTTTTACACCTAACAATTTAGCTAAATTGGCTCCATTTTTTATTGTACCCAAAGCACCTTTAGCAATACTCAAAGCAGTTTCTCCAGTCGTTACAATGTTATTTGAAGACCCCGTGTACCTGTTATACTTGTCACATGCCCAAAAACTTCCACCGGGTTTAATTATGTAAGTTTCAGTCATTATCTCATATTCTTGCTCTGCAAAAAAATCTGACGATGACAAACCATTTGGTTTTTTATATTCATACTTTTTTGCTGTAAATTCAGTTTCGTTTGAATAATTTCGAATTTCTTCAACCTTGACTCCTCCACTTAAAATATCAAAAGTACTATTTACATAGCTGTGCTTATTTGTACTATAAGAGAAAACTGTTTTACCTGAATATTTATTGGTAATACTTTTCAACATGCCAATTTGAACTACATTCACATCTGCAGAAGGGGCTCTTGATACATTCCTATTTTCGATATAATTTTTGAAGTCTGAAAACGAAATTACATCAGTTGAATTATTTACTCTAATACTTACCTGATTTATATTTTTAGCATTATAATATCCCCAATGATCATTTGAAAACGCATTCCTTTTGGGAAACTTTAAAGTAGAAGAGCCTGAAACACCTGTGTAATATTCAAAATTTGTTGACGGCTCAGTATATCCATCCGCACCATATTTCGTTATTGATTTTAAGGCCAGAGCTACATCATTTTTCATAACAGGATTGGGCAAATTAACTTCATCGAGGATACTACTTTCATAAAAATAACCATACTTAAGAATATATTTACTTTGTAATTGATTTGAGTTGTAAAATCTTATTTCATCTAATGTAGTTTTACCTACTTCATCTTTTCTAGGGTTTAAATATTGAAATTCAACTTTTTTACCTTTTGGTAAATCAATTGAATAAAGTATCGGATATGTTTCTTCTTTGTAATTTTCATTTATTTCAATTGAATTTACAAGTGTACTACCATTTGATGCATTTCCACTAGTACTTACATGTGCAGTTGATCCTGCACCAAATATACCTTCATTACTGACGAATGAATTAGTGTAATAATTAAAAATTATTTTTTCATCTGTTAAAGTATTTTCTATTTTTGAAATATACCAAGCATTAGCTATTTCATAGGCTGTTGCAAATGGCACAAAAACTCCAAATTGGTTATTAAAATTGTATGGGTATCCTGTGGTGGTGTATTGATTTCTTGTTGTCAATCCAGGTTGATAAGTTGGTAACCAATAATACGATCCTACTAATCGATATTCAGTTGAAAATACTTTCTTGTAGTTCATTATTTTTGAAGTAAGTTTATTTTCATAAGTATATTTTATTCCTTCCTCATTTAAAATTGAAAATCCTTTTATAGAACCAGCGTTGCTGCCTGAAGGAATTTCATTTATTACTGAAATTTTATTACCCGAAATTTCTTCCTCCAAAGCTTCATGAGGGTATGTTTTCCCCAGTATAAAAGAACCCGAGGTTCCATTCATTGAATATATAAATTTATCATGTTCCCTATCATAATGAACCAAAGGATCATAATATGTTTTAGTTCCATCATTCATATCATATGAAGGATTCCAAGCAAGTTTTTGATAGTTTACATCACTGGGTACATTTGCAACAGACGGCTGATTGAAAATACCTGCAGGGATATGAATTGGATCAGGCTTATTGCTCGAATTCATTCTTGAAATTTCAATATGAATTTGATCATCTGGTTCGCCTATCTTTATCCTCTGCACCATCCCTCCCGCATTCAACGTCCACCCCAACCCCACTTCACTTGCTTTCTCATCTACTTTTATTCCATTACCACCTGTATAACTAAGCGAAATATCTAATTTTAATTTAGAGGCTTCATCCGTATATTGTATAAGCGGTATGTTTATACTAGGCGCACCCGTTTGCAAGGTTACCTGTGCAGTAGCGGTAAAGCCAAATAATAATAAAAGCGGCAGCAATGTTTTTAATGTCATAAGTGTATTATTTAAAAGTGTAGCCTACCCTAAAAACAAGGGGTTGTTTATTTGTATTTTGGTTGGTTAAAAAATTATAGAGCAATTGCATATTGCCTTTTAGTTTCTTGTTTATTTTGTATTTTTTAGTAAGTCCAAATAGTGCTGCTTTTTCCCAAAAGCCGTTTTGGTAAAGGGCTGTTTCGTTTATATTATAAAAATGGTTAAGCTCGTAACTGCCTGCCACAAAAAAGCTTCCTTTCAGTTTCCAATCTAGGCTGCTGCGCAAGCTTATGCCTTGGCTGCTTAGTTTCATTTTGTCCCAACCCTGCCCTAGCCCTAGCTTGTATGAGCCACCTACCGAAAAAACGGACTTATCGTTTAACTTATAACCCAGCGATACTGCCAAATCACTTATGGCAGGAAAACCATTACTACCTTTTGAGCTTTGTATATTAGCACCGTATTCCAATTTTTTTAAAAATGGTTTTGTTTTTTGTGTATTAACCTTAAATCCCAATGGCTGTCCATCTGCATCAGTTGTAGAGCCATATTGTTGCAGCTTGGTTTTTAGTTTATCCAATTCGCTTTTGGCATTTTGTATTTGTGCTTTTATAGCTGTAACGGCATTTGGGCCTCCGCTACTAGCTCGTTGCTGTATTAGTGCATTAATATTTGCCCTTGTTTGTATCCCCGCCAACACAGGCATATTGCTCATATCCGCCCCATTGCCATCTGGTATATGAAAAAAACTTGCCAGCATAGAGTTTTTTGCAAAAAAATCTTTTACCTTATTATTGTTAATCAGCAAACCCATTAGCCTTTTTTCTATCTTCTTTTTATCTTGTAGTACAGTTTGGTACTCCTTCACATATTCATTATAGTAGTATGCAGTTTTTTCAAGCTGCTTAAATTTGGTTACAATATTCAATTGCTTGGCTGCATTGCGCAACGATTCTTTCTGCGTACTCAAATATTTTTTTATATCATCGGAGTATCTAAGTTTTGCTTGTGCAGCGGCTAGGTATTTTTTTGCATTGTTTAGTTGCTCACTAGTAAGGTCAGGAAAAGCATTTTTATTTTTGTCCACCAAGTTCAAAAATGTTTTTACAGAATCTATGTATGGGTTGTATTCTCCATCCATTGTTGTACTTGCTGTTTGAAGGTTTGTATTTTTTAGTTCATCATATTTTCTATTGGCTTCTACCAAATGAGCCTTTGCCAATATTGAATCTTTGGCAAACATTTTATGTATGAGCTTTAGTTCTGCCTTGTGAAATTTTTCTAAAGTCTTATTGATGCGGCGGGTAATTTTATTATTAAACTTGGAAAGTTTACCATTAATAGTGCCTAAAAATTTGGTTGCAAAAATGTCTTTGTTAGATAGGCTAGTATCTACCTGCGCTTGGCTTGCAGTGTAGAGTAAGATAAAAGAAATTGTGATAAATGTTTTCAATTTCAATGTGTACAGTTTTGGTAATGAACAACTACTATCTTTTACATTTAGCATTATTTTAAGTAAAACGATGCTTTCAAATACAAATAAAATTTATTCCGTTTAAATGGCAAAGGTGTTTTCCTCCAAATTTCAAGCGTTTTCCTCAAACTTTTAAGTTGAATTCCTCGCACATGCAAATTTTTATGTTACAAATGTTGAATTGTAATGAGAGTTAAAAAACACGATATTTCACATTAGAAATAAAGATTGATTGTATTTATAAAACAACAGTATAAATACCTAAATTTTATTGCCACAACTACGTGTTTTGCGTAGGTATAAATACTTAGCTTTATTAATTCTATTGGGTTCTGATAGATTGGTTACATTATTTACTACTTCTTAATTTTTTATACTGATAAGCTAAATAAACTTGTTTTATTTTCAATACATACAGTCATATTCATACAGCAGATATTACATAGGTGCGTAGTTTTAATTCATTTTTTCTTAAATAATAAGATGGTGAAGAATGGCTCATGAAATACGAACCAAGGGGAAGAAATGGCCATACTTAGCAAAGCAGCAGAAAGAAAAACGGCATTATTGCAAAAGGTTTTTGGGCAAGTGTTGAATAAAGTTTCAAACGGAAATCAAGTAATAAATAATATGCCTAATTAAAGTAATGTGCTTATGCAAAAAGCGCCTCAAAATTTGAGGCGCTTTTTTTCGTTTAATACTTTTTAGAAATTATTTTAGTAAAATACATTTGTCTAAAAAGAAATTGAAATATATCATTAATCTTTTATCAATTTCTGTATCAATGTTTCTCCATTAGCCAACTTTACAGATACAATGTAGATACCACTGTTCATATCAATTGATGGAATGGTAATGGATGTATTTCCAGCTTTTGTAATAATTGTTTTTGTAGAAACCAATTGCCCCATATTATTAAGCAATCTTAATTCTGCGTTACCTGCAACGGAACTTATAATATTAATATTTACATTGTTTCCTTTAGCAACAGGGTTAGGATAAATGGTTAAACTATTTTTATCCTCATCACAATTATTTTTTACCATTATTACTTTTGATTGTACTTTCTTACCATCGTTATCTGTAATAACCAATCGGTAAAAGTTAATGGCTTTGGCAGGATTAATATCCACAAAAGTTTGTACACTATTATCCAACACATTTGTTGACATCATTTTTACCACATCAAAATTAATTCCATTGGTACTTCTCTCCACATCTACTTTTGCGGCACTTGTATTAGTATTGTTTGTTTTCCAGTTTAATTGTGTTTTACAATTTGAAAAATTTGCAGAGAAATTTTCAATTATTATTGGTAAAACAGAACAACTAATTCCATTTAAAGTATTATTTACCGTACGAGTTACACAACCTCCACCAATAGAAAGTGTACAAGTGTATGTACCATCGTTTGCTGCTGCATAAGATGGAAAAATTATTTCTCTTGAAGTGGCTACAATTGTACTGCCTTTGCGCCATGTGTATGTAGCATCTATCATATCAGGCGCCGAAAGCGTATAAGGTTTAGATATGCATGGTGTACCATTATTTATTGGTGTCAGTTGTTCCATAATTCCTACAGATACATCTGTAAGTGCTGTATTACCACATTGGTCGGTAATACGAATTCTATAATTGTCATAAGGCAATAAATTATCTACGGTAAAATCATTTACGCTTGCTGCAAATTTTAAGTTATAGTTTGCATCAGGATCTATTACTTTTTTAGCCTCTACTTTAAATGGTGCAAAGCCTAAACTCCTAATAATAGCTTTCCCATTTCCAATAGGATTACCTACAGCATCTTCACAAATCATTACTATTTTCTTCACTACTTGTGGTGGTGCACCATCAGGTAAAATAACTATAGGTTTATCTATTGTATAGCTTCCTAAACATTGCCCCCATAACTGTATTTTAGCTTTTACGGTATAGTTTCCGGCAGCAATACCTGTAAAAACACCGCTTGAATTATTGGCAATATTTACATTTGCTGCATCAAATAAACCAAAGGATGTAGTACCGTCTCCATTATAATTCAAACTAGCTCTAATAATACCTCCATTATTACAAGCCTGTTCTGTAACTACATTTAAGCTTTGCTGCAAAACTGAAATATATGGATTAATAGAAAAATTTACCATAGTTGTGCCACAACTGGTAACTATACTTGCTATGTAATTACCGGGTAACATATTCAACCATTGTATAAACCCTAATTGGCGATTGTAAATAGGTTGTACGCCAACATTGCTTGGTCCTGAAGTAATGGTAATAACAGCATGCTCTAAGTCATAAACGAAGCCTAGTACAAATGAATGAAAACTTAGGGTTCCTGTTTGGTTTGTACAATCCAAACTTTGCCAATCATCAAAATACACTGTTGCGCCTGGTGCAGGTGTCCCAACGACGTATTTGCTGACGCGAGGGCAGCAGGTCAAGGTCATCACCCAGTTGTATCGCAAGGCCAACCAGCAAGGGATGATCATTCCAGCGGTGAAGTCTGCCGCTCAAGCCGACGATAAGGCCTATGAAGGCGCCACTGTGGTGCGTGATGACCCAGTTCGATCGTCGAATGTGGCTGATTTGACGGGCAGATTGACCCCATCAAGGG
>JANOZW010000483.1:0-13653 GCA_031429575.1 Ferruginibacter sp.
CGCTACCCACTAATCCATTATGGCCAGCTACATATATTCTATCATTAAAGTTCATTTGTTTGTAGAGGGGTTTTTGATTGTTTTTAAAAATGCAGAACTATTCAACAAATCCTATATTTTTTCTAAATTTTTTTGTTCAAAAATGGCCGTCAGAATCAAACCCATACTATCAATTTTTACTTTTGCCTTATTGCCTAATACTTCTAATACAATTCCTTTGTAGTTCATCATCAATCCTTGTTTTACTTGTACTTTTTCATGCATGGCAATATTGGCATCTGTTACTTCTACATCATTAAACTCTTGTAAAAATTTTTTAATGATTTTTATATCCGATTCTTTTACTACTGCCGGTTTGCCAAGCCAATGCACATAATTTAAAACACCCGGTATCATTTTAATATCCCACTTATCATGTACACCTCGCTTTACAAAAATATACCCTTTAAAAAGAGGCTCCTCTATTATTTTTTTTCTATCGCTCCATTGCTTGGTTATTTTGTTTAAAGGGCAATAGTGTTCTATCTCTTTATCTAATAATAAAAGTGCTATCTTTTTTTCCCATCTTGGTCTGGTATATATTACATACCACTTCTTTTCTTGTGCCAATTTTTTTCAATTTCTACATACTATTTCTATAAAAAAGCGCAAGGCTTCGCCGTCCCTCAGTCACATGTGTTTATAAACATGCCCAAAGAATAATTGTAAATCAACTACATGTATAATTGGAGTGTTCATTGAGTTTTGATCATTTTTTATTCTTATAAAACAAAAATATGTAGCAATCAATTCAAAAAACAACTCCAAAAAACTATCGTCTTTTTCTAAAAAGCTTCTTTACAAAACCTACAAAACCAAATAAGTTTTTATATCCAGGTAAACCACCCTCAGCTGTATAATAACTTCCTGCCTCGCTGCCATAACCATAGCCATAACCATAGCCGTAGCCATAACCATATCCATACCCATTGCCATACCCACCAAAGCCATAATTTAAAAAAGAGGCACCCCTTGGTTTTACACCATTAAACACCACACTCATATTGGTAAATTTCTTTTCTCTGTTTAAGCTATCCAATAGTTTTAAAAATACAGAAGGTGTTACACCATGCCTTACTACATAAATTGTAATAGCTGCATAAATATTAAGTAATTGAGAGTCTGTAACTGGCCCAATAGGTGCTGAGTCAATAATCAAATAATCGAATCGCTTTTTTAGTTCGGTTATCATTTCTGCAAATTCGGGTCTTCCGATAAGCTCAGTAGGGTTTGGTGGTATGGGACCTGCTGTTACCAAAAATAAATTGTTATGCCCTGTAGGTTTTATGATTTCGTCTAAAGTAGATTTTCCAATTAAAAATCCAGAAATACCGGGGTCTCTTAACACACCAAGTTCTTTACTCAATTTTGGTTTTCTCAAATCCATTTCTAGCAACGCTACTTTTTTACCGGTAAGCGTTAAACTCAATGCAAGGTTTGTTGCAATAAAACTTTTTCCTTCGCCAGATACACTGGAGGTAACAAGTATAGTTTTATTTACATCACTTAATCCCATAAAACCAAGATTGGTTCTTAGAGCTCTAAATTGCTCAGCTACTACGGTGCGTTTGCCTTCCGTAATGGCAATGTTATTTTTTTCAGGTGTTTGTATTATTTCGCCGATTACAGGCACTTTTGTTTTATTTTCTATTTCTGTTCTAAACAATATTTTACTACTCAGCGGCTCATTTAACTGCACAAAAAGTAAGAAACCTAATAACCCACATAACAATCCTACTAAATAATAATTTTTTGGTATAGGACTTATTGGCCCATAAGAATAACCATTTTCCAATACTCGTAAATCTGCCGTAGTAGAGGCTGAGGATATGGCTGTTTCTTCTCTTTTATTTAATAAAAAAGTGTAGATATTATTTTTAATGGCTTGTTGTCTGCTAATGGCCAATAGTGCTCTTTCTTTACCGGGCAGCTGTGCCAATAAGCTGCTATTTTTCGAAATATTAGCATTGATACTATTACGTTGCATCTCGTAATTATTCCTGATGTTACTAATATTTTCTTTTAAATCATTTTTTACCCTAGTTACTTTTTCCTCTGCCAACATCACTTCTTCACTTTTATTGCCTGCTATTGTTTTTACTTTATCCAAATCAAATTCTGATTTGTATAAATCTTGTAACAAACCTGTTAGTATTGGGTCACTTACCATCTGTAAAGAGGGTACCGTACCTGGTCTTCTACCTTTACTGTTTACATAACTTTGCAAGCCAGATAATCCATCTATCTGTAATTCGATGGCAGTTCGTTTTTGATCAAACTCTTGCACAATGTTAGCATACTGTGTACCCTGCGCAGATAAATCTGTAATGCCTTCTTTTGCTCTTAACCCTGCCTCATTTTTTTCAACACTATCCAGCTCTGCAGTTACTTTTGCCAATCTATCATCTACAAATTTTAAGGTTCTTTCCGCTATCTGATTTTTATCTTTTATGCCAGCAATATTATATACTTCAAAAAGTTTATTCAAAATTTTAATACCCTTTTCTGGTACTGGTGTTTTAATATTTAAATCTATAACGGTAGATGAAAAAGACATGGGTGTAGCACCTAAGCTACCGATTATAGCACCCGCAGCAGATGCAGGGTCACTAAAAACAACAAAATAATTTTTTCCTACTACCTTTCTATTATAATCATTGTTTATAATAATTCTATAATCTGTACCTGCCACATTTACCACATCTGCAAAGTTGTATGTACGATTGCCAAGCTTAATGGTATTCTTTTGCCAATTAATATCCAACATCATTTTACCACCGCCATGTATGCTTGTATCCTTATTTATTGCTTGAAAATATAGGGGTGAATTGCTTCCGTACAATTCTTCTAACTGTACTTTACCCTTATTGTAAACACTCGTATATAAATCCAACTGTTTTACCACTTCTTGCATCAATGAGGAAGACCGTAGAACCAAAATTTCATTCTCTACAATTTTCTTTTCGCTAAAAATATTTAATGCATCCAATACCTTACTATCCCCACCACCCTTTTGAGGATCTTTTAATAACACTTTAGCAGCGGCTACATAAATTCTAGTTTGCGCACGTAAGTAAATAAAAGCAACAGAAAGAGATATAGCGGTTAAAATAACCAGCAATGGCCAAAAAGGTAAATAACGATGTACAATTTGTACAAGGATATTGGATTGTGGTTTATCTTCAAAAAATTGATCTTCGCTCATGCAAGTAGTAAATTTATTTTACAATTTGACTTATGATTATTACTAAAAGTGATACACCCGATGCTACCAACGATAACGTGCTCTGTAATTTCTGACGCTTCTCTGCCTTCACATATTTATCATTATCAGTGGCTACTAGTATAATATCATTTGGTTTCACATAATACCATGGCGATGAAAAAATACTATGGTCTTCTAAATTAATATGTTTAACTTCTTTCTCATTTCCATTTTCTCTTATAATGGTAATGTTATTTCTTTTTGCATTGGGCGTTACATCTCCACTCAATACCAATGCATCAATTATTGAAATTTGTTCTTCAGGTAAATTTAATACCTGTGGTTTTGCTAATTCTCCTAGCAAAGTTATCTTATGGTTTAAAAAGTTTATTTGCACTATGGGGTCTTTCATGTATGGCAATAAACTCGCTTCTATTTTTTTAGAAAGCTCTCTTCTTGTAAAGCCTTCTACTTTGTATGCTCCCAACCTATGCAACAATACGGTACCATCTTGCTGTACACTATACCCTCCAATACTTGTAGCGCTACCCGCCGCTGCTGCACCCACTGAAGTTACCGCATTAAAAAAAGCATCTTCTGCAGGGCTCATACTACTTACGTTGATAGAAAGTCTATCGCCTTTTATAATTTTTAATTCGAAATCGTTGGTTACAAAATTTTTTAAGGTGGTATCCTTTTGTAAGGTCTTAAAATAAGCTGATTGTTGGGTAACCTTGCATGAACTAAATAAAAATAGTACAGCAATAAATATAAACACAGGCATGTACAAAATACCAAGTATGCTTCGTAAGCGTAGGTAGTTATTTTTCATCATGATATAAAATGCTAGGGAATAAAACATTACTCCACTGCTTTGTTTGGGTTATTTGACAAAAATCGTGAAAATTATTGATTAAACCGAATGCCCAAATTAATTCTTTTAGTAATCATTGCATCATTTAGTTCTTTACAGATGTTGATAAATAAAATGATGGTGTAATATTTAAAGCCTTAGCAACAAAAACGAAAATGCGCAACACTATATTGTATAATAATAAACATAAAAAAGTCGTTCCTTATGAAACGACTTTTATATAGTTTTAAAAAATATTTCTAATCACTTTACTTTCCAAAACTTCTAACCCTCTAATTCCCTAATCCCTTGTAAAATTGCTATCCCCCACTCCTACTCACCACTCCCACTTACAATTTCACAAACCGCATTGCTTTTCTTTCACCATCCTCATTAATAGCCATAATTGAATAAGTACCTGCACCTATATTTTCCACAGGTAAGTAAATTGTATTGCTACCTGCTATAACAGCATACAATTGTTTTTGTATTATCTTACCAGCAATATCACTTATCAATAATTCAATTTTACCCGCCTTTGCACTTGTAATGGTAAGCACTCCATTTTCTTTTACAGGATTTGGCGCTACACTTATCAATTCAAATCCTTTTTCTTTATTCAATAATACTACAATGCTACTGTATTGTACAGCACCATCTACCGAAGTTACTTTTATACGATAATAATTTGCCCCAACAAATGGAGCTACATCTGTATAATTAAAAGGCTGTAAACAACGAGTATCATTGGCTACTTGCTCTTGTATGGTTACAAAATTTCCCCCATTTGTACTTCGCTCTAGGGTAAGTGTTATTGATACTCCTGCGCTGCAAGATACTTTCCAATCTATTAAATGACTAGCAGCTTGCTTTGCACCTTTTATATATTGAATACCAATTGGCAAAACCGTATTAGATCCTACACCGGTAGCATACCCACCACCACTAAAACTTGTTATACCATTAAACTGTGCATACAATACGCCATTTATAGTAACAGCTCCTGTATTTGCATCTGCAAGAGAAATAGCATTTAATACTCCGCCATTGGTTACATGTGCAGCATCCCCTACAAAAGCTCCAGTATTTGTTTTAAACCATTTTGGCACTTCCAAACTACTACCTACGTTGGCTGTTTGAAATGCTACTGCCGCCGCTTCTGTTGCCGCTTTTTCTGCCACATCGTAAAAGAAACGCACATTTACAGGCGTAGTCGGTTGTGTACCTGTAGCAATATTCCAATACCTTTTCATGGTAAAAGTACCTGTAGCACCGGCTCCACTTCCTGCTGTAGCTGCATAATCAGCTGCATCTAATGTTAAGGTAGCCGTAGCTGCTGCTTTGGCTGCTGTATTTGTACCCCACTCTACTGCTAGTACATTTCTATTAGAAGCATCGTTGTAATACGTCCAACCCATGTCTTCACAATTGGCTGTAAGCGGGTATGTACTTGCTATCGTTTCCAAAGCCACTGTTCTTAAAGCAGTGGTAAATGCCGCTGTTTTTGTAGTATCATTTGCCTGCTCTGTATCGCCTGCAAGATTCACATAAACTGTATCATTATTTACACCTGCATTAGATAAATTCACCCCTGTAAAATTTACAATTTCATTGCCACCGCTTACAATATTAGTCAAATTATTGGTTGTAATTGTTTGTGCATTTGCACCAGTTATTTTTAATGTAAGTGTGGCAGCGCCCGCTGCTATTGTGCTTGAACCAGTATTTGTTAATTTTGCAGTAATCGTTTCACTTGGGGTTGTACAAGTAATACCGCCATTATTGGGTACGGCAATATTGGAAACAAATGCATCTATGGGCAATTGTAATTTTGGTTCTAACATAAATACATTGGTACTACCTGTAGCATTGTCAACCCATGGATTAGGGTTAGGATTATTACCCAATTTAAAATAAAATGTACCAGCTCTTGTCGGGTTTTCAGTTTGTCTAGATAAACCAAAGGTGGTCGTGTTCGTTTGCCTTGCACCGATATAAAAATTACCAATAGGTAGTGGTAATGCTGGTAAAATAGCTTCTGCATTTACACCAATAATAGAATTTTGCACATTTGTTTCATACAATAAAGTACCTGGCGTACCTCCTGCACCACTTGCATCCCACACCCCTATTTTGTATGGTTGTCCAGCCAAAGAAAAATACGCCACTACTTGTGCCAACGATGTGGCGCTAGAGTTATAAAATTTTTGAACCAAGTCTATTGTATTTCCACCAAAACCCGCATTACCAGTAGGTATGTTACCTTGTGCATACGACCACGTATTATTGTTTGCAAGTTGCGTAACTGTTTTTGAATTGTTGGTATTGTCGTCATCACTAGGAACTGTTACATTTACATTATCTGCACCAACAAGTGCTGCTGTGTAAGCAGTAAAATTAATGGTTGTACTTGCCCCTGCTACCAAAGAAGGTATTATTTGCACATCAGTAAAACTATTTGCGCCAGATATGGTTAGTGTAACAGGTAATGAACTTAAAGCTGCAGTGCCATTATTGGTAATGGTAGCCGAAACAATATGGGGAACACTATTGGAAATGGGTAGTTTTCCCAAAGAAAATACTTGTGCCACTGATGCATCATTTGCATTTTCATGTTTAAGCCTTATTTGCGCTCTACCTATATTAGACGTTAAAGTTGTTGTGCCCGATACAGGAGGAGTTGTATTGCTAAAATATATTCTTGTAGTTAAACTAGCACTACTTACATTATTACCATTTGCAGTACGCCAACTAAAACCTGCATGCGAAACATTGTCTATCCTTTCTACCAATACTTGTAAGTTACTACCAGCCGTTCTTGTAAACGTGGTAGCTAGGGGTATTTCCACCAACCCTGTGGCACTTACAACAACAATACCACCGCCTGCTCCACCAAAAACTTGGGTGTAGCCAGCAATTGAATAAATACCTGTAGCTATGGTGGTAGTACCTGAGGGCACTTCCATCATATATATTTTTACATTCGCAAAACTTGTAAGTGCACCAATGACATTTGCATAAAAACCAATTTTATTGATGGCTGTACCTACGGTAGTAAAATTAGTATTTCCAATCTCTGCATCTGTATAAATGCTTTCATTTATATTATATCGTTGGCTACCACCTATTGCTGATGTAGATAGTGTACCTGCATTTGCCAAAATATCTACCGTTTGGCTAAAAGAAATAAAGGCACTACAAAAAATGATGCTGGAGAGTAATAGTTTTTTCATAATAATTGGTATTAGGTCGTTTGGATAAGACTTTTGTAAAATGTATCTTAAATACTGAATTAAATATTTTGTTGATTTCGTTTACACTTCAATAAATAAATTCAATATTTCAAAAAAACAAAAACTACGTTTTTTAAAACATAGTTCCTATATAAAAGTATGAGGCACTAACTAAAAAATATTTAGTTGTGCCTCATAACAGTAATTTTATATGAATAAATATCTCCATATCTTTAAGAGATATAAAACTTTATTAAACCATTGCTTTTTTCGATAAATTGCTATATCTAAATGCCTTTACTGCAGCAATAGCAATAACAGCAGCTATCAAAAACACTGTGCCGCTGTCTATCGGGCAGTCAGGGTCAGCAGGGTTAGGGCATAAATCTACCGGTTGTGCCATCAACATGGTTGGCATAGCAAGTAGCACAAATATTATTACAAAAGAGATTATTTTTTTATGCATTTTATTAGGAGTTATTTTAACTACAAGTTAGTTTATTACAAAAATAAGGTTAGTTCACTACATTCATACGATCTTTTACCGTAACATAATAGTGAATATACACAAACACTCATTTTCCATTTAAAAGAACGTAGTTTTCTCAACATTATTGTACAATGATTGGTAAAACCTGTTTTACACCTTCACTATCAGTAACAACCAATTTGTAATGCCCTTGGGCTATTTGCTTATTTAACGCCAATACTTTTACTTCATTTGCACTTGTAATTACTATATTTTGGGTATAAACAGTTCTACCTTCACTACTTAATAGTACCACACTATACTTACCTATTTTGTTTGTAAAACTAACTTGCATTTTTTTACCTTCTACAGGGTTTGGATACACAGCAATAGAAGATGATTTTGTATCAGCTAATATTTTTACAATGGTACTGTATTGGGTTTCTCCATTTACAGAAATAGCTTTTACCCTGTAGTAGTTATCTTGTGCAAGTGGTGCAGCATCTTCAAAATTATATGCATGGCTACCTCCAGTATTGTTCAACGCTACTGTATTACCAATGTTTACAAAATTTGTACCTTTCTCGCTTCTTTCTATTTCGTATTGCTGCAAGTTAAGTTCATTGCCAACATTCCATTTTACGGTATTGGTTTTATCTGCATTTTTAGTAGCCGCAATATCTATAAATCTTACTGGCAATGGCCCTCCTGCTGCTTGCCTAAATACAATCATAAATCTATCTTCCACCTTACTACCTGCATCAGCCGTAATATCAAAGTTTACGTTGGTTACTGCTGTTAAGCTCACCGCCGTTTCTGTTTGCAAAAACTTATCTTTTAAGAAAGCAGCCAAGTTAGTATTGCCTAATACCGATGGGTCTATTTCAAAACGATATGCTGCTACACGGGTGCTGGTAAGGCTTAATCTTATGGTATCTGTTTGTGTTAAGTTTGGTCTTCTTTCTACTACAAGATTTTTAGTATCATATTTTATGGCTAAATTATCTACTGAATTAGATATTTTTCTAACATCACTATTATCCAAAGCACTGCTAAAACTAGTACCAAAATTCAGCATTACTCCATCAGCTACAAAATCAACACCATTCGCATCATTGGTATGTAAATTAATTTCTAGTGTTGGTATCGTAACTCCTGGTCTGTTTTGAATTCCTTCTCTACTTACCAATGCGCTTCCGGTGGTTTTATCTGCTTCTTTGATTACAATGCTTCCTCCTGTCGAGGTTAGCGTTTGAATAAAAAACGCTTGCCCACTTTCAATGAAATTACGAGTGCTTCCGTCAGCTGGAACTCTTGCATAGTCTACACCATTCCAAAGATATGTTTTCCACAATCCTACATTGTAATTGCCAGGAGTAAATGGATCCCAAACTACAATCGCATCAGCAATGTCAGTTTTAGTAATTTTAAAAACTTCAATTTGTGAAGGAAATGGATTACCTACAGATAAGAAACCGCCCACAGCAACGACAGCAGGAGTGATATTAAAGGTCTGTGGTCCAGTACGAATTTCCCCCTTTATACGCAGTGTAGAAGCCCCAAACCCAGTTGGACCCGATGTAGCTGGAACAGCTCTGTCTCCATTTAGAAAAACAGCATATCCTTCCTCATTAGCAATCTGTTTACCAGCCATATCTGCCTGAGTTATTCCAATATAGTTATTAGCAAGTGCATCATAACTTTTCATAGAGGCACGAAGTGTATATTGGTCTAATTTAGTCGGTCCATCGGGAGCGGTGTAATCAGGTCCAGTGATTCTGGTACCGTACCCTGTAGACAAAAGCGAATTACCACCTTCTCTCCATGATTCTGTAATTGTGGGAGAAGTATTAATTTTAACAGGTGTAGCAAGGTAACGCCAAGATTTGGCAGGTTCTAGGTAGCGCTCTATACTTGCTGTACCTGTAATGGTATTGCCTGTGGTATTACCAACATAGGCAGTGCCACTTGCAGTAGATACGAGTGTTAAATTACCATTGGTAGTAAGGGTTCTACCTGTGGTACCAAATGTTAAACCTGTTGTTACTTTAACTTCATCACTTAACGTAGTATTATTTGTTATTATAAGATTTTTTACACTGTTGGTTGCTAAACTAGCGCCTGCCAATGTTTGCGGAGATGTGCCAGTTATGTTTAAAGTACCAGCTGTTACATCAAAACTACCAGTACTTGTAAGAGCTCCATATAAATTGAAAATACCCGTACCATTTACGGTTACTAATGCACCTGCGGCTATGTTAATATTATTTGCTGAGGCTGTACCTGTTGCAATGATTGGATAGTTGGGCGCTCCAATAGGTATCGTAACGTTATCCCCAGCAGTAGGTATATTTCCGCAAAGCCAATTTGTAGCTACATTCCAATTTGTATTTGTTATACCAGACCAAGTACTACCAGTACCACATACAATGAAAGTGGCTGAATAAGTTGGAGTAATTACTTGTCCTCCTAAACAGGTGATTACTATATTGGAATACACATCCATTTGATATTTTCCAGGAGTAAGACTAGCAAGCAAATTAACATTTCCAGCAGTATTAGACCATTGTTGGTCTGCTCCACCACAACCATTCGCACCACCACTAGTATAAAAAATAGAATTTGTCGTATAAGCCGGTGGTGGTGGTGCACCGATGTAGATAGGATGAATACGATAAAATAAGTTAGTAGCGGTTATATCGCAACCTCCACATTTATAAACATTATGCTCTGCACCTACAAATACAATCGTATTCCCAATATTAAATGTGCCTAGATTTGCTCCATTAAAATCAGGATTACCTGTTGTGGCATTTAAATCATAATACTGATTACCTCCACCATTTGTATTTAAAATAAGAAAGCTACTGTTAATCCCTGCGGTTTGTGCATTAGAACTAACAAATACACACACAAACAAAACCAATAAAACGTAAATTTTACGCATAACTAAATAATTTTTGTAAATAAAATATTGAATGAAACTACTACCAATAAAGGTTTGCAGCACATACCTTGGCTTTAAAGAGGATAGAAACTAGTAACTAGTGTGGACAAATATTTTGTTTTAGAAAACAAATATAATGTGAAATTAGTAAAATTTATTGTACAAATACGTAATTATACGATTTATATTATGAAATTGCTAATACCCTTCTTCATTATCCCCCATTAAGTTAAGTTGAAATCTTTTCTATACGTGTGTAAATAAAAACATATATACTGCTTGTCGAATAATCTTAATAGAATAAAAAAAATTACTTTTTTTAGTGCGTCTAGCTTGAAACAAGGAAGCCAAGCCTTTGAGGCTTGACTTCCTTAGCAGCGTGATTGGCATCTTCCAATACCGAAGCTTAAACACAAAAAAGTCAAGCCTTTGAGGCTTGACTGCCTTGCAGAGTAATCAGCTAATGCTGTGAACAGAAAAATTTTATAACCTTACAAAATTACAATTGGCAGAATTTTCTTAGTGCCATCTTCTGATAGCAATACTAGGCTATAATTGCCTGCCGCAAAATATTTATTTATTTCTATTGTATGTGTTTCATTGTTAGAAACTACTACTATATTTTTTGTATAAACTGTTTTACCACCTGCATTTAATAATGTTGCACTGTATTTACCTGTGTTGCTGGTAAAATGTATTTTTACCAATTTCCCTTCCACTGGGTTAGGATACACAGATATAGAAGTTTCTTTTGTATCAGCCAATACTTTTACAATAGCACTATATTGTGTTTCACCATTTACCGAAATAGCTTTTACCTTATAGTAATTATCTTGCGCAAGTGGCGTAGCATCTACAAAATTATATGCATAACTACCACCAGTATTGTTCAATGCCGCTGCATTACCAATGCTTAGAAAGTTTCTTCCTTTTTCGCTTCTTTCTATTTCATATTGCTGTATGTTTAATTCATCACCAACATTCCATTTTACGGTATTGGTTTTGTCTGCATTTTTAGCAGCAGCTATATCTATAAATCTAACAGGCAATGGCCCACCAGCTGCCTGCCTAAATACAATCATAAATCTATCCGCTACTTTACTACCTGCATCAGCTGTTATAGCAAAGTTTATATTGGTTACTGCTGTTAAACTTACTGGTGTTTCTGTTTGCAAAAACTTATCTTTTAAGAAAGCAGCTAAGCCTGTATTGCTTAATACGGAGGGATCTATTTCGAAACGATAAGATGCTACACGAGTGCTAGTAAGACCTAATCTTATGGTGTCGATTTGTGTTAAATTTGGTCTTCTTTCTGCTACAAGATTTTTTGTGCCGTATTTTATAGCAAGATTATCTACTGAATTGGTTATTTTTTTAACGTCATTATTATCTAATGCACTACTAAAATTATTGCCGAAATTTAATACCACGCCATCAGCAATAAAATCATTGCCGTTTGCATTTGCAGTATGTAAACTAATTTCAAGCGTTGGCACGGTTACCCCCACTCTACTTACCAAATCACTACCAGTAGTTTTATCTGTTTCTTTTATGGTAATAGAACCAACAGTAGTAGATTGTATAAAAAAGGCTTGCCCGCTTTCTATTGTATTTAAAATGGCGCCTGCTGGAAGTCCATTCAATCTATAATGAAATGGAAAATTCAAATCTTTTGTATAGTTTTCATATTGCCCTACACCATAATATCCTCCATTAGGGTTCCAAATATAAAATGTTGATGCAACATTGGTTTTGTCAATACTTCTAAAATCTATTTGAGATGGATAAGGGTTTCCTACAGATTGAAAACCACCAACAGCAACTGCCGCTGCACTAATATTAAAAGTTTGGTCTCCCGTACGAATATTTCCTTTTATTCTAAGGGTTGTAGTACTTACACTGGTTGGGTGTAAAGCATCTTCTCCTCTGTCACCATTTACAAAAACAGCATATCCTTCATCATTGGCTATTTTTTTACCAGCTGCTAAGTTAGTGCTTGTAATTTCTACAAAAGTATTTGTGGTTGAACTGTAACTCTTCATAGATCCACGTTGTGTAACTTGATCAAAACCAAGTGGCGTGCCTAAACCCACATTACTTGGTCCTGTTATTCTTGTACCCCAACCATTTGAACTAAATGAAGTACCACCTTCTCTCCACGAGTCAGTTATCGTTGGTGAAGTAGCATTATCAACAGGTGTAGCAAGATAGCGCCACGATTTAATAGCTCGTAAATAACGCTCTATGCTCACTTTACCATTAACAATGTTGCCACTGTTAACTCCATTATTTGTAATGTCTGCAATGCTAGCTGTGGCAGTTGCGTTCGATACTAAAGTTAAATTGTCTTGTGTGTTAAAGATTCTATTACTGCCCTCAAAAGATAGTTTACCAGTTACTTTTACATTATCATTTGCTATAAAATTTAAACCTGCTATTGTAGCTACTATTATATTTTTAACAGCCTTATCTTTTATTGTTAAACCTGATAAGAATGTATAAGGGCATAAACCATTACATGGTGCAACTTCTGCTAATCTTAAAGTACCATCTGTTAAATCTAATATCCCTCCTGTATTTGTTATGTTACCATTAAGGCTAAATACACCTGTGCCAGACACAGACATAGTAGCTCCTGCTGCTAAATCAATATCAAAACATGTTCCTGATTGACCATTGCCAATACTAGGATAATTAGGTGCTCCAGCAGGTATTGTCACATTATCACTAGCCGTGGGTGTATTTCCACAAAGCCAGTTTGTTGCTGTGTTCCAGTTTGTATTTGTGGCACCTGTCCAAGTATATCTTGTATTAATAACCATTGTTATTCCTGTAGAGGTAGCTGGCGAACCAGTTAAACATGGTGTAGGATTTGACGTCATTTCTACGGTTACTACATCTCCATTA
>JANOZW010000484.1:0-8135 GCA_031429575.1 Ferruginibacter sp.
CAAATCAATTAAATCATTGGGTTACTACACCTACTTATAAGGCACAAAAATGTGCTGTTCAAAAAGGTGATATTTTCTTTACACCATCTTCTGAAATGCGATTTGACATTGCCATTTCAGCAGTTGCAATGGAAGATATACCTGATGCAGCATACAGTTATCATTTAGTTAGATTAAGATTGTTTGAAGATTGGGATTTGAATTTCAGAACATACATTTTCAAAACGAAATACTTTTTAGACCAAGCGGAACAAATGTGCGAAGGTTCGGGAAAACGATATGTAATATCACTTCCTAAATTCAAAGCATTGAAAATTTACATCCCACCTACAAAAGAAGAACAAACTAAAATCGCCACCATTCTTTATGATATGGATGCCGAGATAACTGCCTTAGAAACCAAATTGGAGAAATATCGAAAGGTAAAAATGGGTATGATGCAGAATTTATTAACTGGAAAAATAAGGTTGGTGTATTATGGAATTTAAAAACATAGGAGATTTAGTCAATCAGGTAAATATTGCCTTAGGTGATTTCTGCAATGAATTTGGGAGAATGCGAAAAGAAATTGCAGGATTAGGTAAAGTACCAACACGGGGTGTACTGTTTAAATATATAGACACAAGCAGAGATTGGGCAATAAATGAAGGAGGTGGTACAGAGATTCAATATCACATTGGATTTAATAAAGATGATTTGGAAATTATATATGGCTTGGGTTTTAATACTCAAACGGTTCAATTTAAATATGAAATGTCTTCGGTTGAGTATATGCAGCCCTTTATGAATGGGTATATTAAACATGAAAGCCAAATAAAACAAATTCTACCAGATTATAATTTTGTTTATGGAAGTATTGAACAGCTTAAAAATCCAAAGCACAATGAATATACACTTTTTGGTAAAAGACTAAGTGTAGAAGAAAAGACAAATGTATACTTTATTGAAGACAGTATTTTTAAGGATATTATTGATGATTTAAAAAAACAATTTCAACCATATCAAATAATATTTAACGAGAAAAAGAATTTTAAAAAAGTAGTAATGGATATTCAAAATAATATAAGTATTATAAAACAAAAAGGACAGGTAATTTTGCAGGGGCCACCAGGAACAGGTAAGACAAGAGAGGCGAAAATCATTGGAAGAGAATTAGTATTACCTGTATCAATTACTGTGGATGAAATCCAAAAGACTTTAAAAATTGCTGACAAGTTAAAGAGTGCTACAGACTACACAGAATATGAAATTTCAAAAATAGATTTAAATAAAGTTACACTTAAACTAAAAACTGGTAGCGAATATTCTCCTTCGTATAAAGAAATCATAAAAGCTTACGAAGATAAACTGTGGGAAGGTGGACAATCAAAAGGAAATGACCCATACAGTGCTGCCATTGCAAAATATATTTTTGAAAATTTAGATTGTAGTCAATATTTGAAAATTATTCAGTTTCACCCTGCATATTCATACGAAGATTTTGTGAGAGGAATTGTAGCTGAAAGCAAAGGAGATGCAATTGAGTATAAAACGAAAAATAAAATACTTGCTTCTTTTGCAAAGATTGCAAATACCAATTATATAAACAGCAAAAAAGTATCAACCATTTATTCTAAAGAAAAATGGATTGAAGAACAATTTGAAGCATTTGTAGAACATATTGAGGGTAATTTAGAAAGTGAAGATAAAATTGAACTAACTCCAAATGTGTCAATTTTTGATACAGAAACTGACGCTTTTAGATATAAAGGAAAAGAAGGATGGACAAAGAATGGAAATAGAATGTTGTATTCAGACATTAAGAAAGCTTATTTCAATGAAAATACGAACAGACAAGAGATTAAGAAAAACACAAATCTTTCTGGGTTAGCACATCATCATGCAAGCTATTACATTAGAGTATTAGATTTATTTAAGGATTTTCTAAAAGAGAATAAACTGATTTTTACAGAATCGCAAGAACAAAAAGAATCCTTAAAGACCTTTGTATTGATAATTGATGAAATAAACAGAGCAAACCTCCCAGCTGTTTTGGGTGAATTAATTTATGCTTTGGAATATAGAGGAGAAAAAGTAGAAAGTTTGTATGAAACCGAAGAAGATGGTAATGCCTTGATTATCCCACCAAACTTATACATCATTGGTACAATGAACACTTCTGACCGCAGCGTGGGACACATTGATTATGCTATTCGCAGGCGATTTGCATTTATAGATGTTTTACCTAATGTTTTAGAAGGCGATAATTTCGAATTGGAATTATTCAAACAAGTATCTGCTCTTTTTATTCAAAATTTTGATGAATATTTAAAAGATAATACAGTTGAACTGAAACTATCAGAGTATTTATCAGAAGAATTTAGACCAAAAGATGTTTGGTTGGGTCACAGTTACTTTATAAGAGGCGAAAGAGATTTTGCTTTAAGAAAGAAATATGAAATCATACCAATTTTAAAAGAATATGTAAAAGATGGAATACTGAAACAAAGTGCAGAATCCATAATCAACAGTTTATAAAAATGATTGTACTAAGCGAACAATATGGCTATAGAAATCCAAAGTCAATAGATGATATTGAACGCTTTGCTGCTGCATTAAAAAATAAGACTTACAGTAAATCTATCCAGCGAGGAGATAATAAAGCATACTGCTTTAACATAACACATACAACAAACGAGACAAATCCGTATCGTTTTGAAACTTCTTATTTCGTAGGTATTGACTGGATAGTAGAAAACGAATTGCCTATTTATGTGAAACCCAAATTGGACGATGATAATTCGGAAGTGAATTATGTAAAAATGCTTTTCGATATTTTAAACGAACCCGAAAATTATAACCACTTAGACCAGCTTTGTGAAATAGACTTTGAAAAGCCTAGTATAACTATTGAGCAAAAGCAAGATTTGTTAACACCCTTACTTCTTATTCAATACTTAACTATTTTGAAGAAAATTGTTCAAAAGGGATTAAAGAAATCGTATTACCCTGTAACTAAAAATCTGAATGCCAAAATAAAAGGCAAAATTCTGATAAATGAAACAATTAAGAAAAACCATTTCAACAATAAAATGCTTTTCAATTATTGTCAATACACAGAATTTGGCATCAATAGTATTGAAAATAAAATATTGAAAAAAGCTTTATTGTTTTCTATTTCTGCAATGCAAAATCTTAAAGGAATTGAAATTTCGCAGTTGAATGGATTAGTAAATTATATACAGCCAGCTTTTGTGAATGTAGATAATGAAGTAAATATTGAAGAATTAAAATGTATAAAACCAAATATTCTTTACATAGAATATGAGCAGGCTCTCAAATTTGCAAAGCATATTTTAAAACGATATGGTTATAATATCTCTACCACAAACTTGACAGTTATCAATACTCCACCCTTCTGGATTGATATGAGTAAACTGTTTGAGTTATATGTATTTTCAAAATTGAAAGAGCGATTTACTAAACACAAAGAGGTTACTTATCATAAAAAGTTTAATTATTTAGAGCCTGATTTTATAGTTAAAACTAATGATGATAGTTATAAGATGGTTGTAGATGCTAAATACAAACCACAATACCAAGATGGGAATATAAGCACCGAGGATGTAAGGCAAATTAGTGGATATGCTAGACTTAAAAAGGTTTATGACTTTTTAGAATTTGAATACGATAAGATAATTGATTGCCTCGTCATTTACTCAAATCAAAATGCAAATAGAAGTGATTTTAAAAATAATAATTTTGAATTAGATATAGAAGAAAATTATATGCAGTTTTTCAAAATAGGAATTGAGTTACCAATAAAAAAATAAAAGTAATGAGTAAAGTAGCGCAAATAGAACGTACTACCCAAAACAGAATCGTACAATTGTTTAAAAAGCAATTGCATTACGATTATTTGGGTAATTGGGAGGAACGTGAAGGGAACAGCAATATTGAAGAAATAGAATTGAGGAAATACCTCCAAGGTAAATACAGCGAAGAACTGATTAACAAAGCTATTATTGCTTTAAAGAAAGAAGCCACTATCAATACCAACGAAGACCTCTACAACGCTAACAAAGAAGTATATTCGATGCTTCGCTATGGTACAGCAAAAAAAGCAGAAGCCATTAGTCGCCCAGAAACAGTTCGCTTTATTGATTGGGAAAATCCACTCAACAACAACTTTTCTATTGCACAAGAAGTAACTATAAGGGGAGCAAAAGAACGCAGACCCGATATAGTACTCTACATCAACGGCATTGCCATTGGAGTTTTGGAATTGAAGAAGGCAAGCGTATCAGCAAGTGAGGGTATTAGACAAAACATAAGTAATCAATCACACATTTTTAACAAACCATTTTTTACAACCATCCAATTATTGATGGCGGGTAATGATAGTAATGGTTTGTATTATGGTACTACTAAAACTGAAGAAAAATATTTTCTAAAATGGAAAGAAGATAATGATGTGTATGATGCAGATGAAATTTTATTAGATAAACATATTATTCAATTGTGTAGCAAAGAGCGGTTATTAGAAATTTTACAAAATTTTATAGTCTTCGATTTTGGTACAAAAAAATTATGTCGCCCTAATCAATATTTTGGTATAAAAGAAGCACAGAAATGTATCGAAAAAAAAGAAGGTGGTATTATTTGGCATACTCAAGGAAGTGGCAAAAGTCTTACAATGGTTTGGTTGGCTAAATGGATTCTTGAAAATAACCCAAAAGCTCGTTTATTGATTGTTACAGACAGAACGGAATTAGACGAACAAATAGAAGGTGTTTTTTTAGGGGTTGGGGAAACGATAAAAAGAACTACTAGCGGAGCAGATTTGGTTTCTAAGTTAAACGGTTCTAACCCACGATTAATTTGTAGCTTGGTACATAAGTTTAGTGGTAAAAAAGAAAATTCAGTCAATGAATTTATTAAAGAAATAAAACTTTCAAAAGACTTTCAACCTAAAGGTGATTTCGTCGTTTTCATTGATGAATGCCACCGTACACAAAGTGGCGATTTGCATAAAGCGATGAAAACAATATTGCCTGAAAATTCAATCTTTATTGGCTTTACGGGAACTCCATTATTAAAAAAAGACAAAAAGAAAAGCCTCGAAGTATTTGGAAGATATATTCATACATATAAATTTGATGAGGCAGTAAAAGATGGAGTTGTTTTAGATTTACTCTATGAAGCTCGTGATGTTGACCAACACGTATTAGACCAAAAAGGAATTGATGAGTGGTTTGAAATAGTAACAAGAGGAATGAATGATTTGCCAAAGGCAGAACTCAAACAGAAGTGGGGTACAATGCAAAAAGTATTAAGTACCAAGAGCCGATTAGAAAAAATTGTATTTGATATAAAAAAGGATTTTATAACAAAGCCACGCCTTAAAGATGGTAGAGGTAATGCAATATTAGTTGCAAGAAGTATTTATGAAGCTTGTCGCTTTTATGAAATATTCCAAAACTTTGGAATAAAAAAATGCGGTATTATTACCAGTTTTGAACCAAATGAAAACAGTATTAAAATAGAAGAAACAGGTAACGGAGAAACTGAGAAAAAGGAGCAGTTTGAGATTTATCAAAAGATGCTGAAGGACTATGATTTTAAAGATGCAGAAAGTTTTGAAAAGTTTGCGAAAAAGAAGTTTAAAGACGAACCTGCCAATATGCAACTACTCATTGTGGTAGATAAACTATTGACAGGTTTCGATGCGATACATTGCACATACTTGTATATAGACAAACAGATGCAAGACCACGGCTTGTTTCAAGCCATTTGCCGAACAAACAGATTGGGTAAAGAAGAAGAAAATGACCCCTACTATAAAGAGTTTGGTCATATTATTGATTATAAAAACTTGTTGGCTAATCTTAATAAATCTATTACCGATTACACTTCAGATGCTTTTGATGCCTTTGACGTAGAGGATGTAAAAGGGTTGTTGACTGATAGATTGGTAAAAGCTAAAGAACGCTTAGAAGATAGTATTGAAGCACTTCATCAATTGTGTTTGGATGTACCAGCACCAAAAGATATAGAACAATATTACCATTATTTTGCAGGAGACCCTAGCAATAAAGATGATTTAAAAGAACGAGAAGAAAAACGTTTGACTTTCTACAAATTAGTTGTCGCATTAATTAGAGCTTATAATAATATTGCCCCTGAAATAATTGAAACTGGTTATACTCAGTCAGAAGCCGACAAAATAAAAGAGAAAGTAAATTACTATGCTGAATTAAGAAATAGTATTAAGCATTACAGTTCTGACTATATCGACTTGAAAAAATATGAACCCGAGATGCGTCAAATGTTAGATATGTATTTAACAGCCGACCCAAGCCGTGTACTTTCCAATTTGGGTGAAGCAACATTACTCCAATTAATTGTTGAAAATGGAATTGAAGAAGCTACCGACAAATTGCCCAGTGGCATTAAAGGTAATAGGGCTGCTATGAGCGAAACCATAGAAAATAATATGCGGAAAACTATTATTCAGGAAATGCCTATAAATCCTGCGTACTATGAGAAAATGAGTGTATTGCTTTTGGAACTTATCCGATTGAGAAAAGAAGGGGCTATTACTTATGAAGAACTCCTAAAAAAATATGAAGAATTAGCAAAAGATATTCAACCTAACACAAAGAAATCTTATCCTAAAGACATTGATACAAAACCAAAACAAGCATTGTACGATAACTTAGAACAAAACGAAGAGTTGTCTATTGAGATGGATGAACAAATAGAATATGGTAAAGATGACGATTGGAGGGATACACATATCAAAAGAAGAAATGTTGAGATTATAATAAAACAAGTTTTAGCTAAATATGGCATAACAAGTGAAGCAGAGGTTCAACGAATTTTTGAATTGGTTTCTAATCAAAGAGAATATTAAAATGCACCAAATAGAAGTAAGTAATTTTAAGGTCGATGTAGTGCTAAAAAATATAAAAAATATGCACTTGTCTGTTTACCCTCCAACTGGTAGGGTTCGCATTGCTGCGCCCTTAAATATAGGTGATGAAGCAATCAAACTCTTTGCAATTTCAAAGCTATCTTGGATAAAAAGAAACCAACGTAATTTTGAAAAACAAGAGAGACGGTCTCCAAGGATTTTTGCTGAGAGGGAAAGTCATTATTTTGACGGGAAAAGGTATTTATTAAGACTTACAGAGCATGAAGCACCTCCAAAAGTCATCATTAAAACTAAAACCCATATTGACCTTTTTATAAGACCAAATACAAATATTGAACAACGCCATATTATATTAAATGAATGGTATCGTAAACATTTAAAAAATCAAATTCCTACTCTCATCAAGAAATGGGAAAAAATTATTGATGTTAGTGTTTCGGATTGGGGAGTAAAACAAATGAAAACGAAATGGGGGACTTGTAATATAGAACAAAAAAGAATTTGGGTAAATCTTGAACTTGCAAAAAAGCCTTTACATTGCTTAGAATATATTGTTGTCCACGAAATGATACACCTTTTGGAACGTCACCATAATGGCCGTTTCTTATCCTTGATGGAAAAATTTATGCCCCAGTGGAAGTTTTATAAAGAGGAGTTAAATAGATTGCCTGTGAGCCACGGGGAGTGGACGTATTGAGGATTGAAATTTTCAATTATTTATACTACTTGTTTTTTATTATCGTTTCCTTCTAATCTTTTTATCATTTTATCTGCTTGGCTAAAAGAAAATACATTCATTTTATTATATATTGTAAATTTAGCCAATTCCATTTTCATTGTTTTTAAATTTGATTCCGTTTTTGCTTTAATATTATTTTTAGTAAATAAAAGTTGTTTACTGCTGTCCAATTAAAAAACTGATGATTAAGATAACAACAAAAAGCTAAATTGAAAAACTTCTGCCCGAACTCCAATATGAGATTTCATAAAATCTATATCTAACTTTTTTAATTAATAATTAATTAATTAAAAAAATTTAGATGGAGCCAAAGCCTAATAGCGAACTATTGCTCATTTTACTTCCTTCTGCCCGAATAACGCAAAACCCCATGTAAGCCGTTCGTTCTTCTTCTCGTCAATCATTCCACTTGCAAAATTTGAGACGGTCGATGTGTGTTGGTTTGGTAGCTCTTTTGCATTTTTTGTTGGGCTTCGTGTG
>JANOZW010000485.1:0-2392 GCA_031429575.1 Ferruginibacter sp.
TGATTAATGTTGGAAATGTATGCTTGGTATAGCTTTACAGCCTCTGCATTGTAATCACGCAGTAATATTTGCTTTTGCACACTGGCATTTTTTACATCTATATTGGCTACTTGCACTTGCTTGCGGAAAAGGCCTCCATTAAAAATAGGAATGGTAACTGCTACACCAAGGGTAGGTCCGTAATTTTGATTGAGCAACAACTGACCGGCTGCGGCTTGGTTGCGAAAAAAATTGTAACCAGCAATTCCTCTTATAGATGGATAACGCTGAGCTTTTGTTTCCTTTACAATCAATTCATTTATTTTAATTTGATCTTCGGAAATAATAATATTTGGATTTTTTATTAAATTATCTTGAACGGTTTTTAATGAAATATTTTTATCTATAATAATGGTATCTATAAGTTGTATGGATGAATCTGTTTTTGCTGTTAACAAACGCAGCAGTTCAGTCTTTGCTTGTGCTACTATCAATTGCTGTGCGTCTTTGCTTTGTTGCAGTGCATTTAAATCTATTTGTGCTTGAAAAAAATCAGCATTATTGGCAAGACCTACACTTTGCCTTGTTTTTACAATGCTTAGTTGTTGGTTGGATGCATCAATGGATTTATCAATTGTTTTTATATAATTCTGCTGGCGAACTACATCATAATACGCCGTACTTACATCTGCAATTATATTTTGTATTTGGCTATTAAGACGATGCGTACTTTGTGCTTGCAACTCTTCCAATCTTTTTTTTGTGGCAACCACCCTGCCGCCATTGTACAATAATATGCTACCTGTAACGCCTGCATTTAGTGCATTTGCAGCTGCATTGTTTCGTTGTATGGTTGTACCAGTATTTAATTTTTGATTTACACTGGTTACTTGCTCATTATCGGTAATGGTAGAAGTAACAACAGGCAGAGCGCCTGCAACTGCTTTGCTGTTTGAAATAGTAGCTGCTTCAATATTATTTTTTACAATGCTAATATCCAAACTATTTTTTAGTGCCATATCGATAGCATTTTGTAATTGCAAAATTTGTTGCGCATGGCAAAATGACGAAAAGAAAATGAGTAGTAAGGTGAGTGTTTTTTTATTCATAATAGAAAATTCAAGGTTCAAAGTTGAAGGTTCAAAGTTTTGTACGTTTGTAATTTATAAAATAGTTTGATATGTGTTGAATAAAGAACTAATGATGAAAGGCTGCGGGATAGAAGTGGAAATACTTTTTTGTGCGCCTTTGGCACAAAAAAGATTGCAACGGATAGCCCGAACAAATGTTTATGAATGGTATGCTACACACAGCCCCAAACCTTTTTTCTTAATCCAATGTTCCAACTTTTTTTGGTTGATGTTTTTTATTGCCACTTAAAAAAGAATACACCGCAGGTATTACAAACAACGTAAGCACCAACGAAAATATAAGTCCACCAACCACTACAATACCAAGCGGCACACGGCTTGCAGCTGCTGCGCCAAGGCTCAATGCTATAGGCAATGCACCAAACGAAGTTGCCAAACTCGTCATTAATATTGGGCGCAATCTTTGTTTAGATGCTTCTAATACAGCATCCATTTTAGACAAACCTTGCTCTCTTTTTTTGTTTGCAAATTCTACAATTAAAATACCATTTTTTGTTACTAGCCCTATGAGCATTATCATACCAATTTCAGAAAATATATTAAGCGTTTGTCCGAACAACCACAAACTTAACAATGCACCTGCCAATGCCAATGGCACGGTGAGCATAATAATAAATGGATCTACAAAGCTTTCGAACTGTGCCGCCAATACCAAATAAATAAGTATGAGTGCTAAGAAAAATGCAAACGCAATATTGGAACTACTTTCCGCATAATCTCTTGATGGCCCGGAGAGTGCAGTTTGATAACTTTCATCTAATAATTTTTTTGAAATAGCCTGCATGGCTTTTATACCATCGCCTACAGTTTTACCTTCGGCAAGCGAAGCCGAAATGGTAGCAGATTTGTACCTATTAAAATGAAACAACGATGGTGGGCTACTGCTTTCTTGCAAGGTTACCACCGCACTTAGTGGAATACTTTGTCCTTTATTATTTCGTACAAATAATTTTGAAATGTCTTCCGGCTTATTGCGTTCACCTCTTTCTACTTGCGCTATAACCGAGTACTGGTGCCCATCTCTAAGAAAATACGCTAATCTTCCGCCACTAAAAGCTGCTTGTATTGTACTTGCTACATCTTGCGATGAAAGCCCGAGATCCTTTACTTTCATTCTATCTACGGTAATATCAATTTCTGGTTTATTAAATTTTAAATTGACATCTACATTGGAAAAAGTTTTATCTTTTTTTGCCTCCTCTAAAAATTGAGGAATAATATTTTTCATTTTTTCTATATCTTGATTTTGCAAAACAAATTGC
>JANOZW010000486.1:0-4687 GCA_031429575.1 Ferruginibacter sp.
CTCTCATAACGACTTTTAAACTAGAAATTACTTTCAAAGAGGTGTCACCTCTAATTCAAGTAGCGACAATTTTTAAATTCACCAATTCATGCTATTGTTGGCAAGAAAATTTCGCATATTCCATTTACTTCACCGTATTACTCCATTCAAAAAAATCATCCACATCTTTTTTAAATTTTACTAAATCAGGTTTATTGATGTAATACATATGGCCTGAAGTGTAAAAATATTGCTTTATGTTTTTCTTAAACTCAGGGCGAAGAAACATGTGCTCAATATCATAAGATGCAGTAAAATATGGTGTAGCAAAATCGTAGTACCCACTGCCCACATATACTTTTAATGCAGGATTTTTTTGCATAGCATCTCTCAAACTTTCGGCCACGTTTAAAAATTGATTTTGCACATTGTTGTAATTCCAAGGATACACATTACCAAAAATATTGTAGGCTTTATCTTCTTTAAAATTTAAGTCTTTTTCAAAATAATCGTTTATGGCAGATGTAAAGGGGCCATCAATATTTGTAAATGATGGATCAAAACTTACACCTTCACCTGCATCATCAAAGTCACGCCCAGTAAACCGTGCATCCAATCTTCCAATGGTTAATCCATCTTTTCTGCGCAACTCTTTATAAAAACGATTTTCATCTACACGAAGATTGGCTTGCAAGCAATATTCTTTACTCAAACCTGTGTAATAACTCATTTTCTCCGCTATTTTGTCTTTATCGGCATCACTCATCCACTGCCCTTTTATGAGTGCTGTTGCATATTCGCCTATGGCAAATGCTTCACTTTCTTTTAAAGCAGCTTGTAAATTTGCTTGCAAAGCAGGCGCCAATTTTTTATGGTACCAAGCAGCAGCAGTGTAAGATGGAATGTACAATGCTCTTGGCAAATCGTTGCCAATATAATAATCGTTTGTACCAAAATTGAGCACAGGAGATATTAAGAAAATACCATTAAAATAAATACGAAAATTATCTTGCAAATATTTTGATAACCCTGCTGCCCTTGTAGTGCCATAACTTTCTCCAGCTATGTATTTTGGTGAACCCCATCTTTCATACTTGCTTAAAAAGTGGCGAATAAAAGATGCTACAGATTGCACATCTTCTACATAGCCATGAAACTGCTTTGGGCTCTCCCCTGCTGCTGCCCTGCTATAACCTGTAGCTACTGGATCTATAAAAACCAAATCGGTTTTATCTAACCAACTGTACTCATTGTTTATTAATTTATAAGGTGGAGCTGTGGCAGTACCATCTTCTTTTAAAGCAACCATTTTTGGCCCTAGCCCACCCATGTGTAGCCATACGGAAGATGAACCTGGTCCGCCATTAAACGTAAAACATACGGGGCGCTTTGCTGCATCTTCCCCATCTTTTTTGTAATAAGTAAAAAATATTTTTGCAATCAATTTACCTGTGTCATTTTTTAAATCGAGGTAACCTGTGTGGGTTGTATAATCAATCTTTTTACCCATCACCATATTGCTGCCTTTTGTAATGGTTACTTGCACACCTGCAGGTATGAGTTCTTTGTTTTCTATGATGGGGCTTTTTTGTGCAGTCGAGTGCAGGCATGTGCATACAAGGATAAGAGCGAAAATTTGTTTCATATTTTTTTAATTAATTTTTCTATTTTTTAAGGTGCATAATAAAAGATGAATAAAGATATACTGTTGAATGGAGCGTCGCCACTGCAGCTCAATCAAGGATATCAGCTCGTAAACAACATCATAAATAATCGAAGGTTTATTTATGGTATTTACAAATTTTTAATTTACATTTATTTTTTACATATCGCTCCTACGGAGCTTTTAACGGTTCTTGTTAATTCTTTCTTGCTACTAACATTCCGCTCCTACGGAGCTAAAAAAATAAACACTTCATCAACTTTGAACCTTTAACTTTTATTGCAAACACTCTTCAAAAACCTATAAGGTTTTAACAAGCTTCTCTAAAATTAAAAGTCTCAAATAAACCTTATAGGTTTGCGGAGAACTTTCAACCATTCAACCACTTTCAACAACCTTCAACTTCTTCTCTACTCCTTCTTCACCGAAATAACCGGCACCGCCTTCTCCCTTATCAATTTATTCAACTCCACCACATCTACATCCATTAGTTTTTTCAATTTACCCAATTGTACATCTGCCATAGCCGCAAGGTCATTGTATGCTTGTTTGAGTTGCTTTGTGGGTGCATTGTTGCCGCTATTTGCATAATCGTACAAGCCGCTAATTTTATCGTTTAATCGAATTGGGTAGTTCAACACATCTTGCCCGCTTTTGGCTTTGGTTTGGTACAAAGCTTCTTCAATAACAGTAAGTTGCTTTGCAATGGTATCGCCTTTTTCTTTTATTTCTTTTGGCAATTCTTTACCCATACGATCTGTAAATCCATTTATTTGAGTGCGTATATCTCTTATGTTTTTTATAGATTTTTGTATATCGCTAAATTTATCTCTAATGCTCAGTAGTGTGCCAAATTGTTCTTCATATTCTTGCTGTGTAATTTTATAAGAAGGATTTGCTAAAATAGTAAACGCTTGCTCCGCAGAATCTTTACCCACTTTTACTTTTGCAAAATACTGCCCTGGTGCAGCTTTTGGCCCTGCTACAGTTCCGTTCCACAAAATCATGCCTTCTATTTTTTCAGCTTCGGGGTAGTACATGTTCCATACAAATTGGTTCATGCCTTTGTTTATCTCAAACTTATCATTTTTTTCTTTTGCATCTGTAGCAAAAATTTTTATCAGTTTTTTATTTTTATCTAAAATAGAAATGCTTGCTTTTGTACTATCCAAAACATCTTTTGCATAAAAATGTAGCACGGAACCATTCGGCGGATTTGTGCCTGCATTTTTTGCATTAACATTTACAAAACCATCTCTTCTGTAACTCTCATTAATAGGCAACACATGCAAATTTTTATTTAAAACATTGGCATCAAATTGTTGCACTGGCGTAAGGTCATCTACAGCCCACAATGCACGCCCCTGCGTGGCTACAATCAGATCATTGTTTTTTATTGTCATATCTGTAATGGGTACAATGGGTAGGTTTTGCTGAAAAGGTCTCCAGTTTGCACCATCATCATAACTGATGTACATGCCATATTCTGTGCCAGCGTACAACAAGCCTGCACGTTTTTTATCGGCACGTATGGCTCTAGCAAAATGCATGGCATTTATACCATTGGTAATTTCCTTCCATGTTTTACCATAGTCTTCTGTTTTAAAAATATATGGTTTAAAATCATCCATTTTATATTTTGTACCTACAATGTATGCAGCACCTTTTTTAAACGGATCTATATCTATGCAATTCCACATCATCCATTTGCCTGCCGCAGCCGGTGTTACATCAGCCCAAGTTTTACCAGCATCTTTACTTATGTTTACCCTGCCATCATCACTACCTGTCCACAGCAAATCTTTTTCTGTAGGGCTTTCCATAGCAGTAAAAATGGTGCAATAATATTCTACTGATGTATTGTCTTGTGTGATGGGGCCGCCACTACTTTTTTGTTTTGTGGTATCATTCGTTGTAAGATCGGGACTTATCATTTCCCAAGATTGCCCTTCGTTTTCTGTAACAAATAAATGTTGCGCACATGCATACAAACGCTTGGGATTGTGCGGCGAAAAAAAGATGGGGAAATTCCATTGAAACCGATACTTCATTGTATTTACCCCAGCACCAAGCGGATTATCGGGATACACACTGATGGCTCTGTTCTCTCCAGTTTTATGATCTAACCTACTCAAATACCCACCGTAGTTTCCACCATACACCACATCAGCATTTAAGGGATCAGCCACCACATAGCCGCTCTCCGCTCCTGCCGTTGGTTGCCAGTGTTCGGTAGTTATTTGTCCGCCATCGCTGGCACTTAAAATACGCACGGTGCTATTATCTTGCTGCGCTGCTAATATTCTATACGGAAAATGATTATCGGTAGAAACCCTGTAAAACTGTGCTGTTGGCTGATTTTCGTAGGTGCTCCAATTTGCACCCGCATCAAAACTTACTTGAGCGCCACCATCATCGGCTACAATCATTCTGTTGGCATCTTCAGGGTCAATCCACAAATCGTGGTGGTCTCCATGTGGTGTGCTTATGCTTTTAAATGTTTTACCAGCATCTATACTTTTATAAAAACCTACATTTAATGCGTACACAATATTTTCATTTTTTGTATCAACAAAAATTTTACTAAAGTACCAAGCCCTTTGTAAAATATTTGCATCGTCGGTTTGTTTTTCCCAAGTATTACCGCCATCATCGCTTTTGTATAAGCCACGACTTTTACATTCTATTGTCGCAAAAATTCTTTCGGGGTTTACAGCACTTACCGCAATGCCAATGTTACCAATTACTTCATTCTTTGGCATGCCTTTTTTGTTCATCAGGTTTACCCATGTTTCGCCAGCATCGGTACTCTTCCACAAGCCACTGCCTGCACCACCACTTTCCAAACTATACGGTGTGCGTTTTACATTCCATGTACTTGCATAAAAAGTATTGGGATTATTAGGTTCCATTACCAACTCTGCTGCACCTGCATTTGCATTTACAAATAAAACTTTACGCCAAGTTTTGCCGCCATCCATCGTTTTAAAAATACCACGCTCCTCGCTTGCGCCAAATAAATGTCCAATAACAGATACCCAAACT
>JANOZW010000487.1:0-3735 GCA_031429575.1 Ferruginibacter sp.
CAAATACGGTTAGTTTTTTAAAAAACTTTAATGTTACATTTAACTTAGACTTTAGAAGAGGTGGAGATATATATAATGGCACGGAAGAATTCTTATATGTAAGAGGATTAAGTAAAAGAACGGTTGATAGAGAAACACCTCGTATCATTAAAGGGGTGTTAAATGATGGTTTGCAAAATACAACAAACCCTACTCCAAATAATATAGCTATCACTCCTTTGTTTAGATCTGATTATTATTCAGGAGGTACAATTTCGGAAGATTTTATTGAAAAAAATATCCATTGGATAAGATTAAGAGATTTAAGCTTGACATACAACTTGCCAAATAAACTTATCAAAAAACAAAAAGTTATTAAAAACGCTTCTTTTACTTTTACTGGCACAGATTTGTTTATCATAACAAACTATTCTGGAGCTGATCCTGCTGCTAATGCAAATAATACTTCTTCTAGAGGTGGTGTTGGTGGTGTAGGGATGGATCTTGGAAACTTAGCTACACCTAGGGGATTGAATTTTGCACTAAAAGTTAATTTTTAAATTTATATACAATGAAAAATATTAAAGTACAAGTAATGGTTATTTTATTAATAGCAATTACAATTGGAGGGTGTAAAAAATACTTGGATATAAATAATGATCCAGGTAGCCCTCAAACCCCTACTTTAGCGGCATTACTTCCTCCTGTTACTGCTGTTATGAGTAGAACTATGGTATTGGATGGAAGATTCCCTGGGGCATACATCCAAAATTTTAGTAACGTAGGAGCAGGAGAAAATAATGATGTACATGGAGGTAATACACCTAACGGGGGGGGCAATCAAGCATGGAGAGATTTCTATACCGTACAAGGTACTGCCGTTAACCTAATGATTAAGCAAGGTATTGCAGATGAACAATGGGATTATGTTGGTGCTGCACAAGCATTAAGGGCTTGGGGATTGCAAAATGCCACCGATATTTTTAGCGATATGCCTTATTATCAAGCATGGGAACTTAATAGGGTATATTTTAAATATGACAATCAGAGAATATTGTATAAAGCAGTAGATTCAATTTGCAGGGTTGCTTTGTCATATTTAGATAGAAGTGATGGAAAAGTAAGTAAACCAGTAATGGCAAGAGGAGACTTGGTTTATGCAGGAGATAGGGCTAAATGGATAAGATTTGTGTATGGTATATTGGCTCGTAACTGGCATCATCTTACAAACAAGCCTGATTATAATGCAGACTCAGTAATTTCTTATGTAAATAAGAGCATGACTAGCAATGCAGATAATTTTATGATCACACATTCTGCTAGTAAGAATGATGATACCAATCCACTAGGCCCTGCAAGAGATAACCTAAGCGTAAGAAGGCAAAGTAAATTTATGGTACAGTTATTAGATGGTACAACCTTTTATACCAATACACTTCCATCAAGTAGAGATCCACGCATTTCTAGAATGTTATCTGTAAGTCCAGATACCAGTACAATTACACCAAATATGCCTACACTCAATGGAGGGTATAGATTTTTAACACCTTCAATAGGATTTACTGTAACTTCTTCAGGAGTTGGATTTAGACAGGCTCCAAGTACTTTATGGGGTGATAGTGTAATAATTAACCCATCTATAAATAACTTTACTGCAAGGGTGGGTAAATATATATTTCAGAATAATGCCAGTTTTCCTATAATGACTTATTTTGAAATGCAATTTATTAAAGCAGAAGCAGCCTTTAGAAAAGGAGACCTTACAACAGCTTTAGATGCTTATAGAGCAGGTATTGGTGCTCATTTTGATTTTGTAAATACCGCCAATACTAGCGCTAATGCTGTTACTCAGATATCTGCTGCTGATAAAATCGGCTATTTGGGTAGTGCTGCAGTGAAACAAACATCTGGTGCATTAACACTTACTGATATTATGCTACAAAAATACATTGCTGATTTTGGTTGGAATTTTAATGAAAGCTGGACAGACGTACGTAGATATCATTATTTTGATTTAGACCCACTTACAGGACTGCAGGTTTATAAAAATATGGCAATTACTTCATTTTCTTCATTGAATCTTGGCCCTAAACCTGCCTTCCGTTCTAGACCAACTGGTTTTTCAGAAAATGATTGGAATTTAGATGAACTAAGAAGAATAGGAGCACTTAATCAAGATTATCATACATACGAAATGTGGTTCAGCCAACCTTAAAAACAAAAACTAGAAAATTTATGAAACTATTCAAACAAATTACATATTTCATAAGCATTATATTTTTATTAAATGCTTGTGGAAAAACAGAATTAAGTACAACGGAGAATATTTTTCCAACTGATAAGTCCTTGGTAAAATTCTTTCTATTGTCACCCAACACAGGAGCCGTAATGATAAAAGCCAATGATGTAAAAGTTAATTCATTATCATCAGGTTCAATCGGTATTTTTCCAGGAATTATAAATAGTTCATCTGAATATGCAACAATACCACCTAATAGTAGTATTAGCCTTGCGTTACCTTTTGCTGGTACAGGTAATGATAGTATTGTAGTTTTCAAAGGCAATATAAGTAGCGAGGCAAATAAAAACTACTCTGTTACATTGGCAGATACTGGTGTAGATAGAACATTATTTATTGTAAATGATAACGCTGGCAGCTTACCAAACGATAGTACATATAGTATAAGACTTATTAATGCCATGGCAAAGTCACCAAATCTTTCTTTGGTAAGAGTGGATTCTACTAATGCAACGCAAGTTATAAGAGATACTATCATTAAAGATATTGCTTTTAAAGGCGCTAGTGATTACATAAATGTTCCTTTAACTGCTAAGATTAATCCAGCTTCTACAACCACACCAAAATCAATACACTCTTTTTTGAGGTATCGATTAATCCTTACAAGTACGGGAGTAAGTTTAGCAGGTACCATTACGCCTCCACAAACAGTATCATCACCAGGTTTAAACCAACGGTATATAAGTGTGTATGCTAGTGGTTTTGCTACTGGCACAGGCACACTTGCACCTACTCTTCAAACAACTATTGTTTACAATAAATAAAGTATAAAAATGAAGCATTACAAAAAAATATTTATCTTTTGCATAAGCATTGTGCTAGTTTTTACAGCATGTAAAAAAGACAAGGTAGCGGAGCCATTACCATCTTTAACAGAATTTATAAATAAAAATGCAGATGTCAGCATTTTTAATGCCGCTATTGAAAAAGCCGGATTACAAACCTTTAAAAATGGAGGTGGACCATTTACTTGGTTTATGCCTACCAATACAGCATTGCAGAGTATAGGTATAACAGAAGATTCAGTAGGTAGAATGACCCAAGGTATAGCAAGTTATTTTGTTACATACCACATTGTAAATGCAAGATTTTCTACACAAGATATGATAGCATTGTACAGTTTTCCCCGTACAACTTTGCAAAGTACAGCCATATATACAGGTGGTGATGCAGGTGTGTTTTATGTAAATGGAATAAAAATTACAAGTGCAGATAATGAAGTGGCGGGCGGTTTAGTGCACAAAATTGATAAATTTATGGTGCCTACACAACTAGTAGGTAATTTACAAAATATGTTAACCAGAACTGGGCAGCATACTTTATTTATTGCAGCATTAACAAAAGCGGGCAAATGGACTCAGTTGAGTGGAACAACCGCATTTACTGTTATAGCTCCTACCGATGCAGCAATGACTAGTGCAGGTTTAACTAGTACAGCTATTACTGCCGCTACTGTA
>JANOZW010000488.1:0-4592 GCA_031429575.1 Ferruginibacter sp.
TAGCCATTTTAAAAATGAAAAATACAGGACTTATTATATTTTTAGTACTCTTGGTTGCTGGAGCATTTTATTTTTTAGGAAAGAAGAATGGAAGTGCTGATGCAAAAGTAAAGATGGTAGAAAATGTGGAAATGATAAAGCAAATAGCAGAGCTAGCGGCATTAGATGTAACTGGTAATGTAAATGTAAAAGTGAGCAATAAGGGAGATGAAAACGGTGTATGGTCTAAGTTTAAAAACTACTTTGCTGAAAATACCTTGCAAGTAAATTTACCTTATGAAGCAAAATATGGGGTAGATATGAGCAACCAAAAAATGAGTATTGATACAAAAGCTGCTACTGTAAATATATCATTACCTAATTGTAAATTGATGAGTTTACAATTAAAAATGGATAAAATGGAAACAATGACTCAAATAGGTTTGTTTGCTAGTGCAAGTATGGATGATTTGGTAAAGGCACAAAAACAATTATATACACAAGCATTAGCACAACTAGAAAATGACACCAAGTATGTAAAATTATCAGAAGATCACATTGCTACAATCTTAACCAATTATTACAAACCACTTGGCTATACAGTAAATTGCGTTTTTGGTCAGCAGAAATCAATAATACCTTTACAATAATGTTATATAGAATCTAGTTTAAAATAACCAAGATTAATTTTATCTGCTGGTAGATTGTCAATTTTGTTTTGAGAAATATTTATAGAGAAATTGTTTTTTATTTCTGCTGATAGAATGTCGTTTATTTCAAAAATATCATCTACATCCACCCCATATTTATCATCAATATGCGAAGTGGCTATTTTACCAAAACCTGTGTGTAAATAAAATGCTGTTTTTTTTGCAGCTGATATTGCTTCACCTTTATCGTTAGCTACAGTGAGCATTTTGTAATGAAACTCATCAAAATGATTTTCTTTATAGCCTCCTAAATTTAAAAAGAATAGGCCTTTATTACTACTAGTGCTTGTTTTTTTTTTCTGAAATACTTATTTGATGCCCATCAACATTGGTTATTGCTATCCATCCATCAATATGAATTTTGCCAGAATCTTTCCAAAAAGCTTTTATATCAGGTATTAAATCCTTTAACTCTTTTGCAATACCAAAGAAAATATCGTGTTGTTCTGTATGGCGGCCTTCTGGCTTGCAGCCAAGCAATAGCATAAAAAGTTTGTATGGCATAGACAAAATAAATTTAATAAAAGTGATTGATAAATGAAATACGAATAAAATAATTCGCTAACTTCAAATATAAATAAAAATGCTATGGAAGAAGAAAAATTTTCAGAAGACCCAACTGAACATATGAAAATAGAAAATGAGTTTTTAAAAATAAAATTAAAGGCTCAATATGGCGATGCTTTTTTTATGCAAGGCGATGCTGAAATACCACCGGAAATAGAAAACCAGTTTTTAAAAAATATGATTGCTTTTGAAGATAATCATCAAAATGCAGTATATACAACTGTGTATGAAAAAATTGGAAGCCCCGTATATAAACCGACTAAAGAAATGAAGCCAAGCGAAATTTCGGAAGCATTGATACATGTAACTACGCAAATGGAAGAGCATGGTATCGGTTTGGATATTTGCGATGGTCCATACCCTGATGAAGTGATTTATACATTTATTACAGAAGAATTGTTTCCACATGAAATAGAAAAAGAATCCATGTTTGGAGGTACATGGAATTTTATTTATGAAGAATTTCACCCAAATGATAAAGTAGAGATAGAAAAGAATACCCATGATTTTTTGAAACATTGGTTTGCAAAAGAGTTTAATGAGTATAGTAGTGAACTTGATTATCATTTTATAACAGCAGATGGCAAGGAATTAGATAGAATTGCACTGTTTGAGAAAATGAATATGTTTTTTGATTCATTTACCGAATTTAAAAATGATGGTTACAACATTGATGAAATAAAATTTGAAATGTATGAACCTGATAATGGAATGGGGCATGCAGAAGGCGTGCTTAAATACGATGCTGTAATGGAGAATGGAGAGATATTGCACTACGAAGGGCCATATAAGTTATACATGAAAAGAGAAGATAAATATTGGAGTATTTGTTATTTCGTAATGCCAGGTTTTGAATGGTAAATTATACTAAAAAATAAAAAATCGAATCAATTAAAAACTGATTCGATTTTTTTATAAACCTTAATTTGAAAAAATTATTAATTATCCATTATCAAATTACCCATTAACTAAACCCTTCCACCAACATCTCCTTGTTTATTTTCATTACCAATCCTTGTAACACTTTTCCTGGGCCACATTCTGTAAAATTAGTTGCCCCATCTGCAATCATGGCTTGCACGCATTGTGTCCATTTTACTGGGGCAGTAAGTTGTGCTATTAAATTTTCTTTTATTTGAGCAGCATCTGTTACGGCTGCTGCTACTACATTTTGGTAAACAGGGCATTGGGGTGTATTAAAAGTTGTATTATTTATTTTTGCTGCTAGTTCTTCTCTTGCTGGTGCCATCAATGGTGAGTGAAAAGCACCTCCAACAGGCAATACCAATGCACGTTTTGCACCTGCTGCTTTCATTCTTTCGCATGCAATATCAATACCAGTAATGCTGCCACTTATTACCAATTGTCCTGGGCAATTATAATTTGCTGGTACAACCACTTCACCAGTTTCTTTCATTATTGCTGTGCAAATTTCCTCTACTATTAAGTCATCTAAATTTAATACCGCTGCCATGGTGCTTGGGCTTGCCTCACAAGCTTTTTGCATAGCGCTTGCACGCACGGCAACCAAACGCAATGCATCTGCAAAAGTTAGTGCTCCATTTGCAACTAATGCAGAAAATTCTCCTAAGGAATGTCCCGCTACCATATCTGGTTTTGCCCCATCAATATTTTTAAATGCAGCAATAGAATGAATGAAAATCGCAGGCTGTGTAATATTTGTTTGTTTCAAATCTTCATCAGTACCTGTAAACATGGTATCACTAATTTTAAAACCAAGTATATCGTTTGCCTCTTCAAATAAGCGTTTTGAAGATTCTTTGGTATCGTATAAATTTTTGCCCATGCCACTAAACTGTGCGCCTTGGCCTGGGAAGATAAATGCGTGTTTCATGTGTAAATTGTTGAACCTGCCTTTGCTGGCAGGCAGGTGGTTTTATTGTTAAATTGTTTAAATGTACTACAATTCAAAAATATATTTTAAATTTGAATAATGGATTCAGCAGATAAAATATTTGAACCTGAAAAATATACTTATTCCCAATATAAACTTTGGGAAGGAGATTGGGAACTTATTAAGGGGTATCCACATGCTATGAGTCCCTCTCCAAAAAAGAGTCACAACAGATTCTCTGGTAAATTTTATAGATTAATTGGTAATATTTTGGAAAGTTCAAATCTGAAATGTGAGTGTGAGGTTTTTTATGAAATAGACTGGGTAATAGATGAGTACAATATTGTAAGACCTGATGTAATGGTTGTATGTGGAAACTCTAGTGAGGAAATTCAAACATTTCCTCCGACAATTATTTTAGAAACCGCTTCGCTTTCTACGATCATAAAAGATAGAAATACGAAATTCAATCTCTACGAGATGTGTGGAGTGAAATATTATATAATGGCAGACCCACAAAAAAAATCTGTAGAGGTTTTTGAATTAATAGATAATAAATATCGCCAAACAACCACTACAGATTTTATACTTACGCCGCAATGCAGCATACAATTAAATGTGTTTAATTTTTGGGATTAATGCAACTTTCCTGTTACCAATTTCATAAATTCACTTCTTGTTTGGTGTTTTTCAAACTCACCACAAAATGCAGATGTAGTAGTTGAAGAATTTTGTTTACCCACGCCACGCATCATCATACACAAATGGGAAGCTTCGACAACCACGGCAACTCCAAGCGGATTTAGGGTGTCTCTTATTGCATCCATTATTTGATGTGTAAGCCTTTCTTGTACCTGCAACCTACGTGCATATACATCTACCACACGAGCTATTTTGCTTAAGCCTGTAATGTAGCCATTTGGAATATATGCCACATGAGCTTTGCCAAAAAAGGGTAACATATGGTGTTCACACATGCTGTACAATTCTATATCTTTTACAATTACCATTTCGCTCATTTCTTCATGAAACTTTGCCGATTCTAAAATGGCTTTTGCATCTTGGGTATAACCTTGGGTGATATATTGCATTGCTTTTGCAATGCGCTCAGGTGTTTTCAATAAGCCTTCACGTTCTGCATCTTCACCTAATAAAGTAATGTTATCTTTATAATTTTTAATTAAACCTTCCGTTACATCTTCGTCGTAACTTTCTACTCTTTTATATGCCATCTTAAATATATTTTAATAATTTTAGAAACTTTAAGGATACAAAACTCGTAACCATAAAACTCGCAACTCGTAACTCTTTTAAACAGGGTACTCCACAAAATTCCTTTCCGTTTCGTATAACCTTAATTTGAGTTCTAGTTTGTCATCAATTTCTGGTCTTAATATTTTATAGATAGCAATTACGATGTTTTCTGCTGTTGGGTTTGTATGTTTAAATTCTGCGCAATCTTCGTTAAGATTTTTATGATC
>JANOZW010000489.1:0-5703 GCA_031429575.1 Ferruginibacter sp.
ATTGTAGCTATGAAAATGGTACACTTAAGCGCTGCCAAAGCTGGCGAATTTTATGCGGTACACAGCGAGCGCCCTTTTTACGGTGAACTTGTAGAGTTTATGAGCCGTGGCCCAATTACTGCGGCTATTTTAGAAAAAGAAAACGCAGTAGAAGATTTCCGTACATTGATAGGTGCTACCAACCCTGCGCAAGCTGCAGAAGGTACTATCCGTAAAAAATATGCAACTTCTATCGGCGAAAACGCTGTACACGGCAGCGATAGTGACGAAAACGCTGCTATAGAAGGTAGTTTTTTCTTTAGCAAATTAGAGCAATTTTAATGTTGGCTTAAAATATTTTTGTAAAAGTCCTGCTTCGGCGGGACTTTTTATTTGTAGCATATTATCAAAACCAATCCTTTGTTAGATTATTTGGTACTTTCCTTGAAAAACTTTGAACCTTGAACCTTTATCTTTCTTAGCATGGTTCTTGTTAATAACTTTTTAACATTTTTGAATGTTGATTTTCAAGATTGTAGTAATTTTACTATACTAGAATATTTGAACATTCTTGAATGCCCCTAATTATTAACCGTACTTAACTAACGCCTTTGCAACCTAGCATTACAAGACTTAGCTGCATCCTTTTTACACTACTTCTATTATTTGGAGTTAAAAAAGTAGTTGGACAAACAGCCAATTTTACCGTAAGTATTCCTTCAAAGCAAGGCTGTTCTCCCTTAAGTATCAATTTTACAGATGTAAGTACTGGTGGCACGGTAGCAACACGCACATGGGATTTAGGTAATGGAGTAATTATACCAAATGGTTTAGCAACAGTGGGTGCAAATTATATAACGGCTCAAAAATATTACATTACCCTTACCGTACTTTTTACAAATGGTGTTACCAATGTAAAAATAGATTCAATAATCGTTCACCCAAAACCTGTTGCAGATTTTAAAAGTGTAGATTCTATTGGTTGTGCATCGCATACCGCTAATTTTATAAGTCTGTCATCTACCGCCACGGGTACTCTCACAAACTATCAATGGGATTTTGGTGCAGGTGGGGTTACAGGCACAAACCCTACCCCAAACTTTACTTATGGATTGGCAAGTTTATACCAAGTTTCTCTAATCGTAAAAAACAGTTGGGGGTGTACAAGTAATGCAGAAACCAAACCACAATACATAAAAGTATTTAGCCCGCCTACTGCTTATTTTACACCAGATCAATATTATACTTGCAGCAATTCACTTACTGTAAATTTTACCAATGCTAGTACAAGTGGTGATCCTACACGCAATACATACGAGTGGAATTTTGGAGATTTAAGCCCTGTAGCAACTACTCTAAATGCAACGCATGTTTATTCTGGTACAGGAAACTATACCGCTGTTTTAAAAGTAAAATTGGGTAATACTTGTGTGAGCACTTATTCAAGAATAATCTATATTGGTAAACCTACTGCCACCATTACGAGTTTTCCAACAACAGATGTATGCGTAAATACGCCTATAAATTTTATTGGTATAGGTAGTGCCAATAGTTACTATGAAAGATGGTATTTTCCCGATAATGGACAAACACAGTATTATGGAAATGTAACGCATACTTTTACGAATACTGGTACTTTTGAAGTAATGCTTATTTCCGTAAATGCTGTTGGCTGTGCCGATACGGTGAGAAGAAACATTACGGTAAAATCAGGACCAATAATAGATTTTATACCTGATTTGCCTAACGCAGCTTGCATACCACACACGGTTACATTCACCAATAATACTGTAGGAAACGATTTAAAATTTGCTTGGAACTATGGAGATGGTAGTCCCATTGATACCATTAATGGTAACGGGAATGCGGTGCATACTTATAATAATTTTGGAACATTTCCTGTAACTGTTTATGCGAAAGATACTAGTACAGCAGATGGTTGTTTTGCATACAAAACATTTAATTATATAAGAATTTATCAGCCAAGTGTTACACTTGCAGTAGTGCCTCCTAGCGGCTGTTTGCCATTGCCTGTTGTACTTAATGCTACAGTTTCCAATCCATCTGGCACGCCGATATTGAGTTATGATTGGAATATTGGCGACGGCTCTCCAATAAGCAATACAACCCTGCCAACAAATTTTCACATTTATGTTGCGGCGGGTAGTTTTCCTGCCACGGTTACAATTAACATGCAGGGAGGTTGTAGTTATACATCTTTAATAAGAACTGTTACTGTAATAGCGCTTTGTGATGATGATGGCAGTGGCGGTGGTGGCGGTGCAGGTGGTGGTGGCTTTACAATTGGTAAAACATGTACTAATAAATATACTATTTTATTTACAGATACTATTCCTAATACAGTGCCAACTAGCTGGGATTTTGGTGATGGAAGCCCTATTGTAACAACAGGTGTTTTAAACCCCATAAGTCATACTTTTCCAACTACGCAAAAAATATATATTGTAACAGTAATAAGATTAGATACCTTAACAAATATTGTAACCACATCTCAAAAGAGAATAAAAATCATTGATGAAAAAGCTGATTTTATTCCAAATTTGTTTGACATATGCAAAGACAAAAATATTCTTTTTAATACCATTGGAATAGACTCATCTTTAATAAAAAATTATACTTGGGATTTTGGGGATGGCACGCCAAGGTTTTTGATAAACAATGCTTCTTACTTTTCAATTTATGGTGTTTACCTAAATGGAAATACAAACCATACCTATACAACCAATGGCACATATTTTGTAAAATTAATTATAGAAGATAAATTGGGTTGTAAAGATTCTTTAGAATATCCAGTTCCAATAAATGTTGCAGGACCAATAGCAAGATTTACAGGAGGGCCACTTACAAGTTGTACATCTCCATTAACAACTACTTTTACGAGCAACTCCGTACAAAACGGCACTACACCTATAACTGAGTGGCAGTGGACATTTGGCGATGCTTCTCCTATGTTAACTACAACGGTAGATTCGCTTATTCCACATACTTATACAGGCGGTACACCTGCTAGTTTTTATAATGTAAAATTAAAAATTAAAGATGCTATAGGTTGTGAAGCAGATACAACAAGAATAAGCTATGTAAGAATATACAAACCCAAAGCAGATTTTTTTAGCTACAATACGCTACAGTGTAACAGCTACCAAGTGCTCTTTTATGGTTATACTTCACAAGCCATTAATCCTACTTACCAATGGCATTTTGGCGATGGTACTGTTTCTCCACCAAGCACTTTGTATTATGTGTATCATACCTATCCGTTTGATAGTAGTTACAATATTAAACTAGTTATAACAGATGAAAATGGTTGTAAAGACAGCTTAACAAAACTTTCCTATATAAATATTGTAAAACCAAAAGCAGATTTTAAAATTAATGATACACTTCAATGTGCACCTGCATCAATAACCTTTGCAGATAGCTCTAAATATGCAACAACTTATCTTTGGGATTTTGGTGATGGCAGTGGTCCATCTACCAGCCCTAACCCGGCACCACATATTTATGGCACGCCAGGTTTTTATGATGTAAAACTTACCATTACAGGGCCAAATGGTTGTACAGATTTTAAAATAAAAAGAATAAGGGTAAGAGGCCCAATAGGTAATCTTGCTGTAGGTCCAAACCAAGGTTGCAGACCTTATTCGCTGCCGCTAAGTATTACTGGAGGTAATTTTATTAGCACATATGCATGGGACTATGGCGATGGAACACCAGTGATAGCAAGTGCTACGGGTGCAAGTGTAAACCATACATATTATTATGCAGGAAAATATTTACCCAATATTGTATTAACAAGTCCTGAAGGTTGTCCGTTTACATTAAAAGTAACAGATACTATTTTTGTTGATTCATTGCGTGCAAAATTTACAACACCGATAAATACTTTTTGCCAAACGAGTACCAATCAAAATGTAAATTTTACAAACCTTACTACCCTACCCTCTTTTTCAAATTTGCTTAATAGTACATGGCATTTTGGAGATGGCACTACTTTATCAAGCACAGCCGCTTTGGTATCGCATACCTACACAGGCTATGGAACTTTTTATCCTTACTTGGCTACACGATCCAAATATGGTTGTATAGATACGTTTAGATTGGCACAGCCAATTGTAATTAATGCAAAGCCTATTCCTTCGATAACCGGAGCAAATGTGTATTGCCTTAAACCATCGTCAATACTAAGCTACAATGGCAGCACAGTAAGCCCCAACCCGATTGTAAAATACATTTGGAAGATAGATGCAGATAGTGTGGCTAACACACAAAACTTAAATATTAATTATAGAAACCCTGGCACTCATATTCTAAAATACATTGTTTTTACAAATTTTGGATGTGTGGATTCAATAACAAAAACAATAATTATAGATTCCGTTGTTACGAAATTTACAAATTTGCCTACCCAATTTTGCGGACCAAAATCAGTACTGTTTACTAACCTCTCTACAAATTTTGCTGCTATACAAAATTTCATTTGGACTTATGGAGACAATACGCCCATTAACACGACCGTACTTAGTCCAGCCCATTTATACGCCTATACAGGCTCATACAATGTGAAATTATTTATGCAAACGATAAATGGTTGTAAGGATTCCATTACAAAAACTGCTGCAGTTGTTATTGATTCAATTCCAAAAGCAGTTATAAATGGCGCAGCAGTATTTTGCTTGAAACCTGCATCACGAGTGCAGTTTACAAGCTCGGTGGTTACGCTAAATCCAATTACAAGCTACAAATGGTTTATAGATAATATAGAAGTAGCTACCACGCAAGATTTAGATATTGATTACAGAACGCCAGGTAATCACATCGTGAAATTATATGTGGAAACAAGCAAAGGTTGTAATGATTTTATAACAAAGAACTTTATTGTGGATTCTATTGTTACCAAATATGTAAACAGCCCAACACAATTCTGTGGCCCAAAACTAGTAACCTTTACCAATCAATCCACACAGTTTGCAGCTACGCAAAGTTTCTATTGGAACTTTGGTGACAACTCTCCTATTGAAACAACCAATGTAAATCCACAACATTTATATGCCTACACTGGCAAGTATAATGTAAAATTGTTTATGCAAACGATTAATGGTTGTAAAGATTCTATTACTAAAAATGCTACGGTGGTTATTGATAGTATTCCTAAACCTACCATAAATGGTGCAGCTGTATTTTGCCTGAAACCTGCATCTAGAGTACAGTTTACGAGTTCTGTTGTTACATTAAACCCGATTACAACTTACAAGTGGTACATCGATAATATACAAGTAGCTACTACACAAGATTTAGATATTGATTATAGAACGCCGGATAACCATATCGTAAAATTATATGTAGAAACAAGCAAAGGTTGTAATGATTTTATAACAAAGAACTTTATTGTGGATTCTATTGTTACCAAATATGTAAACAGCCCAACACAATGGTGTGGACCAAAACTAGTAACCTTTACCAACCAATCCACACAGTTTGCAGCTACGCAAAGTTTTTATTGGAATTTTGGCGACGGCTCTCCTATTGAAACGACAAATTTAAATCCACAACATTTATACAACAATACAGGTTCGTACAATATAAAATTGTACATGCAAACGATAAATGGTTGTAAAGATTCAATTACCAAAAATGCAACGGTTGTTATTGATAGTATTCCAAAAGCAACAATAAATGGTGCAGCAGTATTTTGCCTAAAAC
>JANOZW010000490.1:0-14258 GCA_031429575.1 Ferruginibacter sp.
TTGTTAAGTTCTTAATGCCAAAAGTAAAACCAAAAGAAAACGAAGATTTAGCAAAAGGAATATTAGAAGCTATTGACTTAGATAGTTACAGACTTAAAAGAATTACTACAGATAATATTGGCTTACAAGGTGGCGAAGAAATAGAACCTACTCCACCAATAATGAAAGGCAAAAAAGGTGAAAATGAGTTTAATTATTTAGAAGAAATTTTAAATGAGTTTAATAAAAGATTTGGTACTGATTGGAAAGAAGATGATAAACGATTTATTTTTTTAACACAACAATTACCTGCTGAGTTTGCAAAGGATGAAAAAACAATGAATGCGGTAAAAAATTCCGACAAACAAAATGCAAAAATAACTTCTGATAAAAAAGTAGATGAATTAATGCAAGAAGTAATATTTGATTACTCAGATTTATATAAAAAATTTACTGATGAAACTGATTTTAAAAGACAAGTTTTAGATTTTGTATTTGATAAAATTTGGCAAAAAAACCAACCTAATATTTAAACTGTGGGCAAAACAATAACAACATACCTCATTAATGGTAATCCTCAGGGAGTGCAAAATATTTTTATTAGTAATAAAATTTGTAACCTCTTACTTATTCCACGTAGTGAGTTAGATATTATAAACAAAAGACCCGAGCTAAGAACACCTGCTTTTTATATATTACTTGGTGAAGATGAAAATCAAAAACCAAAGGCATATCTAGGCGAAACAGAAAACTTTGCAGAAAGAATAAAACACCACGATAACAAAAAAGACTTTTGGCAAAAGGCATTGGTATTTATTAGCAAAGACGGCAGTATGAATAAAGCCGAAGTGCAATACTTAGAACATTTAGCAGTTGCATTGGCACAGCTTACTAAACGCTATAATATTGATGAAAATAAACAAATACCCAAAGCCCCAAATTTACCTGAGCATCAACAGAGCAGTACCGAAGAATTTTTTGATGATGTAAAATTACTTACATCATTTGTAGGATGCAATATTTTTGAGAAAGTAGAACAAAAAGGAAAACATATTTTTTATACCAAAGCAAGAAATATAGAAGCCAAAGGTTTTTATGATGTAAATGGTTTTACTGTTTTGAAAGGCAGTGTTATTGCAAAAGACGATGTTGATTCTTTTAGCTTCAAAGAAAAGAGAAAGCAATTTGTAATTGAATATACTTCATTAACAGCCGATAAATTAATTGTAATAAACGATGTAACATTTAATAGCCCAAGTATAGCAGCAGCTTTATGTATTGGTAGAAATGTAAATGGTTGGGATATTTGGAAAGATGATAAAGGCAAAACACTAGATGAAGTGTATAGAAACAAATTAAACAGTACAACTTAATGAAATGGTAAAATCATCCAAAAATATAACCAATTTTGAACATTTTCCTGATATTCAAATTGTCGTGCCAGTGGCACGACAATTGAGTTGGCAACCAGTCGAAAAATTAGAGCAGTTCAATAATATATAAACCTAACACATCCGAAAATAAGAAAAAGTAAAATGTAGTCAATGCAGCAAATTCAATTAAATATTATACCCTTTGCCCCTAATAATACTATTTTAAAAATTGGTTTATACAAGCAAAAAATAGAAGGCTACGCCTCTTTGTACAAAGGCGAGTATCCAAGAATATTGTGGGAGCAGTACGAAGCGGAATTAAGAGAAATAAGTCATTTGTATTGTAACTTTTCTGATGTAGAAAATGCAGATTATGTAGTAGAGGTAGATATTACTAAAAGCACAAACTTTGGGCTGCATTATTTTCGCTTCTTAATGTATAATTACTTTGTAGGCAAGGTGGATGTATTGTTTCCAAACTTTATTAATGATGTAGAAATATGGCAACACGATAAAAATAAGAGTACTGCTAAGTTTAATCAGTATAATAAATTTACGCTTAAAGTACAATATGCAAGGGTATCTAATAGTTTTGAATTAGTAGTAGCCTACGATGGCACAGCAAAATTATATGCAAAATCTTTACAAGAAATTGGCAATATAGACCCCGATAAAATTACTTGGGTAAATAGCAATGGAAAATTGTTTAGATGGAAGGAAATGCCGCCAGAAGAAAAACAAGAATTAGATAAAATATTTCCGTTACTAAATTATAAACTAAAAAAGCAGTTTGATGTACCGGCAGATAAACCAGATTTTAACAATCGTTATCCTAAATATTTAAACTTTATAAACAGTTTTTATAATAACGTATTAAATACCGATGCTTTTAAAAAAATAATTCCATTAGCAGACACAGGTTTTTGGAAAGTTGCAGAAGAACATACATTAAGAACCAAACTCAATTCTAACGAATTATTGTTTGGAAAAAATATGCTTTCAGTAAGTCCATTAGAGGGGATGAAAAAATATGGCCCTTATAAAAAATCGCCAAACAATAATGTAAAATTCTTTTTCATTTACCATCCCGAAGATAAAGCAACAGCAGTAACAAATATTTATAAGTACTTCCATAAAGGCTTTTTTAAAAACAATGATGAAGGGAATCCATACAGAGCATTTCCAGACATTTACACCTACATTAAACAACCTTTAGAATTAGCTGTAACCAATAATATTGAAATACAAAACAAAGAAAATATTGTAGCTGAGGTAGATTATGCAATAAAAAATACGCCAAGAACTGCCGATACACAATACGTTGCCATCTACATAAGCCCAATAGCCAAAACAGAAGAAAACACCGATTTGCTAAATGTGTATTATAAGGTAAAAGAAATACTCATCAAACACGAAATTAGTTCACAGGTAATTTATAATCAAAATCTACTAAGGGATGATTTTAATTTTTATTTGCCCAATATCGAAATTGCATTACTTGCTAAATTAGGCGGTATTCCTTGGCGTTTAAATTGTTCATCGGTTGATGAATTGATAGTTGGTGTTGGTGCATTTTATAGTCAAACAAATAAAACAAGATATGTAGGTTCAGCTTTTTGTTTTAACAACGAAGGTATTTTTGAAGGCTTTAATTGTTTTGGTGCAGATGAAACAATGATGTTAGCAGGTAGCATACGAAATGCAGTTACAACTTATGTAGAGCGTAAAAAAGATGCAAAGAGGTTAATCATACATTTTTATAAAAAAATGTCGGAGCAAGAGTTAGAGCCTATTATGAAAGTGCTGCATAACCTAGAATTAGATATTCCTGTAATTGTAGTATCAATCAATAAAACAGAAAGCAAAGAACTATTGGCATTTGATATAAGCGACACAAAAAATTTAATGCCATTAAGTGGTACAATAATTCAAGTAGGCTATAGAGATTATTTGCTTTGTAACAATACACGTTACAATCCCAGTAGTGTAGTTAAAATGAAAGAATATCATTTCCCGATAAAATTACACATTTCAAGTTCACAAAAAGAGGTGTTTGATGATGTAGCAGTGGTAAAAGATATTATGGACCAGGTATATCAATTCAGCCGTATGTATTGGAAAAGTATAAGCCAGCAGAGTTTACCAGTAACAACACTTTACCCAGAAATGGTTGCACAGATGTACCCCCATTTTGATAATGAACATTTGAATGAGTTTGGTATGAATAATTTGTGGTTTTTATAAAATGTTTTTTTGTGGTTATATTAAGAACATATCAAAAAGAGGGTATTAGTAAAATATTTGAAGCTTGGAACCCCAAGCTTCAAAATTTAATGAAAGTGCTTTTTCAAATGCCAACAGGGACAGGCAAAACCACTGTGTTTTCTGAAATAGTAAGAAAAGCACAAGAGAAAAATAAAACAGTTCTATTAGTTGTACATCGTACTGAATTAGTAGAGCAAATAAAAGACCGTTTAACTTCGTTTGACGTAGATGCAGGTATTATTACAGCAGGTATAAAACCTGAACCTAACAAAGCAATTCAAGTTGCTACAATACAAACATTATCTAGAAGAGAGTACCCCAATGCCGATATTGTAATTATTGACGAGTGCCATCATTCAAAAGCAGATACCTACAAAACACTATGGAGTATATATCCAAATGCAAGATTTTTAGGAGTAACAGCCACTCCCGTTAGACTAAATGGTGATGGATTTTCAGATTTATTTGATGTTTTAATTCCATTAGGTAAATTAAGTTTTTTTATTCAAGAAGGCTACTTAGCAAAAATAAAACACCTTGTTTGTGGTATTCCTGATGTATCAAATATTAAGCAAGTAAGAAGAGATTATGATTTGCAAATGCTAAAGAATGTAATGCTTGATAATTCTGTAATGGCAAATCTAGTGGAGAGTTACAAGAAGTTTGCCAATGGCAAAAAAACGATTGTATTTGCGGTAGATATTGAACATAGCAAAAGCATTGTAGAAAAATATATTGAAGCAGGTATTGAAGCAGTACATATTGATGCCAATACACCAAAACAAGAAAGAAAAGAAAAACTCAACCAGTTTAAGAATGGAACTATAAAAGTTTTAAGCAATGTAGATATTGTTTCAGAAGGTTTTGATGTTCCAGATTGTGATGCAGTGCAATTAGCAAGACCTACAAAATCTTTAGTTCTTTACTTACAACAAGTAGGTCGTTGTATGCGGCCATCAGAGGGTAAAGAATTTGGTATTGTATTAGACAATGCAGGTTTATGGTTAGAACACGGTATTTCATACATTGATAGGGAATGGACATTAGAAGGCATAGCCAAACATAGAAAAGTAATTAATCCATCTGATGTAGTTACCATTGATACCGAAGGAAGGATAAGAGAATTAAGCAGACCTCCAGAAGCAAACGGATTAGAACTTATAGTGCTTACTGAAGAATTAGAAAGGCTTTTGATTTTAGAAAGTTATATAAAACAAGCTATTGCAAAAGAGCATAAATTGGTATCAGTAATTTATAAATATTTTGATTATTTAGCGTCCTTGAATACTACAATTACAGATTATGAAATAAAGTATGGACATAAACGATTAAATAAAGAAGGCTACACACATAAATTAGGTTTTTGGCATTATCGTAAAAAAGAATATCAAGATAATTTGAAAGAACTTTAGCCCCCCAACCCAGCCCACAGAAAAGACGGCTTTGTGCTTTGCCTAACCCCAAGCCAAACCTTAAAGCACTCTATGGTATTGCAGTCAGTATTTAACTGTCATATTTTTTGTGGCTATGCTTAAAATGCTTGGCACATTGCCTGTTCCACTTTGTTGCACAGCCAAAGAGCCAAAAGCAGAGCAACAAAAAAACGCTACACTCCAACCACCTCCACCGTTTCGCTTATGCCAGTATAAAAACTGCCTGAAGCTACATTAACATAATGTGGCATTATAGGTTCACTTCGTACAGCCCTTTGCAACGCTTATGCAAGCATCCAACCACACAGGGCAGTCCTATAATACACATTATGTGTAAGTAGCCAATACCATAGCCACTAAAAAAGCTATTCTCTATTATTGATTTTAGTTGTATAGCTTTTTTATTGGAAGCCGTCTTTTCTCTCTACGCTTCCCCCCGAAGCCACACACCCCAACCACCCTTTTCAAAGGTGCAGAAAAAATAAAGCATTTTCTAGTAAAGGCAATGTGCTACATAAAGTGTTCATTTATTCCGTTCCATTTCGTTACTGCAAGCTTCGCAAATAAGCATCCACTCCATTACACTTCATAAATTTCACACCTTATTTAAGCACCGCACAGCAAGAGTATTTCGTACCTCATACACTTGCCTTTTAGCAAAGCTACGCCTGTTGGTATGCTTTATTTTTTCTGCGACATATTGCCCCAGTCAGCCCACAATTTTACAAGGAAAGTTCCATCCATTTTATTCGATGGTCGCTAATATAATACCTCAAATAATTCCTTAAAACCAAAGGCTTGGTTTCATCCCATAGTTCGGTAAACAATGCACCATCAAAATCAAATACACCACTATTTTTAATCATTGATTTTACGCCAGGCATAAATACAATTTGGTCATAGTGTTTATCATCATTAATGTTACTATATATTTTTGAGGAGTGTTCGGGCATTTCAAATCCTTTTGCCAATAGTGCTTTATACACCATATCACCTTCCTCTATTTTCGGCAAATTAAAATCACCTAATGCAATAATATTTTGCGTATAGCAATTCTTGCTATTACGCCTCAAATCTGCCCATCTTGCTACGCAAAAAGCTTCAAGGCTTCGCCTTTCAATGCTTTTCTTTTCTGTATCATCGCCAAAATAACTATGCACATTTATTAATGCAAAAACAAAATCCTTTACGCAAAATGTTGCCAAAAAAGGGCTTCTACTGAACCCTTTAAATTCACTGTTAATATTGGGTAATTTAATATCTGCTAGGTCTTCAACAGCTATCGCTATTTCACCTACCTTCTCCATCAGCTTTACTTTTTTGTTATTGTACAAATAGCACATTCTTTCATTGTTGCCACTTGCATCTGTAAATATCGCTTGGTAGTTTTTTGGCAATAGCTTTTGTAATTCTCTAAAACTTTCTAGGTTATCGTTTATCTCTTGCAAGGCAATTACATCAAACCAACCAATCATTTCCGCAATGATTTTTAAGTGTGGTATTTCTCTTTTTTGAGTGCCAAAATTGGCAAGATTCCAAGTAGCCAATAAAATATTATTGCTGCTACTTTTTGGGATATTTCTATCAGCCTTATTCTTTTTATAGTTAGTAAGGTTTTTAATTTCTTTAGGCACATTCACAATAAATGCACCAGTCGGTTTTGGAAATGGAGGCATATTTAAAAATATTAAGTAGAAAAACAAAGTTCAGATTTATTTCCAAAGAAAAAAAATAACAAGAACAAAAAGGAAAGCAAAGTTAGGTGGCTTACACAAGCCCACGCTTCAAAAAAACCAAAAGACTACGGCATAATAAAAAGAGAAAAAAAAGCTACGCTATTTATTTTTTTTCTCTTTTTAGCCTTCGGCACTTATTCCGTTTCCTTTTGGTTTTTTAGCTCCGCCACCTCTTTGATTGCTTTCTTTTTTTTCTGTTTTTTTCTTTGTAAAAATATTTGTTGGTTTTCGCCACAGCAAGGAACAAAGCAGGTCATCATTAAAGCAGTGTTCCAAATGAAACAAGCAAAAGTATTTACCTACAGCAAACAATATCAAGTAAAAGAATTTGATGTGTTTATTTTATCAAAAGGCTTAAACAGTGGTAAGCCATTAGATGCACCTTGCCCAAATTGTTTTGTAGTTTCTTGCAGCAGTAAGGCTATTGCAAATTACTATGGCGTGTTATGTTATGGCTTGCACAAAGCAAAACATTTTCATCAATTACTTACAGGCTCAGTTATTCCATTTTTGCGTATTGATGATTTCAAAAAAGAAATAGCCACACAATCTAAAGCCGTAAATAAAAACCCAAAGGCATTTGAGGCAGATGTAAACAAAATAAAGCTGATGGAAGAGAAGCAAAAAATAATGCAACAACAAATACAGCTATTAGGCGACCTAAAAAGAGCCATACTTTACAGGCATCTCAAAAGATAATGCAGGTGCTTGGCTGAATACTTGAGTAACTGCCATATAAAAAATTGAAATATGCAAAGTTTGCAAGGGTGGCAACCGCACAAAGCCCTCGAAAAAAACAAAAAGACTACGGCATAATGCAAAAAATAAATGCAAGGCTATCGCCAAATTTGCTATTTATTTTTTGCACCCTTCGGGACTTATTCCGTTTCCTTTTGGTTTTTTTATCACCCTTGCTACTGGATGCATATTAAATTTTTTATATTATGTCAGTACATTCAAGTATTCCATCAGCCACCACTACAGCATTTTGCACTTGTGGTGCTCCAGTCACAGGTAGTATGGCTCCAGTTAGCCGTTATGCCTTTCAGCGTTTTGTTCGTAGGCGTTTCTTTTCTTGGGCTCCTTCACCAGGCGTTAGGGTTTATTTGCTGCCTTGCACTTGTTACCTTTGGGTTTATCGCACAGGTCAGCGTTTCCTTTGTACTTTGCCCTTTTAGGGCATTGTACAATTGCTTTAAACTAAAAAACCCCACCACAAGGGCAGGGTTTTTATTTAACCGATAAGAAAGAAAATTTAATTAGTTGCCATCAACTTTTACAAGTGCTAATGGATTGAAAACTCCATTTTTTAGTGGGTACATTGTTCCGTTTACTTCTTGATAAAATTCAATACCTAACACTAGGAATAAAGGGCTTATACTTGCAGCCGTTACAGTATTTGTTAAGGTGATTGCAGCCGTTGCAGTTACATCCCAAGCAATGATTGCACTATCGTTTGTATCAATTACAAAAGTTTCGTTTTCAAAATCAACTACAGCACCAGCACTTTCAATTTTAAAGTGAGTTGTACCACTAGGTGCGGCAATCATATTAGCAGGAATGAAAGAAGCAATAGCTGCTTCTAATACGCCTGTAGTGCGATTAATAGAAGCCGTATAAGGTGCATATAGAGCATTGCCAAGCTTTCCTTTAATATTAAATTCAAAGCCTTCTAATAGCACCGCTTCGCCATCAATTACATTTCTTTGCCCTCTTGGGTTTGTAATATCAGCTTGAATAACTTTTACCATTTCCGCAGTCAATCGGCTAACCATTCGGTTATCCGCAGAGTTCTGCAAAATTGTTCTAAATGCAGTACGTAAAAGTTTCCCTGCTTTACCAGCAGCTCCAAATTCTGCACCGTTTTCACGGGTACGTTGAAAGTTCGGGTCGTTGGCAATTCTTGATGCTTCTACACCGCCTTTTTCTCTTGCAAGATGTCCATCTTGTGTTTTGTAAAATGTGATACCACCAAGTGTACCTTTCAATTTTATTAATCCTGATTGTCTAGCCATTTTTATACTTTTTTAATGTTGAAACCAAAAGTATAATGCTTTGAAAGCTTTGCCAAACAAGTGCTTCCGCCTTTTCCGATATTGCATAATATTACCAACATACACACTTTTTCCACTCACAAAAAAGTAATATCTTTGCAATAGTTACTTCATACCAAAAGTATGGATGAAGTATTAAAAGAGTATTTTATAAATGAATAGACTGTGTATTTATCCGAAAGACATTCAGATAATCACAGGCAAAAGCGACAGATATGGTAGATACCTTATTAAGAGGATTAAAGAACACTTCAACAAAGAGCAACATCAAGTTGTTACCGTTGATGAATTCTGCCAGTATTTGGGCTTACAACTCGATGTAGTTGTAAAGCAATTAAGATAATATCTTATCTTCGCTTTTGCTTATGATAAGGACAAACACACTCTTTACACAACAATATATCTTCTCTTCTTTGTGTTGTGGTTTCACTTGTTTTAGTCGGTTTTGTTGCCCAGTTGTTGCCCAACAATTAGCAAATCCCTTTGAATGCTTTACTAGTAAGGGTTTAAGTTTTAACTTCACAATTTGTATCGGAAAGTAAGTTCAGGCTATTTCATAGTTATTATACAATATTGCTACCACATACATATCACGAATATCCTTAGGCATTTTAAAACAGTCCTTACTAATCCTAGATAACCGTATTAATTTATATCCTCAAGAAGACGTGATAAAACTTTCACTGTCATTTTAAAGTAATTTTTCTTTTTAAGAAACTTTAGATAAAGACTATTCGTTTATTTTACTGTTCAAACATTAATCTAGCCTATCTCACAAAATTAGAAAAGATAGTAATATATATAAAAGGTATCAGTCTTTTGATAGCCTTCTCCAATCTTAGGTAGGCCAGTAGAGGGGTTTACTTATAAAGGGTTGCCAATTAATTTTGGCAGCCTATTTTTTATCTTCTAACACTAAAAAGAACACATAAAAAATCTTTGGATAGCATTTAATTTACTTCATTGTTAAAGACATTGTAACTTAATATCCAGTTTATACTTTTTGCAATAGTTGTACATGCACTTTTTCAGTTATATACCCCCGCTCCAAATATAAAATATTACTAAGTTTTACCATTCGTCACTATTATTTCGCCATTTATCCACTTAATTTAGTACTATGCATTCTAAAGTACTTAGCTTTATTTAATATTACAATTAACCATAGTACTAAATATAATAATCATGACAAACAAAAACTTAACCATCGGAGCATTATCAAAAATATTATTGATAATCATTTGTTTAACTAGCAGCTTTGCACTAAAAGCACAAACCATTCTTACAAAAGGGAGTTTGATTGCTGCAAGTAAACCATTAGAAATGGCTACCATTTCTGTTTCTAACCCCGAAAAAAAGCAGCTCGTAAAGACAGCCATAAGTGATTCGCTAGGAAACTGGCAGCTCGAACTTAAAGTGCCAGGCAACTACGAATTTGAATTTAGCCGTGTAGGTTTTCAATCAAAAACGGTAACCGTAAAATTAACCGCAGAAGGTAAAAATTTTGAAAGCATAGAACTTTTGCCAAATATTGGAACAAATAAAGAAATAGTGGTAACCAGCAAAAAACCTATGATAGAAGTGAAAGCTGGTAAAATGATTGTGAATGTAGATGCTTCGCCATCCAATGCAGGTGCAACCGTATTAGATGTTTTAGAAAAAAGCCCTGGCATCAGTGTAGATAAAGATGGCAACATATCTTTAAAAGGCAAGCAAGGTGTGGTGGTTATGATAGACAAACGCCCAACTTACTTAAGCGCACAAGATCTTACAAACATGCTAAGGAGCATGCCGGCCGGGCAGTTGGAGCAAATTGAAATTATTTCTCAACCTGGCAGTAGTTTTGATGCAGCTGGTAACTCAGGCGTTATCAATTTAAAAATGAAAAAGAATAAAACCAAAGGCTCTAATGGAAGCGTAACAGCAGGATTGACACAAGGCTTTTATTTGCGCAACAACCAAGGTTTTACGTACAATTATAAAAATAAAAAAGTAAATATTTTTACCAACTTTAGCCACGACTTTAATACACGTACGCAAGAGCTTTCTGTAGAGCGTATGTTTGTAGATCCTGTTACCAAAAATCCATTAACAAGATTTTTTCAAGATGCAGATCAAAAAAGAAACCAAGATTATACATACGGAAAATTGGGTTTAGATTATCAATTAGATAGCAATAATATTGTGGGATTTGTAATAGAAGGAGGCCATGGCAAAGGCAAAGAAAATTGGATAAACAAAAGTGATATTTTTAATAACAACAATGAGGTATTAAGCAAGTCTATTAATACACAACTTTCATCTAACAATAATAAAAACGTTTCTTTAAATTTAAATTGGAGAAAAACGATTTCAAAATCAGCCTCACTATTTACCGATGTTGATATTATTGCGTATGATAATTTTAGAAACCAAAATTTAAATACTTCTTTTTATGACAATAGTGGACAACCTACTGGTATAAATGACATACAAAAAGGCGACTTACCAAGCAAGATTAATATTTATTTGGCTAAAATAGATTATGAAAAAACATTTAAGAATGGCCATAAATTCGAAGCAGGTGCTAAAACAAGTTATGTAAATACAAAAAATAATGCTGGGTATTTCCTATTGAAAAATAACGATTGGACAATAGATAAACTAAGAACCAATAATTTCGCTTACACCGAAAACATAAATGCAGCTTACGTTTCATACAATTTTACCAAAGGCAAAAAATGGGAATTCAATACTGGCTTGCGTGCAGAGCAAACGGTAAGTAAAGGTGTTCAAAAAATAAACGACAGCTCATTCACTAAAAACTATGTAAATGTTTTTCCTACATTATTTGCAAGCTATAAAATAAATGAAAAGCAAAACCTAAGTATGAGTTTTGGTAGAAGAGTACAAAGACCAGACTATGAAGATTTAAATCCATTTAGATTTTATTTAGACCAATACACTTACGAATTAGGCAATGTATTTTTACAACCACATTTTTCTTATAATACAGAAGTGAACTATAGCATGCTTGGTGGTGCATTAAACCACACACTTGGCTACTCATTTATCAATAAAGCTATGACAGATATTTTGGAACAAAATGAGCAAACAAATGAAACGTACATTACAAAGAAAAATATAGCAAACAAAAAAAATATAAACTATTCTATTTCATTTAACGCTCCTATTACAAAGTGGTACACTACAAGCATATATGCCGAAACGAATTATGGTACAATTAACGGCAACTTAAATGGCACAAATGAAAAAATAAAGATTAGCAATTACATGTTCAACTTAAATAATCAGTTTAAGTTATCTAAAACAGTAAAAGCTGAGTTGGGAGGTTTTTACAGACCAAGAGGCAACGAAGATTTAATATTGATAAACCATATGGTAGCTGTAAATGCAGGTGTAAGTAAAACAATGCTTAAAGGCAAAGGCACATTAAAATTAAGCTTTAGAGATATTTTTAATACACAACAATTTACAGCAAGTATAAAATATGGCACAGTAGATACCCGCATACAACAATGGAACGATAGGCAAACAATGGGTATAAGCTTTACGTATCGTTTTAGTAAAGGCATTAAATTTCAATCCGCAAAAAAGAAAGAGAAAAGTGATGATGAGAAAAATAGGGTGAAGTAAGAATGCGTGATACAGATTAATTTACTATAACAATTAAAAGCCACTACCTCATAAGTAGTGGCTTTCGATTTATAAATTTATTATTTCTACCATTACTTATTTCTACTAAGTTCTATGTAATATCCTATTTGTAAAAAATCTCTACCAGTTTCATCATTTATTTTATAATCGAATTGATGCAGATAACCAATTTGAATAGCTGAGTGTTTTGATGGCTTATAATTTAATGCAAATAAAATTCTATTCCTTTCAAAGTATGGCTCTTTATCTGTAAAAAACAATTCGTTACTTGTAGAAAATTGGTATTGCTTGAACCCTTTTTTTTCACTACCAAATGGGTAGGCTAACCCAAGCCGATACCTAAATCTATTTCTATAACCATTGCTTGTAAATCTAAATTCTGCTCTATAGCGTTGTTCCACTTTAAGTTTCCAAACAGAATGCGCTAGTACAACTTGAGGCCAAAGCCTTAGCTCATCATTATTTTTTGGAAGCTTAAAATTACCACCTTCTTTATAGGTATTATAATCTCCTGCAGCAAGGGTGAGTGTTACATTAGGCTGAATGTTGAAATTAACCCCACCCTTAAATTCATAATAATGAAATTGATTATAAAATTGAAGAGACCTTAATTGTGCTTCTCCAAACACACTCCATTTATTGTTGATATTATATTTTACATTCAAAATATTCCAACTGCCAAAAGATGATGTTTGACCGAAAGAATTACAACAGAAAAGTACAGTTGTAAAAATAAAAAATGCATTGATAATGTGTCTTAGCGAATACTTCATATTGAATTTTATTTATTCATTGGAGTAATTTTAATTAAACAAACGATTTATAAAGTTACTCTTATAATAATAAATAAACGAATACAAGGAGTGGTGGGTGAAATCTAGCATCCTACAACTTAAAAGTATTAAACCTACTACTAATATTCATTTTTTCTTAATGCCTTATACGTTTCTAAGATTTTAAAAATAATAACGGAAAAGCTGTATGCTTATATTTTTTATTAATAGTCATTCGAAAAATGAGCAACAGAAACCCTTCTACACTTCCTAGAATAATGATACTTACACAGTACAATGAAATTCACGTTAATACAACAAAACCCTTTGCTGTAATAACTTTCAAAGTGGTTAACTAAGAGGGCATATTAAAAATACCATTACCATAGTTAAAAAAAACACTACAATAATATAGTGGCTCCAAACGACCGTTTTGCCCTAAAAAAAGGAGTTTGCATACAACTTTATGTAAAGTTTAGCGTCTTATACAAAACAATTAGATTTTAATCCGATAACAAAACCAAAAATGAAAAAAACAATTAAAAATTGTTTAAGAAAACTTTGCTGTAATTTTTGTTTCATGCTATTAGGAACTTTTTCTAAAGCAGAAAAATTTACACTACTTGAGGTTAATAAAATATATTGTTCAATAGAATCAACAAAAATTCCTAACTATTCTAATTTCGATCCTACATTAATCAAAAATGCCAAAAAGATATCTCACAACAAAAAAGTATTGGCTCCATTTCCTAAAAAAAGAAAGAAGATAGTTACACAACAGACTTTTGAAATAAAAGAACTACCAAAAGGAGAATACACAGCACAAATAGATAATGACAGTAATATTATAATAACCAAAAAAATAATGGTTTTAAAATAACTGGGGTTTAGGTGGATTTCATAAAAGTTGCTAATTAATTTTAGCGGCTTTTTTTATGTAAAACTTTTCCAAATATCCCAACCCAATTTACCCAACAGCAATACCATA
>JANOZW010000491.1:0-13130 GCA_031429575.1 Ferruginibacter sp.
CGGAATAATGCGTCTTTCGTTTCTATCATTTAGCAGTTTATTTTGATGGTAGTTGTGTAGTAATCTTTGGGCTTTAAAAACTCTATTATTAGTTAAAATTAGTTTATTTGATATTTTATTTCCAATAAAACTAATTTTCAATCCCAAAAATGATAAAATTTTATTGATTGCCATTTACCTTTTCTACATTAACCCACCTCCAAGCAATCCACACAATAAATAAATTACAAGCAATTTCTATTACACTATAAAAAATATAAACAGCACTAGGAGAACTCCCAAATCCCATAGTACCCAACTGTAGAATAATCATTAAAATTCCTGCTATTATATTTGCAATACGATTGATTTTATAATTTAATATTCTACAAAGTACAATCATTATAAAAGGAATTTGCAATAATACTGCAGCGGCTATTAGAAACCCTTGTGTAACTTTTATTTCCGCAATATGCCCAGTGAATAAACCTTTGAATACATCCGGCTCCATAATACCAAGATGGTCACAATAAATATAATTTAGAGATAAATAAATCCATAAACTTGAAAGGACAGCTTTTGGGTTACCTATTATTTTTTTCTTTGAATTTGAATTCATTATATTTTAAATTAATTGTAGTAAAAATTAAAATTTCATTCCAAAATGTAAGCCAGGCTCAAATGGAAAATAATTAGGCCATTTATTATTTAATACTGCAAATGCTGCGGGCATATTGCTGTCTATAGGCCTATGGGTTACAGCCATAGAAGGTTCAATAAAAAAACGATTTTTAAAAAGTGGAATATGGTATCCTAAGCGATAGGTCATAAACAATTGGTATCCATTTTGAATTTTTTTATTATTGTCATCAAAATAAGTTTGGCGAGCATTAAATGCATGTACAGCAGCATATGCGCCTTTCCAAATAAATCGTTGATATGCAATAGCTATTCCTTTTGAGCGAACATAGCCTGGAAATTTTTCTGAGGCAGCTTCAAAAGATTTACCATAAGGAATGCCTAATAACCATGCATATTTCCACGTTTTTAACTCAACGGAAACTACGTCTTTGGGTGTTATTCTGTAACCAAAATTTAGTTGGGCATAATCTGGAGCATTTTTTTGGGAAGTATTTAAATTAGACAATACAAAAAGTGAGCTTCCAATAAAATATCGTCTACAGGTTTGATTTTGGTTTGTCGTTTGAGCCGTTAGGCCATGAATTTTCATTAAAAAAAAGATGCATAGAATTGCAGCCTTAAATAGTAATTGCCTTCTTGTCATAAAATTGTGTTTTTAATTTAGTTAACACAAAATTATATCGGCATTATTTTTTTCTCATTGACTTTGGGTAAGAAATACTTTAGATTGCACTTTAAACAGATTCCGTTACATTTTTTCTATATAAAATCCTTTTTCGCAAACGGCTCAATGACTCTGGAGTAACGCCAAGATAGCCGGCAATTTGGTATTGAGCAACCCTTTGAAATAAATCAGGCCTTATGGACAATAGTTTTAAATATCGCTCTTCGGGCGAAGAAATCATATAGCTTTCAAATAGTTCTTGATTTTTAGTTAAAAACACTTCTGATAATACCCTACAAACAGATTGAAGTTCAGGAAATTTTTTAAACATGTCTATTTCCTTTGATGGGGTTCCTACATTTGCTATAGTGTCTTCCGTACATTCTAAGTATTGCTTTGACGGAATATCTTTTCCATAAGTTAATGGTACAAGTGCATATTCTTCTGTATAAAATCCAGTTGTTTTTTCTATTCCGTCAATTAAATAATAACTCCTGATACATCCTTTTAATACCAAGAAACTTTCGTTTGACATTCCTCCTGCTTTGAGTAGAATAGTTCCCTTCTTGTAACTTCTAACAAAATCACTTTCAAGAATGGCAGCTTTCACCTCTTTAGAAACGGTTACATATTTTGAAAGGTATTTTATTATTTCGTTTTCCATTTGTAGTATTTTTTTGCTTTTAGCTTTTATTTGTTTTTGCTGTAATCATTAGTAAAGCAGCCAATAAAAAACAAATACAAATATACAAATTTTTAAATTTATTGGGAAACTTAGGCTTTTTGCCAGTAATTCTTATCTAATTTTTTTCCCTAATTGCTCTATGTTGTTTAGCCATTTTTCTCTTAAATATTGGTCTGAACTTTTAATAGGACCGATATATGTTACTTTAACGGGCTTGACTCCGCAAAATTCCAATGTTGATTTCTTTAGCTGATTAACGCTTGGGCGTCCATATGCAAACCAATAATACCAACTTGGTTGGTCAAGGGTTGTAATAATATGTGCAGTTTTACCTTTTAATAGCTTGTCCCACCACACAGAATTTTCTCTATATTGAAATGCAAAACCTGGCAAGAAAAGTCTATCAATAAAACCCTTGGTAATTGCTGGAAGCCCTCCCCACCAAACAGGATGAACCCAAACTAAGTGGTCAGCCCATTTTATTTTTTCCCAAGCCTGTATTAAGTCAGGCTCTAATTCAGTTCTTTTTTGATAGCCAAATTGCAGATTTGAATTAAATTTCAGGCTTGCGATTATGATTTCTTTGACCTCTGCACCGTTGTTTTCTGCACCTTTTTTATAGGCAGCAGTAATTCCAAAATTGAAAGCATCTATATTTGGATGTCCATTAATGATTAATATTTTTCTACTCATTTTGCTTATTATTTTTTAAAAAGCAAATGTATAAATGGTGCTCTTATTATTGTAGGACATTTGTCTAAAAAGAAATTTGTTTTCTTATTCTGCTTAAATGTCTTTGAGTAATTCCTAAATATGAAGCTAAATATATCAAAGGAATTTTTTGTATATATTCTGGTTGCTTTTTAATTAAATCAGCATAGCGTTGCAAAGCATTGTCTTTCTGCAATTGAAATATTCGTTTTTCAAGTTCAATGTATTGCTGCTCGGCAACTACTTTCAAAAAAATTACCCAATTCGAGCTTTTCATTGCCAAATTATCAATTTCATTTTTCGGAATTACAAGCAATTCCACTGCTGTAATGGCTTGTATGTTTTCAAGTGTACCATAGCCCGTTATAAAAGAAGAATAAGCTGTCATAAAATTGTTTGGAAAAGTAATACAATATGTAATTTCTTCTCCTTTATCAGAAACATAAAATGAACGAAAAATCCCTGCCAACATAAAAGCTACTTCTTTGCAAGTTTCTCCTTCTCGAATTAAATAATCTCCCTTTTTTAAATCTCGTTTTGTAGCTAGATGAATGAAATTTTCAATTTCATCATCTGTTAAAATATTAAAAGATTTAAGGTAATTTTCAATCATTTTTTGTTATTGATTTAATGTTACTTTTTTAAAGAAATTTTTTAAACTTCAACTTCACTCTGCCTTTAATAATTTCTAGTATTGAATACAAATCCAAGTCCATAAATTTGTTGTAATTCTCTTGCCTTATAACCCACACTTTTGCAAACTTTAGTTTTTCCAGAATAGATTTGGTTTTACACGCTATCATTAACTTTTTGTATCCTAAAAATATTTACATCATTACCTTCATAAATAGTTTTTTTGTCTAAAATCATTCCAATTTTAATTGCAACATTTTGTGACGGAATATTTGTTAGGCTGATTATTGAAATTAATGAGTCAGATAAAGAATTATCAAAAGCAAAATCTCTACATTTCTTTGCAGCTTCAGTTGCATATCCTTTGTTCCAAAATTCAGGCAATAATGAATAGGCTACTTCAAGTTCTGAAACTCCGTCTACTACTTGTACTAAAAGTCCGCAATGCCCAACCAATAAACTACTTTGCTTGTCTATTATAGCATTCATTCCACCCTTATTATTTGCGTATCTTTCAAATTGCTTGTCATACCATTTACTACATGCTATCTCTGGATGCTCTACTTCCGAAATCCAATGTTTAGAAGTTTCAGGGTTTTTATGAAACTCTAACCATACATTAAAATCCGATAAGTTGACATTTCTAAACAATAATCTATCGCTTTCTTGTCCGTCAAGAAGATATTTCATTAGATATTTGATTTATTTACAGAATTTTATTTTTATCTATTAAGATTAGGACTTCATTTATTTTAGTTCTTTTAAAGTTTTAATTAATTGAAAACCCACATAAAATAAAAGTAACTGCAAAACTTGCCTTAAACCTCAATTGCACCTACCCTTTGTTTGAAGTTCGTTGTTATTTCTGGTTGTTTAATTCTTCTTTCCGCTTTTGTACACTAACACCAACAGCAATATCTTCATCAAGTTTTTCATTAATTGTTATAAAAAACAAATGTTTCGGTATTCCTGTAATATCTACAGAAATGTCTGTAAGTTGGGTTATTAATCTATCTTTTACTTCCTTTGTTAGTTTTCCCGCTGTAAATTCTATTAATGGCATATATCTGAAAGTTTTTTAAATATTTATACTTCACTTTATTTTTAATTTAAAGCAAAGTCAACTGCCGACTTTGAATGAATCGAAGTTGTATCAAATATGGGAATTTTCAAATCGCTTCGATAATTTAATTTTTTTATTATTTGCTTAACTTTTCTAGCTTATTTTTTGTATCACAATTACTTGGAGAAAGAGCTAAAATCTTTTCATAACACATTTTTGCTTTTTCAATATAACCTTTGACGATGTAAGCATCAGCTAGGCTATCCCACACATTTAATGATTGAGGATAGTTTTTTGTATTAATTTCAAAAATAGAAATGGCAATATCAGGTAGTTGCCTATCATAAAGCACAACATATCCGATTGTATTTACAAAGTTCTCATCCGGTTTAATTTTCAGAAAAAGCTCATTATAAATCTTTGTATCGTAATTCGATAAAACACTCGGATTTTTAACTACTTCATTTACATCAATTTCAAATGGTTTAAAAATATATCGAAGTCCGTAATAAGTAGCTGGTATAGTCACAGTTAAATGTTTCTCATCTTCAAAATATTTAAAGTCTACTTTTAAATTAGTAGATTTAATTTTTTTTAGAAGGTCATAAAATTCTTTTCCCCATTTGTAATGCCTTTTGTCATCTTGGAGATTATTTGCAAGTCCAATAAATATGCGTGCTTTTAAATCTGTTCTTTTTTCTAAAACTTCTTTACCTCTTTTTCCTATGTAATTATGGTCCCAAAACCAAGACGGGTCAATGAGTAAATAATAGCTAAACATTTTCGGATTTTCTAATAAACAATGCAAGGCAAATAGCCCACCCATTGAGTGTCCAATAATCATATTTTGTGAAACAGTTCTGAAAGATTTATTTATTTCAGGCATTAATTCTGTTTCTATAAAATTCATAAAATCATTGGCTTTGCCACTACTTTTGAAGGCTGTAATATCTTCCTTATCTAAATAATTTAAAGAATTAGTAGGTGTAAAATCTCTAGTTCTATCAGTGTTTTCGATTGATACTAAAATTAGTTCAGGGATTTGTAACTTTAAATTGAATGAAGAGTGCATAGATTGGGCAATACCTGAAACTTCTAAAAACTTACTTCTTTCCCCATCCAAAACATATGCTACTATATATTTCTTTTCTGAGTTGCTTTTATAAGATGGTGGTAGATAAATAGAATAGGTTCTTTTTTCATTTAAAATTTTAGAATGGATTGTATATCTTTTCCCAACAGTAATTAAACTGTCTGTTGGTTGTGCAAACGATTTGCCTATGCTTAAAAAGTATAAACAAAGTAGAGTGACTATGATTTTGTTCTTAAACTTACTATTGAAATTTATTTGTACTCTTGTTTTTATCATTGAAAATTTTGTTTTAAGTCAGCGGTTTGTTTCTGAATTCTGTGTATTTTAAAATTAATGAAATAGAAAGACAAATAAAATTGCTATTGAATGTAAATGGTCTAAACCGTAAAGTTTTTGTTGCTTATTTTGTTCCAATTTGATTTTTTGTATTAGTTTTTAAATTTTCTTCTTAGGTTCTGGATTTACTGCTTCGTATTCTAAGGAAAAAATTACGCTTGTTATTTTCCATTCCCCATTCGTTTTTATTAATCCCCAACTTTCTTTGCCCCAATTTTGTTTTTTCTTTTTATTCCAAAAACTGTAATCGAATATTACAGATGCTATGTAACCGTCTTCTACAATTTGCACATTATAAAATTTTTCTTCAACTTCATTTTTAAAAATACTCCTGTAAAATTGCTTGTAACTATCCGAAAAATTATCTTTTACGGTATTGTCCTTTTTTAATTCTTCCAAATGTGATTTTTTTTGCGTTATACCTACCCAAAGAACTGGGTCCTTATGAAAAAGATTGTAAAACTGTATGCTGTCTTTTTTAACAAGACATTCCATTAAAGTATATAACATTTGCTTAATTTCATTTTTGTTGGTTACTTCTTTTTGTTGGCAAAAACTAGTGCTTGAAAAAATTGAAAGCAGTATAATTAGTAATTTTGATTTAATCATTTTAATGGTGTTTTTAAAGTTTTATTAGTTTGTTTTATTTTGTCATTTTTTGTAAAATGTGATTTAAGTTCTATTTACAACAACTACCGCTATACCATCGTGGTCTTTTACGCCTACGCTTTAAAGAATAATAGATGTTACTTCTTCGCACTCACTTAAATATTGATTGAGCCTTTTTACTCCAACAACTCTATCATCAGCAGGATTCTGTTCAAGTACTTTTCCATTTCTGATAACATTGTCTAAAATTATTATTGTTCCTGGTCTTGATAATTGCAAAGCATAATCAAAATATTCTTTGTATGGCGGTTTGTCTGCATCTATAAAAATCATATCAAAAGGTTCTTCTTTACTTGCAATAAATTTTGGTAAAATTTCTAAGGCACTACCAACCTTTAATTCTATTTTGTTTGATAATTCAGCATTGTCTATATTTATTTGGGCAAGTGCCGATATTTTTTCGTCCACATCTAAAGAAATTAGTTTTCCGTTTTCGGGTAAGGCTTTTGCCATCCAAATAGCACTGTACCCGACAAATGTTCCCAGTTCTAAAACTCTTTTTGCATTGCAAGCCATCATCATTGTTTGTAAAAATTTTCCTTGAATGGCAGAAACGCATTGTTGTGGTATTCCCACTAAATCACTAGAATTTCTGGCATCAAATAATGCTTTATCTTCAGTTGCTAATAAATTGATGATGTAATTATCAACTTCTTCAAAAATATGATTTTCCATTTTTATATTTTATTTGTTTGAAATTGAATTATTAAACGTTAACCTTTTCCGATTAAAACATTGTACTCTTTCGGAATTGTTACTCCTTTAAATGAATTTGTTAATCCGTAAAAAATAAAAAATGTGAGTATTATTCCGAATATTAAAATTGCTTTGCTTTGCGTGATTGGTTTCAAACCCAAAACATCGGTTTTCATTTTTTTGTAGTGAATTGCTGCAATATGTCCAAAAAATGAAATTATTGCTAGTCCATAATATGGAATAAAAAATAGGTTTATTGGAAATGTATTTAACCCAGCCACTCCAAAGTAAAAGTTGGTATCAAGTTTCAAAATGAATCTTCCAACAAAAACTGCAATTAAATGAATAAAAAAAAATATTGCTAAATAAAACCCTGACCAAATATGCAATTTCTCAAAATCTGATTTTGCAGTTTTTCTTTTAGTTTTAAAAAGTTGTAGCCCAGAAACAATTTGTACAAAAACTGCCAATAACAATATTGTTTCTACAAAAATATTACGGTAAAATAGTCTCAAAACATTCATCAATTCTATATGATTGTTTGCTCCAAAAATGCTCCATGCATGATTGAATAAATGAAGAACTACAAATAACGTAATTATAAGACCTGCTATGCGATGAATTTTATTAATTTTCATTTTATTAAAAAATTAATTAATTTTTATGATTTAAGACTTTGGTTAGTTTTTGGTTGACGGCTAAAATATATTTATCAATAGGCTGGTAGTAACCTGCCTTTATTCCTAACTAAAATACTTTTCAAAATTTATCTATGAAGTAATCGGGTGTTCCGTCAATAGAAATCATTACCACTTTCTTTTGTGGTGCTTGTACATTTGTATCATTATTTAGGATAAGTATTAGTATTAAACAAAAGAGTGAGGTATAGTTAATATGTTTGAATAATAGTTTGTGGCAAACTTTATTTTTAACCATATTGAATGTCATTTTTTATCAGTTTTTTTATAATGCAAAATCAAGCGATTTTTTATTTTTACTAATCTTCTTATTCAACTAATTTCATCATCATTTTACGACCATTAGCATTTATTTCTTGTTTCCAAAGTCGCCTGTCTGTTTTGTCAAAATAATAAGTGCTTACGCCATTTTCGCCATTACCTATTTCGTCAGATGCAGTAACAACCCAAACATTTCGAATACCGTTTTTGTCGCTTTGATAAGAATCGCTTCTTACTTCTTTTATTGATGCCTTTAAAACTCCAATTTTTGCAGAGGGATTATAATCGTATATAGAAATATCTTGTGTATATCCATTGTTAAGCGGCAGCCACCCAAGTAGAACAGGATATAAATTACTGTCAAAATATGCACCTTTAGTAGTATCGCTAACTAGTAAATTAGTTTTCTTCATTTTATCGTTGTAAAATCCAGTAACAATTCTATCAAAATTTAAAACCATATCTCTCTGCATATTGTAGGATGAATGTATAATTGGAGCAAGCGTTTTCAAATTTGCAACAGTTGAATCTATCCAAGGGGCTTTCATATTTTTCATACTTACTTGGGTAACGATTATTAGCTTTTCATTCTTAGCTAAAATTTGCGTTGTTACTTTACCCATTTCAAATTTGGCGGTATCTTTAAGCGCATACCATATCATTTGATAAGTTGAATTTTTAATCCATTTTTGCTCAAAGGATTTTTTTGAAGGCTTTAATAATTTTTGAGCATTACATGATAACGATGCTACTGCAAGAATAGTTAGGAATGATAATTTCATTATAATATTTCTTAATGTTTTTTAAAAGACTATTGGTTTTGCGAGTTTTCACAAGCCGCCAAAGAAATTTCTGGAAAGCCAATTTTTGTTTGTGGAGGATTTTGAGAAAGAGCCTCACATTGGAAGCAGGAGATATTAAGAGTTTGATTACTAATATCTGTCTTAACATAAATTGTTTTCAATTCACCTTTAGTAAGTTCTGCTATTTTACAAGTATTGTAGTAAGACACTACATTGGTGTATTGTTGACCTGTTTGTACATCAGTCCATATTGAGTCTCCAATTAAAGTAGCCGATTGTAATTGAAAAATAACTCGGTCACAATCGTAGCGAATAATTTTGGCAGGTATTATACCACAACCTGTATTAGTTTTTTTGCAAGATGTTAAAGCTATGGCTACAACAATAGCGGTTATAAGAATGTTTTTACTTTTCATTTTATTTTTATTTAATTTTTAATAATATTATTTATAAATAGAAACTTTTATTTTAGAAAACGTCGCAAAGCCAATCATATTTTCTACAGAAAGCGGTTTAAGGTCTGCCAATAGCATATTTATAAATTTAGTTTTAGCTATATTTTTATTTCAAGGAGTCATTTACTAAAAAGTATTTTTCCTTCTACCAGATCATAAAGTCTTTTTCAATTTTAACGACACCTTCTCTCCATCTTTTTTTATAGTAACTGTTTTTTTAACATTGGCTGTAGCTTCCACAATAAAACTGTAGGATACTGTATTGTAACTAGTACCTTGATAAAGGCCATTAATATAAGTATCAGTAGCACCAACTACATCTGTTGCGGTAGCACTATGGCCATAAATAAATTTTGTAGTTAGTAAATATTCACCTGGCATTAGGTTTACAAATTCAAAATTTCCATTATTATCATAAACTTCACTTTCTTTAATACATTCGTTTGCACCCTTAGGTAAAGGAATTGGCTGCATAAATTTCTTTACTCTTTTTTCATTAAGTTTTACCCATTCTTTAAAAAAATCTGTATAAGGCATCAAAATTATTTGTGTTCCCTTACCTGCAAATTGTTTTTTATTTACGTTAAGTATTGCCATTCCTTGTAGCGCCCCTCCATTTTTATTATCTCTGGCAAACGCTTGCCCAATGATAGTGGATGTTCCATTATTTACAAGCTTTAAAGTTTCGTCTTTATTAAACGTATTTACGAACGGGTTAAATTCAGCTTCTTTATCAACTAAAATTAAGTTTTGGTCTTTTGTGGTTATTTCTATTTTCCATGTTTTGCGGGTGTCCTTATCTATATAGTAAACATATAAACTATTACTAGCTTCTTCAAAAACTTCTACTTGCCATACATTGTGCTCACCAGTAAGTGTGCTTACGTAAGTGCTACTTTTTACTTTATCAATTTTAGCTTTTTGAATATTTGATTTATTCTCTGGCTTGTAATCATACACTGCTAAATCTTTTTTATAGCCAGAACTTAATGGCAGCATACCAAGGAAATATGGATAAGCATAATTGTCAAAAAAAGCATCTTTAATTTGTTCTTTTATATTGCTTCGCTTTTGAGTTTTTTTGTTAAAATAAAAAACAGTTACATCATTTGCATAATTAATTGTATAGTTATTGTCTTTACTAAAAGAAGAACGGTAAATTGGTTTAAAGGTATTTACTTCTGAAATGCAAGTATCAATCCATACATCTGTTGAATGTAATAATTGTACAGTTGTATAAATTGATATGTTTTTATTGTTAGAAGTAATAACAACTTTATAAGAACCTATTTCTATTAATTTGCCTTCGGCTAAGGTATAATAAGCCATTTCCGTTTTACCAACTTTCAATTTGCTTTTATCAAATATATTATCGGCAGGCACTAAAATGTTTTGTGCTTTGCATAACTCAGACATTGAAAAAAATAATAGAAGGAACAAGTATTTCATAAAATTTAAAATTAGGTTTCTTATTAATATGCTTAATAAATTTAGTATTAATATTAGTACAAAAATATTTTAAAAAAATGAATGGACTGCTCTATCTTAAATTAATACATTTTTATTCTGTTTCATTTTAAAATTTGAATTTACTTAAATTAAAGAATGATAAATTTATTCATCTACAGAAAGCAGGTTTTCATACATAGAAAACTGGTTTATAACTACTAAATTTGTACGATATTTATTTCCACTTTTTTTATTTAAATAAACTACATCGAATTTACCAGTAAAATATCTTGTAATTTCTATTTAACAGCTCTTGAATCTATGCATCCTCAATATTTATCATCTTTTTTACGTCAAACAAATAAAAATCATTAGCATGATAGCAAACTTGTTTTTTTTAATAAGTATCCATACACTTTTTGCTTATACTTTGTTATTAAATCCATATAAAAATAGACTGAAAGCATCGTATTTCATATACATACTAAGCAGTATATTTTTATACCTGTTTTCCGGTATTTTTATACCCTAATATATAGAAACGTATTTATTCTTATTTAGCAATTATTGTTACACTAATTTTACCGCTTGGTTGCACAAACGTAAATCCAGATATATTTCCATTAGTCCTTTTTATCAAATATTACACTATAACCATATACACCTTTTACTTCAAATTCATCTTCTTTTACTCGTATCAATGTATATTCTGGCCGGAAATAAGTACCATTAGTATATTTTCTTTTACAAATAATATTACAATTTGTTCGCCAAGATTATATTCTCCAACATATTTTTGAAGAAATTGTTTATCAATAGCAAATGCTTTTTCTTGTCTTTTTATATTTTCCATGTTTCAATACGAGGCCATTTCCATGCATAACGAATAATTAGACAGAGTAGAGCAACTTCCACTATCGCACCAAGCACCATGTGTATCCATGCTTCTCCTGCCAAATTAAACAACATATAAGGAATATAAACGGTGGCTACAATAATATTGGTCATACGATTTACCTTAGCTGGCAAGGCAATAGAGAGGAAAATCATCAGTACCGGAATAATTACAAAAACCGTTACAACCAAAAGGAATCCTTGGGTAATATCAAAAACAAAAACTCTCCCTTTTAGAATATCTGCTATCGTACCCGGCATATAGAAGTGAAAATAATCTACGTAGGTATAGAGAAACATAAAACTCGCCCATAACGTAGCAAGCTTCAGTTTCAAATTGACTTTGATGTCTTCCAATACATTTTGAGTATTCATAATTTTGGTATTTTTTGTGTTTTCATAAATTATCAATTAAAAATTATACCCGAAATGAAGCCCAGGCTCAGGTGTCCATTTTGGCCACTTGTCATCTTTTTCTTTAAACCCATTTGGCATTTCAGTGTAATAAGGACGTCCAGCAACACCTAGCGATGGCTGTATAAAAAACTTATCCTTAAAAAGTTTTACGTGATAGCCAACTCTGTAAGTATTGAATATAATGAAACCGCTGCCAACTTTATTACCGTTTTCATTATTAAATGTTTGCCACATAGGCGTTGCGTGTATTGCTGCAAAAAAACGTTTCCCAAAAAATCTTTGATAAGCAATACCAATACCATATTCTCTTATATAACCAGGATATTTTTCTTCGAGTGTTCCGTATTCCTTATTGTAAAAAGGATTAATGCCAAGTGGCCAAGCATGTTTCCAAGTTATTAGTTCAAGGGAAACAACATCTTTTCCTGTAATACGATAGCCTAAATTCAGTTGAGCAAAGCCTGGAGGGTTTACAGTAGAAAAATTGCCTAATAAAAATAAAGTGCTACCTACGAAACACCTTTTGTAAGTACTGTCTTGTTTAGAATATTGTGCCTTTAGTTGTGTTGTATTTGTCATCATTAAAACAAAACCAATGAATAAAACTTTCTTTTGCATTTCTTTTTTTTAGGTTAAATAATACTGCAAAAGTAAATTGGCGAGATACATTAACTCCTTCACTTAAGTTAAGAAATACACTTTAGCTATTTTTCGGGAATTCTTGATCTTAGGCTGCTTAATGATTTAGATTTATTGCCAAAAAACTCTTGCAGTAGTGTGCTACAAGAAATCTTATAAATGCCACAACTCAAGCAGTGGCAATTATTTATACTAAAAAAGATTACATATTTAACACTACCTATTTGATCATTATAATTTTAAAAATTATACCCGAAATTAAGACCAGGTTGAAAAACGGAGTTTTCCCATTTTTTTTCTACTACTTTAAAAGATTCGGGAACACCAGTTCTTACAGGCCAAT
>JANOZW010000492.1:0-12957 GCA_031429575.1 Ferruginibacter sp.
GGAGCCGTTTGTTCTGTTCAAGGGATTTGGCGCAGAACGGCTTTAGTTTGAACTCAGATTTTTTTTAGCTGATTTTTTTGTACAATCTGTAATTGGTTAGCATAACCTTCTTTTGCAATACCTGCTTCTTTTAAACCATTAATATTTTGTAATAAAATGTTCTGATATTTTACAGCTGCAGGAATGATTAATGTGCTTGCTAAATCTCCCATTACTCGTGCTTCTATCTGTACTTTTTTTACATATTCTTCCAGCATTATTTCATGCCTTGCTTCTAGCTCTTCGTGTGTATAAATATTGTTGGCTTTAAATAGTGATTTAGATTTATCAGTTACATAAGCATCCAAAGCCAATGGCGTTGTTTTTACATTTTCCAAACCACGTTTTTCTGCTTCTGCAGCCCACTCAGCGCTGTAGCCATCTCCTTCAAACAATACTTTTTTACTATCTACAATATACTTTCTAATAATTTGTAAAATAGCTACTTCTTTCTTCTCTCCTTTTTCTATTAATGCATCCACATCTGTTTTAAATGTTTTAAGCGTTTCTGCCATTACGGTGTTAAGCGTTGTCATAGGCACAGCGCAGTTTGCAGAAGAACCTACCGCTCTAAATTCAAATTTGTTTCCTGTAAATGCAAATGGAGAAGTGCGATTTCTGTCTGTGTTATCCAGCATTAATTCAGGGATAGATTTATGAATATCTAATTTTAAAATAGCTTCATCTTGCTCATCAAAACTACCACTCACTCTTTCTTCTATTTGTTTTAAAACATCTGTAAGAAATTTACCAATAAAAATAGAAATGATGGCAGGTGGAGCCTCATTAGCACCCAAACGATGATCATTGCCCGCACTTGCTATAGATGCACGGATAAGACTAGCATAATCATGAACTGCTTTAATGGTATTCACAAAAAATGTGAGGAACATTAAATTTGTTTTTGGTGTTTTACCTGGTGCTAATAAATTTACACCAGTATCTGTACTCATGCTCCAGTTATTATGCTTACCACTTCCGTTTATACCTGCAAATGGTTTTTCGTGCAATAACACAATTAAGTTATGGCGTTTTGCTACACGTAGCATAATATCCATCAACAAAGTATTGTGGTCAACAGCAAGGTTTGTTTCTTCAAATATAGGTGCACACTCAAATTGGCAAGGTGCTACTTCATTGTGACGAGTACGAATTGGAATACCCAATTTGTACGACTCTTTTTCAAAGTCTAACATAAAAGCATAAATACGCTCAGGTATTGCACCAAAATAATGATCATCTAATTGTTGTCCTTTTGCAGGTGCATGGCCAAAAACGGTACGACCACTCAATAATAAATCTGGGCGAGCATTTGCCAAACCAGCATCTATTACAAAATACTCTTGCTCCCAACCCAATGTTGCCGTTACTTTAGAAACGTTTTTATCAAAATATTGACAAACATCCACCGCAGCTTTATCCAATGCCACCAATGCTTTAAGCAAAGGTGTTTTTGTATCCAATGATTCACCAGTATATGAAACGAAAATAGTAGGAATGCACAATGTTTTACCATCGCCAATTTCCATAATGAATGCTGGAGATGATGGATCCCAAGCAGTATATCCCCTTGCTTCAAAAGTAGCACGCAATCCACCATTTGGAAAAGATGATGCATCGGGCTCTTGTTGTATTAATGCGGCACCTTCAAATTCTTCAATAGGTGTACCATCGCCTTTTAGGGTAAAAAATGAATCGTGTTTTTCTGCAGATAAACCAGTAAGTGGTTGAAACCAATGCGTAAAATGCGTTACGCCTTTGCTTTCTGCCCATGCACGCAAGCCGTTGGCAATCTGATTACCCATGGCACGGTCAATCTTTTTACCGCCACGTGTACTTGCTAGCAAGCTTTTATACGCATCATCACTTAAATATTGCCTTGCTGCACCAAGTGTAAATACATTCTCATTGAAAATACCTGTTATTTTTGCGGCATTTTCTACTTTTACAGGATTAGGCTGATTACCTAATTTTCTTACTGCATCGAAACGAATATTACTCATTTTTGATAATTTTTCTACAAAAAAAGGCTTTATTTCTCTAAAAGTCAAAATAAATTAAAATAAAATTGAGAATTTAAACATATATTTTAAATACTAATATATTATTTTTTGTCTAATAATTTTTCTCCATTACATTTTCATCATTTTCCCTTCATTTATAAGCATTATGTACAATTATCATCATTATATAAACAAAGCACTTCTATATTTACACCCAACATTTGTATGTTTATTAACGAATGCAATCTTATTTTTGATGCATGAAAAAACCCTTACTCTTATTAGCTGCTTTTCTTGTTTATACTATTTCGATTGCACAAATTAGCATTTCTAAATATAGATTTGTAGATGATGAAGTGCAAAAACTTGGCGTATTTCCAACTAAGAATGTAGCAGAAATTGCAGATGCCATTACATTAAAATTTTCTAGCAATGAAGATAAAGCAAGAGCCATTTTTTATTGGATTGCTAACAATATTGCTATTGATCCTAAGGCCACAAAAAACCAAGACCAAAAGTTTAAATTACCAGAAAAAGTAATTGAATTAAGAAAAGCTACCCCACTTGGTTTTTCTCTGTTGGTACAAGAAATGTGTAGCTATGCAAAAATTCGCTGCCTCAGTGTAGATGGGTATGTAAAAAACTTTGCATCTGAAATAAATGAGACAGCAGATGATAAAAATTACTCTTGGAACGTGGTGCAGCTTGGCCAAAGCCCTGAAACATGGTACTACATTGATGCCTGCCGTGCTAGCGGTTTTTTAGATAATAAACTTATGGTATTTACAAAACAATTCACCAGTCAATATTTCTTTGCAGAAAAAAAATTATTCAACCTTGTTTATTTTCCAGATAACATGGCATGGCAACTTGGTGGTGGTATCAATAATGTAAAACAATATTATGCGTTGCCAGTTTTTGGGAATCAAGCCATCGCTTTAGAAATGAAGAAACCTTCTCCCCTTACTGGCCTGATAAAAACAACCATTGCAAAACCGGTATTGTTTTCATTTTCTATTGATAATGAAAATACGATCAGCAAAATTTCTATTTTGATTGGCGATGAAAAGAAGAAACAAAAAGAAGAGCCGATGAATTTTGATAACAATAGTGGGAATATAAATTTCTCCTATACGTTTAAAAAAGAAGATACTTTTCCTATTCAGATTGTAGCAGACGGTAAAATTTTATTGCAGTATATAGTAGAGGTTACGGAGAAGTAATTTTTTCTTCCTTATATGCCTTCATCATTTCACCATAACTCATTTTCATACCGCATGCTCTTATTACAGTGGCTATTCGCTTGGCTATTACCTGCTCAGATTTTGCAGATTTTACCCAATTGGAATAATAATTTTTATGAGAAGGTGGTAATGCATTGAAATATTTTGCTGCTTCAGGATCTTCTTTTATACATTCCAGTAATTCCGAGGATAATTTCACCACATCATCATCTTCTTCAAACTGTACCTTTACTTCAGCACCTTGTATTTTTTTTAATTGTTTTCTTAGTGTCGCATTTACTGCAAAAATAAAATTACCTTCTCCCATTGGCAGCAATGCCCCAGCAGTAATGACCACTTTATCTATTTTACCTTTAACCCTATACGATTTTTTGTAATTTGGTTTTATTTGTTGCGAAATGTCAGCGGGCACAGCAATGTAAATCCACCCTGTTTTTTCGCCCTGCATCCCAAATTTTTGTAGTGTTGCTTTAAAACTGATCATATACAAAGGTAAATAAAATAGTATGCTCATAGGTATTTGCCTTCGGCGAATACAAATTTGTAAATCGGAAATTGCTTTTGTGGAAATTGGTATTGTATCCGCCACTGGCGGATACCTACAGCCACGAAAGAATACAACTTCTTTTAGTAGAAACAACACATAAAAAAACCACTTCAAAAGAAGTGGTTAGATTTTTATGTTAAAAAGTTATGCTCTTTGTTTTGCTTTTGCAGCTGGTTTAGCTGCAGCCTTTGGAGTAGCTTTTGCTGCTGCCTTTGCAGTTGGCTTTTCAGCAACGGCTTTTGTAATTATCTGCGGCGGCGTACTTTTTCCTGTTGATTTTTTTCTAGCAGGAATTGGTTTACCAGGTATTCTGTCAGGATATTTAGACGCCATTTTTTCTACTTCAACAGGTACAAATTTCATAGCTGTTTTTACAGGTGGTTTTCCTTTACCTTTATTTTTTAAGTTTTTAATTGCGTCTTCAATTCCTTTTTTCAACTCATCGTATGTGTTGTGTTGCATTCTTTCTCCATTAACGAAGAAGGTGGGTACTGTTTTCACACCACGATCTAACCCTTCTCTTAAATCACCTTGCACCTGCCAACCATAAGTAGCATTCACAAGATCATCCAAAAATCGTTTGTTGTTTACGCCTGCTTCTTTACTATATAATTTTAAACTAGTTGTACCAAGGTTTTTTCTATTTGCAAATAAGATATTGTGCATTTCCCAAAACTTACCTTCTTGTCCAGTGGCTACAGCTGCTTCACCTGCTTTTAAACTACGTTGGTGGATATTTGTAAGCGGAAAGTGTCTGAAATTAAAACGGATAACTCCATCATATTCAACCAATAACTTTTTTACTATCTCATTTGCATTAGCACAAACTTCACTCTCGTATTCTCCAAACTCTTCTAATGTAATTTCAGCCTTCGCATTTCCTACGAAAATGTCTCTTGGCTCTATAATCTCTACTACTTCTTTTTTAAATGCCATTTTGTATTATTTTATTTCCGCCACTTTATCAGAGCGGTTTTGTTTCTTGATTAATAACCTTTTAGGATATTTAAATCGTTAAATATTAAGTACTGAATAGCTTCAAATGTACGTCAAAATCCTCAAAATAGGTTTACCGTTTATACAGTTTGGTGGATATCTGTTTTTAAGAAATGATTATCAATATGTTACAGAAATGTTATGGTTTTGTTAACCTACTTTACAGCTTTAAGGCTTTCAGTCTTTTCGTTTCTAAAAACCACTGTTCCATCAAAAACATCCACCATTACGGGCACAGTTCTATCAATATCACCACCCAATATCTTCTTACTCAATTGGTTCACAATTTGCTTTTGAATAAGTCTTTTCAAAGGCCTTGCTCCAAATTGTGGATCGTAGCCATTTTCTGCCAAGTAATCGAGTGCATAATCGCTGAACTGAAGATCAATTCCATTTTCCGCCACCAATTTTTTCAACCCATTTAATTGAATACTTATTATTCCTTTTATCTCTTTCTTCATCAAAGGTTGAAACATAATTATCTCATCTATCCTATTCAAAAACTCTGGGCGTATTGTTTGGCGAAGTTGCTCCATCACTTCTACTTTTGTTTTCTCAACCACTTCATCCTTGTTCTTTTCTGTTACGGTTTCAAAATTGTCTTGTATAATTTGGCTACCCATATTACTCGTCATGATGATGATGCAGTTTTTAAAATTCACCATCCTGCCTTTATTATCTGTCAATCTGCCATCATCTAAAACCTGTAGCAAAATATTAAACACATCAGGATGTGCTTTTTCTATTTCATCAAGTAACACAACCGAATATGGTTTTCTACGAACTGCTTCTGTCAATTGTCCACCTTCATCATAACCCACATAACCTGGAGGTGCACCAACCAATCTACTCACACTATGCTTTTCTTGATACTCACTCATATCAATTCTTGTCATCATGCCCTCATCATCAAATAAATATTCCGCCAAAGCTTTTGCCAATTCTGTTTTACCCACACCAGTTGTACCTAAGAAAATAAATGAACCAATTGGTTTCTTTACATCCTGCAAACCTGCACGACTCCTACGTATAGCGTCTGCCACGGCTTCTATCGCCTCCTCCTGCCCCACTACCCTTTTGTGCAATTCATCTTCTAAGTTTAATAATTTTTCTTTTTCACTTTGCAACATTTTCGATACCGGAATACCAGTTGCTTTTGCCACACTTATGGCAATATCTTCTGCATCCACTTCTTCTTTTAATAATCTTCTTTCAGATAATGCACCCAATTTTTCAGTAAGCTCGGCAATCACTTCTTCTTGCGCTTTCATTTTGCCATATCGTATCTCTGCTACTTTTCCATAATCCCCATTACGCTCCGCTTGCTCAGCTTGCACTTTCAAATCTTCAATAGCTGCTTTGCCATTTTGTATTTGCTCTACCAATTCTTTTTCTTCTTGCCACTTTGCTTTATAGGTATCTCTATCCACAGAAAGGTTCGCAATTTCTGTATTCAATACTTTTAATTTCCCCTCATCTTTTTCTCTTTTTATTGCTTCTCTTTCTATCTCTAATTGACGAATTTGCCTTTCCAATTTATCCAATTCTTCAGGCATCGAATTCATTTCAATCCTAAGCTTAGCGGCACTTTCATCCATTAAGTCTATGGCTTTATCGGGCAAAAAACGATCCGTCATATATCGGTTGCTCAATTCCACTGCAGCTATAATGGCTTCATCTTTTATACGAATATGATGATAGGTTTCGTAACGCTCCTTCAACCCACGAAGAATAGAAATCGCATCTTCCACACTCGGTTCATCTATCATTACTTTTTGAAAACGTCTTTCCAGTGCTTTATCTTTTTCAAAATATTTTTGATATTCATTTAACGTTGTTGCACCCACAGCACGCAGCTCACCACGAGCCAATGCAGGTTTCAAAATATTGGCAGCATCCATGGCACCATCGCCACCACCAGCACCCACGAGTGTATGTATTTCATCGATAAATAAAATAATTTCCCCGTCGGCAGAAATCACTTCTTTCACCACCGATTTTAAACGCTCTTCAAACTCGCCTTTGTATTTTGCACCAGCAATTAGTTGCCCCATATCCAATGCAAAAATTACTTTTGTTCTTATATTTTCGGGCACATCGCCATTTACGATACGCATGGCCAAACCTTCTGCTATAGCGGTTTTACCCACACCAGGTTCACCCACGAGTATCGGATTATTTTTTGTTCTTCTGCTCAAAATATGGAGCGTTCTTCGTATCTCTTCATCTCTACCAATCACAGGATCTAGCTTGCCCGCACGAGCCATTTCATTTAAGTTTTTTGCATATTTGTTTAGTGCATTAAACTGCGCTTCCTCTGTTTGAGAATTTACATTGCCGCCTTTGCGCAAATCTTTTATAGATGCCACCAAACCTTTTTCGGTAAGCCCAGCATCCTTTAATAATTTTGAAGATGCATCGCTGCCTTGCAAAATGGCCAATAGCAAATGCTCCGGTGTTATAAATTCATCGCCAAAAGTTTTTAGTACGGCATTGGCACGAAGCATTACATTGTTGGCTTCTCTACCCATTGTTTGAGCAGGCTCGCCACTTACGGTTGGCAATTTTTTTATCAATTCTTCCAGCTTAGTTGTAACAAGGTTTACCGTCACATTATTTTTCTTCAACAAATAATCTACAGACGAATCTTCGGTATCTATCAATGCCTTTAGAAGATGCTCTGCTTCTATGTTTGGGTTCTTGCTATTAAAAGCAATTTGCTGAGCTTGTTGAAGTGCTTCCGATGCTTTTATGGTATAGTTGTTTGTGCTCATGGTGTATGTGTTTATGTGCTTCGCACATGTCCACGGGTTTCACCCGTGGTTACTCAAATTAAACCCCGTTGGAGTTTGTTGTTATAAAATTCGTTTCTGTTATTTATCTACTACTCATTAAGAGACCATCTCTTACTTAATCTACTAATTAATCTTCTCTATTTCTTTCCGCTATGGCGGAGAGATAGAGGGGGCTTTTTGGGGCTGTGAAGATTGGTTTTTCAATCAACATTTATCGGGCTGTCTGTAGTACTCCTCGCCTGCCTTCGGCAGTCTGTGGGGTACTACTGCCCATCCCGCAGCCATTCATCAGAAAATCATTTTTCAACTTTTATTATGCAATAGATTATGTAATAGATGATGCAATAAAATTATTGTATCCATTTACTACATTTTTTAATCTGCAAATTATCATCCAATAAAAAACTATTGCATTTATGACAGTAAAAATAACTTCAATCTGCCGTCTTTACAGGTTTATATAGCATTTACTGCTATTGTTACATTAAAAAGTAAAAGAAAATTTAAGATAAGGCTTGCTCCACTTTTTCAACAACCATTTCAGGTGTTATATCTTGCATACAACCTGCATCACCATGCACAGGGCATGACCTATTACCAAATACAGATGAAGGTCTGCAAGGCAAATCTATTTGAAGTATATTTTTTTCAGCTTGTCCCCAACCATAAAAACCAAGGTATGGGTGTGTGCCTCCCCAAAGCGACACAACAGGCACATTGTATAAAGAAGCCAAATGCATATTAGCGGAATCCATACTCACCATTACATCTAACTGAGAAATTACATTTAGTTCTTCTGCAAAAGATAATTTACCAGCCATCGAAAATATCTTAGGTTGATTTAAAACCGAATTATCTAACTGAGCCATTTCCGATGCTGTCCCGAACAACAATATTTTATTTTTATTATTAGTAAATAACATATTTATTACTTCCATCATTTTATGCAGGGGATACATTTTTGCATGATGCTTTGCAAATGGCGCAATACCAATAATTTTTTCATTGCCAGTTTTTTCAAAAGGCAATAATGAAATAGTAGGTTGCAAAGCTGTTATGCCCATTTCTTTTTGTAGCTGAATTTGTAAACCAAGTTTTAAAAACACATCGGCATATCGCTCAAAACTTGTTTTTAAGGAATGTAAATTTTTATTAGACGGCTTGGTGAGTTGTTTTTTTTCTTTACGACCTTTATCTATTACAGCAGTATTTTTATTAGCTAAAAAAAAACGAAGCAGTTTTGTGCGTAGCACATTATGCAGGTCTGCAATGGCATCAAATGCTATTTCTGCTTTTATCTTTTTACTTAGTTTATAAATACCAGCAATGCCTTTATAATCTTTTACATTAATGCCATAAAAACTGAGCCGCTCAATATCTTTAAAAAATGGCGCAACAAAAGGGTTAGATAAAAAAGTTATTTCAAGATCAGGATTTTGCGCCAACAAATTTTTAATTACAGGAACAGCCATAGCCACATCGCCCAATGCAGAAAATCGTATAACTAAAATATGCTCAGCACCTTTTTCCATTATTTCTTTTGATTGTACAATACAGGATTTAAACTTTCATCGTTATACATTTTCATTTGCTTGTACAATTTCATGTATTTTTTTCCTCTAGCAATATCCTCTAGCAATTGCGTAATAGAAGTGCACATATCTTCTCTTTGTGTAAGCAATACATCCAACTTTTTTTGGCAGGCATTTCTATGTTCATCAGAGGCACCAATCCTTTCAGCTTCTATCTGCATGTGGTAAATCTTCAATTCTAAAATGGACAATCTATCTACCGCCCATGCAGGTGTTTCTGTATTAAAAGTTGCATTAGCTTGTTTTTCTACTGCATTAAATTTATTGTAAAACCAACCATCAATGAACTCTACCAAATCTGTTCTGTGTTGGTTAGATGCATCTATTCTTCTTTTAATAGCCAACACTTCTTGTCCAGATATTTCGGGGCTACGGATTATATCTTCCAAATGCCACTGCACGATGTCCACCCAGTTTTTTAAAAACAATAAGTGCTCAAAAGAATCTTTTTCAAAAGGGTTTTTTATTTCAGTGTCCACATCATCATTCACATGATATTGCTCAATACTACTTTGAAATATTTTTACCCATTCTTGTACTTGCATAAGTTATATTTTTAATTAGATATAAAAATTATATAACAGCTTTTATTTTTCTAATTACTTCGTCTATGTCTATTTTTTGCATGCAATTAAAATGTGTTTTTGGGCATGCATCCAATCCTTTTTCTGAGCAAGGCTGACAACGCAAATTTAAATATTCATTTTCAAAGATGGGCTTTTGTTGCAGGCGTATAAAATATTCACCATAATAAGGCTCTGCACCAAACTTTGGTGAGCTACTACCCCATAGGGCTACAATAGGCTTTTTAAATGCGCAAGCTATGTACATCAAATCATTTACATTGCCAATAACCGCCTTTGATTTTTGCATGATATCGGCCGTTTCGCCGTGGTTAAATTTACCACAAGCATTGTAAATTTTTATAGTGTCTTGTGCAGCAATCAAAGCTCCTGCCAACATATCTTCTCTACCACCTACAATTATTATCGGGTGATTCAGCTTGCTACAGAGTTCAATAAATTTTTCTGTAGGAAATGTTTTAGTAAAATGTTTTGAACCAATGTTCAATACATAGTATCCCGCAGAATGGGCTGTTGGCAGGTCGTGAGCAGCCACTTCATCTTCTTTTGAAATATAAAAGTCCAATCCGTTTCCATCGTTCTTTACGTGTAGTGGCGAAACCACATCTAAAAAACGATGAGCAATATGTTTGCTTGGTAAAAAATTAATTTTAAATTTTGTGTACAGTGTTTTTTTAAAAGACAATTCATCAACAACAAAGGCTTTTACTTTTAATGCTTTAATAATGGCTTTACTTGTTGCATTATTTTCGAGATCAACAATATGTTCGTATTTTTCTTCTTGTAATAATTCAATTGTTTTATCTAAAAAATTATCAAAATAATAAAACTGATCAATGTACGGGTTATGTTCCGTAGCACGTTTACAACTTATTTCAGAAAGAAAATGCAACTCCGAATCAGGCACTTGTTTTTTTACACAACGAAACACTGGGCTTGCCAACACAATATCGCCAATGGAGGAAAAACGTATGATGAGTATTTTTTTATTTTGAATCACAATTTTTTGTTTTCACTAAATACCTTTTAAAAATAGTTTTTACAAAACCTTTGTAACTTAATATTTCACAATTAAACCTATTACAATGGCTATACCAATACTTAGCAATGTACCTATCACCAAATATTCTGTTTTTATTTCGGGTCTATCTTTTTCATTAAAACGAATTATACCTTTTGCTGCAAGTAATAAACTTATAGCTGCATAATCATTTTTCATTACAAAAATAAGTACAATAACACGCTCAATTATACCTATCCACTTCCCTGCATTTGCCAAGCTATCAGCGTTTTCTATTTTGTCTTGCCATTGTTTTGTAAACTGACCTATTAATATGCCAGCGGGTGTAGTTACAAAAACAAATGCGGTTATTATTTTCCAAATATTCAAATCCTTATTTAACAACATCCATGCAGTATTTAATTTTTCTAGAGATAAAAAAGTAAAATACCAGCAACCTATTATTACCAATAAATGAAGTAATTGATCAACCATAAAATAACCAAAACTTGCTTTTTGGTAACTCTTCCACCCATCAATAATTATATGTGTTACAAAAATAACCAATGCTACTTGCCAGTATGTAAAGCCAGTAATTGCAAAGGCTACTATTGCAGTTACAAAGCCATGAAGATACAGTTTGGGTGATGCGAAATGCTTTATTAGTCTTTCTTCTACCCAGCTTTTGGGTTGCAATAAAAAGTCTGTTATAAAATGTGCTAGTATTATTTTAGTTAACCAAATGGGTTCTATCATTATTGTACTAATTTAATGATGTTATTATATTGTTGTAATAATTTTTCTAATTGTGGCCATTGCCCTGCTATAGTAAGTTGATGTATAGTACTCTTTGTTTTCTTTATTTTTTTGGCAACAGCTTGTTGTGTTTCTCCATTTAGTAATTCAAATATTACTTCTGCTTGCTTACCACTTACTTTTTCAAAAATATGATTTATCGAATCGGTAATTACTTCTAATCCTTGGCTTGCAAGTGGGTTATTAATAGTAATAGCAAGCCGTTGGTTCGTTTTTGCTATTTCATCAAATGTTCGTCCAGACAATAAAAACGCTTCTCCTTTTGCTGTTGTTAATACTTTTATAGGTTGCTTTACTTCACCAATACCAATACTTATACGCACATCTGCAACTTGTATTTTTTGCTCTTTATATAATTTCATTGCAGCAAGCCTACAAAGCAAGGATAGCGCTAAAGCATTTTCAGGCTCATTTATAAATACTTGAAAACTATCTCCTCTAAAAAATTCTATTTTTTGCTGTACAAATATTTCATTTATAGCTGCTATTAATTTATTCTCTTTAGTGGGAGTAAGCTTTGTAGAATTTACTATATCACAAGTTAATATTGCCTTTATGGACATGTTTATTTATTTGTATGTAAATATACAAACTTTTGAATAATTCGTATGATTGTACGAACTTTTAAGTAATTCGTATGATTGTACGAACTTTTAAGTAATTCGTATAAATGTACGAACCACAATGTATAGGAAATTACAATACTATTCTTCTATAAAATTTAAATCTTTTCCAAATGTTTCTCTAGTAAAATACGCCGCAGTCATACTAATGGCCATTACAATTACACCAAGCCAAATGGCAGCGTTTATATAATTTGTAAACCCTTGAAACCAGTTAAACAACAACAACATTAAAGGCAATGAGCCTCTTACCATATTGGGTGCGGTAGTAGCTGCTGTGGCTCTAAGGTTTGTACCAAATTGCTCTGCTGCCATCGTAACAAACAATGCCCAAAAGCCAGTACCAAAACCTAAGAAAGCACAAATAATATACATGGTAGATGCGGTACCAGCTTGCTGCATAAAATACAAAACAATACCAATTATGGTGAGGAAATAAAATATAAACAATGCTTTTTTTCTACTCTTTAACCAATGGCTTACAAAACCAATTAACACATCTGCCACAGAAATAAAAACATAGGCATACATGGTGGCTTTCTTTGGCAATACCTCTTCTGCAATGCCAAATTTTTCGGCAAAATTATTGGAGAAAGCCAATAGTATTCCAATAACATACCAAGTAGGCAAACCAATTAAAATAGCTTTAGCATAATTAAAAAAACGCTCTTTATTGGTGAAAAACATAAAGAAATTTCCTTTGCTAATATTGGTTTCT
>JANOZW010000493.1:0-10127 GCA_031429575.1 Ferruginibacter sp.
TTGAGCCCTCAACCAAATTTTGCACCAGCAGATAAACTCATTATTTTGCTTATAAACGAACAGTCGCTTAGCGATGCAGAAATGACAGCACAAGGATTTAAAGCGCTAAAGCTTGGTAAAATAATTGGCAATGAAACATACCGTTGGATTATATTCACGACTTCTTTGGGCTTAGTAGATGGTTCATCTGTGCGTATGCCTGCATGGGGCTGTTATACCTTAGATGGAAAAGATTTAGAGAAAAACGGGGTACAACCAGATATTTTATTGGTGAATAGTTTTGAAGATAAAATTAATAACAAAGATCCACAATTGGATAAAGCAATAGAAGAAATTATGAAGGAATTGAAATGATTTTTTTAGACATTTTCTAAATATTGGTAGCTTTACAATAACCTTAACAACAAATTTTATTTTAATAGTGTCTATTGAAAAACTATACTATTATGATAAAAATTACGACACTAGTTATTGCAATATTATTTGCATTGAATACAAATGCACAAATTATCAAAGGAAAGGTTTTAGTAGGTGGGCAAATTTCTGCAGGCTCCAGTAAAACTAGTATTGTAAGCCAGCCATTTCCGAGCCCTTTGCCAGCTCCTCTTCCATCTACTCAAACAATTTCTAATAAAGTGGCTACAATCGGGATAAGTATTGGTAAGGCTATTAAAGAAAACAAGGTCGTTGGCTTTAATTTTACAACCTTTTCTCTCAATGAAAAACAAGCCAATACACCATTTGATACTACTTCTAGAAAAGCAAACCAGTATGAGGTAGGTGTTTTTTACAGGCAATATAAAAAACTTGCAAAAGACTTAAACTTTTATGTACAGTTAGATGCAGCAGCCATTTTTGGAAAAGAAAAAATTACTTACAACTCTTTGTATCCTTACAAACTTAGCGGTAAGCAAAACGGAGGTAAACTGTTTTTCTCTCCTGGCGTTTCCTATGCAATATTAAAAAAATTGCAACTGGAAATAAGTATGTCAAATTTAGTAAGTATAGCATTTTTGCATTCGTCCCAAACTTCGGAAAATCCAAATGTAAGAACAGCAACAAATGATCAATTTTCCTTTAATACTTCTTTGAGTAATAATGCTGGCTTGGGAAATTTAGGAGTAGGGTTTCGTTTAATTTTATAGTTAAATTGCAGTATGCAATCAGAAAAGAATTACATAGAAATAAACAAACACTCTTGGAACAATAGAGTAGAAGCACACCTTGCATCTGCATTTTATGATGTAGAAGGATTTTTAAAAGGCAACACGTCTTTAAATGATATTGAATTAAAATTGTTGGGCGATGTAAAAGGTAAAAGTATTTTACATTTGCAATGTCATTTTGGACAAGATAGTATTTCGCTAGCAAGACTAGGGGCAAGGGTTACGGGGGTGGATTTATCTGATAAAGCAATAGATGCAGCCAAAGAATTGGCAAAGAAAACCAATACTGAAGTAACATTTATTTGTTGTGACATATATGATTTGCCCAATCATTTAAAAGAACAATTTGATATTGTATTTACCAGCTATGGCACAATAGGTTGGCTGCCCGATATGAACAAATGGGCAAATATTATTGCTACATTTTTAAAACCCAATGGCAGGTTTGTGTTTGCAGAGTTTCACCCAGTGGTATGGATGTACGATGATAATTTTGAAACAATAAAATACAATTATTTTAATGTGGGCGAAATTGTGGAAAGTGAAACTGGTACATACGCTGATAAAAATGCACCAATAAAAACTGATTATATTGGATGGAATCACGATTTGGCTGAAGTTTTCACAAGCTTAATTACAAATGGTATTGAAATAAATACTTTTGAAGAGTATGATTACTCACCTTATAATTGTTTTGCAAAAACGGTGGAGTTTGAGCCAAATAAATTTCGGATAGCGCATTTTGGAAATAATATACCGATGGTTTTTGCGCTTTTGGGAACGAAAAAAGTTCAAGGTTGAAAGTTCAAGGTTTTGAAGTCTTTAATATGTGTCAGACACCTAGTAAACGTTGTGACAAATTTAAAGAGCTTTCCAAGGTGTCAGACACATTTGTAAATTGTTCAAGTTAGAAATAAAAAAATGAACATTTTTAAAGTTTCTTTAATTTTCAATAGTCTTACTTTATTTTAATGATGGCTATTTGTAATTATGGTTCGAATTATTGCCAAATTGAAAAACTGCAGCTGAAGAGCTGGCGGATAGGAGCGGCTACCCCGCTGAAGGTTTGTGCGTAGGCTTGTGGCGGAGTAATAGCGTATAGCCGCTGCTAATGCTGAAAAATGGTATGTGTGGCATAGCACTAGAAAAGATAAAAGGTATTAGATTTTAGAGGCAAGATTGGTAGATTATACTGTTTGCAATAAATTGATATTCAGCGTATAAAAACATTATTCATTATTCATTACTCATTATTCATTAAAAAAACCTACTTTTGCGCTCCGAAAAGAGCAATCTTTTTAGACATTTCCCACACGGCTCCATAAGTGTTCATCATTTTGAACCGCCAGCAGGGAGTAACAATAAACAAGTTATATAATGCCAAAGGTAAAAACAAACAGCAGCGCAAAAAAGCGCTTTAAAGTTACCGGTACAGGTTTAATTACTTTTCAAAAACCTTTCAAACGCCACATTCTTACAAAAAAATCTACTAAGCGCAAGCGTGCTATGCGTAAAGATGGTATGGTAGATTCTACACAAATGTATTTTGTAAGAAGACTTTTGGGATTGAAATAAACCACCTATGCTCCAGTAAAATGCTTGGGTAAATTAACTATTAACTTTAAAAAAAATTAGATATGCCACGTTCAGTAAACTCTGTAGCTAGTAGAGCCCGCAGAAAAAGAATTTTAAAAGCCGCTAAAGGATTTTACGGTAAAAGAAAAAATGTATATACCGTTGCCAAAAACGTAATGGAAAAAGGTTTGACGTATAGCTACGTTGGCCGTAAAAACAAAAAGCGTGAGTTCCGTACATTATGGATAGCTCGTATAAACGCTGCCGTGCGTGAAGAGGGAATGATATACAGCGAATTTATACACAAACTTGCTGAGAAGAAAATAGACCTTAACCGTAAAATGCTTGCAGACCTTGCTATGAACGAGCCTGCTGCTTTTAAAGCTTTGGTAGCTTCCGTAAAATAAAATTTACTTTTATATTTTTTAAGAACCGTTCTTTTTTGGGAACGGTTTTTTTGTGGGTGTAACTTTGTAATTTTGTAAAAACAAATAATGGAATTTCTTATTATCTCCTTCATGCTATTATTTGCAATTGGATTAACCATTGTGCTCATTAAAATCATAAAACATTACAACCGAAAATAACCCTCCATTTAGTTAAGAAAAATTAACAGCCCATATTTCTACATTTTATTATACATTTGTAATCTATTAGATAAAATAAATGACAAACGCCTTCATTATTAGTACGCAAAAAACTTGCACTTACAATAATGCAAAATCTAAAAATTTTGTAGAAGCACCCATTTGTTTTATACCCACACGACCTACTCCCTTTATTGTGCGACGTTGATACTCACGCCACAATAAGCAGTTACCTAAAAGATTGATTTGAGCATATTCATATAAATGCTACCCAACAGTTTTCAATTTACTTTTAAAGCATTATCATCATGCACGAGCAATTTGATATTATCATAGCCACAAAAGCACACACAGGTTTTGCAGTAATCATTGCCGAAGAAATGGAATCTTCCGCCAAGGCAAGAGGCACTGGCATTGCCAAAAGAACACCTGAATACATTGCACAAAAAATGCTGGAAGCTAAGGCTGTACTTGCTTTTCATAAAAATGGTACTTGGGCAGGTTTTTGTTATATAGAAACTTGGGAGCACGGCAAATATGTAGCCAACTCTGGGTTAATAGTAGCACCTCAATTTAGAAAAGCTGGTTTGGCAAAAGCTATTAAGAAAAAAATATTTCAGCTAAGCAGAACAACGTATCCTGATGCAAAATTATTTGGACTTACAACTGGCTTAGCAGTAATGAAAATAAATTCTGACTTAGGGTATGAGCCTGTAACCTATAGTGAGCTTACACAAGATGATGCTTTTTGGGCTGGTTGCAAAAGCTGTGTAAACTACGAAATACTAATGAGCAAGGATAGAAAGAATTGTATGTGTACGGGTATGTTGTACGATCCACAAGATCACTATGAGCCTGAGGAAACGAAGGAAGATTTTAAGCAACATTCAAAATTGTATGAGCGTTTTATGCGGATAAAACAATCGAGGTTGTTGAAGCCGTTTATGAAGAAAGAGATTGTGAAATTATTTTCAATTTTTTCTTGAATAAAATTTGAGGACTTGAAAAGTCTATGTGAAAACTATGTGCCTATGTTTCTATCCACGCAGTTGCGGGACAAGTTGTGGTAAACTTAAACACATAGGCACATTAGAATCATAGGAAACACATAGGTAAAATAAAAATTATGAAACAAAAAATTGTACTAGCATTTAGTGGCGGATTAGACACAACCTATTGTGCTATTTATTTAAATAAAATAAAAAACTACGAAGTACATGCCATTACGGTAAACACTGGTGGTTTTGACAATGCAGAAGTAGCGGTTATAAAAAAACATGCAGAAAATTTAGGCGTGGCATCTTACACATGTGTAGATGTTACTAAAAAATATTACGACAGCTGTATAAAATATTTAATTTTTGGCAACGTATTAAAAAATGCTACATACCCATTGAGCGTAAGTGCCGAGCGTATGATACAAGCCATAACAGTGGCGGATTACGTAAAAGAAATTGGTGCAACAGCTGTAGCACATGGTAGTACAGGCGCAGGCAATGATCAAGTGAGATTTGATATGGTTTTTCAAACCATGATACCGCAAGCAGAAATTATAACACCGATTAGAGATTTAAAACTTAGCAGAGAAGCTGAGATAAACTTTTTGAAAGAACATCATGTAAGCATGAATTTTGAAAAAGCTGCCTACAGTATCAATAAAGGATTGTGGGGCACATCGGTTGGTGGAAAAGAAACTTTGAATAGCAAAGATTATTTACCCGAAACAGCTTGGCCTACACAAGTAACCGAAACTACAGAGAAAAAAATTAGTTTAACTTTTGATAAAGGAGAATTGATTGGTATAGATGAAACCATTTTTGAAAATAGAGTGGCCGCTATACAAACATTGCAAGCTATGGCACAACCTTATGGCATTGGCAGAGATATACATGTAGGCGATACCATCATTGGTATAAAAGGTAGGGTAGGCTTTGAAGCAGCAGCACCCATCATCATTATTAAAGCACATCATTTATTAGAAAAACATACGCTTACAAAAAATCAATTGTACTGGAAAGATCAACTGAGCACTTGGTATGGCAACTGGCTACACGAAGGGCAATTGCTAGACCCAACCATGCGAAACATTGAAAGTTTTTTAACCGATACACAAAAAAATGTAACAGGAAAAGTATTTGTAACCTTATTGCATTATCGTTTTTTAGTAACTGGTATTGAGAGTGAAAATGATTTGATGAACAATAAATTTGGTAGCTATGGCGAAATGAATAATAGTTGGACAGGTGATGATGTGAAAGGGTTTGCAAAAATATTTGGCAACCAAAATACCATTTATAACCTTACACACAACGATAAATAATGAGTATAAAAATTAACATAGGTATTATTGGCGGTGCTGGATATACGGCTGGTGAATTGATTCGTTTGCTGATTCATCACAAGAATGCGAATATTGTATTCGTACACAGCAATAGCAATGCAGGTAAGCCTTTGCATGCAGTACACAATGATTTGATAGGCGACACATCGATAATTTTTACAGATAAAATGATAGATGATGTTGACTTGATTTTCTTATGTGTTGGTTATACAGAAGCAAGAAAATTTTTGGAAGAAAATAATATTGCAGCCTCTACAAAAATTATTGATTTGTCTCACGATTTTAGATTAGAAACACATAACAATATCGGTGAAAGAAAATTTGTTTACGGTCTGCCTGAATTGAATAGAAAACAAATTAAAGCCGCCAATAATATAGCAAACCCGGGTTGTTTTGCTACTTGCATACAATTGGGCTTATTACCTTTGGCAAAAGAGAAAATATTAAATACCATTCATACAACGGGTATTACAGGTAGCACTGGTGCAGGGCAATCTATGCAAGCCACTTCGCATTTTTCGTGGCGAGTAAATAATATACAAGCATACAAAACTTTATCGCATCAGCATGTAGATGAAATAAAGCAATCGCTTACTCAATTGCAAGGCAATGAAGCCACATTACATTTTGTACCATGGCGGGGCGATTTTGCAAGAGGTATTTTTGTAACAAGTTATTGTCAATCGAATTTGACTTTGGAAGCTGCTAATGCGTTGTACAAAATATTTTACGCATCGCATCCCTTCGTACACCTGAGCGATGTGATGATAGATTTGAAACAAGTAGTAAATACAAATAAAGCGGTTATTTATCTTGAAAAAATTAATGATCAATTGGTGATATATTCTGCTATTGATAATTTATTGAAAGGTGCTTCGGGACAGGCATTGCAGAATATGAATTTGATGTTCTCTCTTGAAGAAACAACTGGACTTAATTTAAAAGCTTCTAAATTTTAATAATGAAATTATTTGACGTTTATCCCATAAATGATATTGCCATTGAAAAGGCGCAGGGCTCTTATGTGTGGGATAATTTTGGCAAAAAATATTTAGACATGTATGGTGGTCATGCCGTTATTTCTATTGGACATACGCATCCGCATTATGTAGCACGCTTGCAAGAGCAGTTAAATAGGATTGCTTTTTATTCCAACTCAATAGAAATTCCTATACAAAAGGAATTGGCAAAAAAGTTAGGAGAAATTTCTGGTAAAGAAGATTACCAATTGTTTCTTTGCAATAGCGGGGCTGAGGCAAATGAAAATGCTTTAAAGTTGGCTTCGTTTTATAACGGTAGAAGAAAAATTGTTGCTTTTACAAAAGCATTTCATGGTAGAACATCGTTGGCTGTAGCAGCTACAGACAATCCAAATATTGTAGCGCCAGTAAACGAAACGGATAAGGTTACTTTCTTACCTTTTAATGATGAAGTGGCATTGGCCAATCATTTTGAACATTATGGCAACGATATTTCATCTGTAATTATCGAAGGCATACAAGGTGTGGGAGGCATAAGAGAAGCAAGTAAAACTTTTTTACAATTGATAAGAAGCCTTTGTACAAAATACAATGCCGTTTACATAGCAGATAGTGTGCAATGCGGTTATGGCAGAACGGGGCAATTTTTTGCGCATGATTATGCAGGTGTGCAAGCAGACATATACTCGATGGCAAAGGGTATGGGTAATGGTTTTCCCATTGGTGGTATATTAATTGCACCACATATACAACCAAAGCATTTTATGCTCGGTACCACATTTGGTGGGAATCATTTGGCATGTGCAGCAGCGTTGGCAGTGTTGGAAGTAATGGAGCAAGAAAATTTATTGATGAATGCAAAAACTATGGGAGATTATTTATTAGATAAATTAAAAGCTTTTTCACAAATAAAAGAATTGCGTGGTAGAGGATTAATGATTGGTATTGAAATGCCAGAAGAATATGCTTATGTAAAAAAAGATTTGTTAATGAAATATAATATTTTTACTGGCGAAGCAAAACCAAATACCATAAGGCTTTTGCCTGCTTTGAATATTACAAAAACAGAAGCTGATTTATTTTTAGAATCATTTGCAGCAACGTTAAAATAAAAAAATGCAACATTTTATTTCGGTAAACGATGTACACAATATTGATACGCTAGCGCAACAAGCGTTAGCGTATAAGCAAAATCCCTTTGCTGATAAGCATTTGGGTGCAAATAAAAGAATTGGATTGTTGTTTTTAAACCCAAGTTTACGTACACGTATAAGCACACAAATAGCTGCCGAAAACTTGGGCATGCAAGTACTAACTTTTAATGTAGGCAATGATGGTTGGAAATTAGAATTTGAAGAAGAAGCCATCATGAGTGGTACAACTGTAGAGCATATAAAAGATGCAGCACCCATTTTGGGAAATTATTTTGATGTAATTGGCGTAAGGAGTTTTCCATCATTAACCAATAAAGAAGAAGATTATAGTGAGCATGTAATAAAGCAATTTATAAAATATGCAGGCGTCCCTGTAGTGAGTTTAGAAACAGCTACGCTTCATCCATTGCAAAGCTTTACAGATATTATTACGATTAAAGAAACTTTAGCAGCTTCAATTAAGCGACCGAAAATAGTATTGACATGGGCACCACATATAAAACCTTTGCCACAATGTGTTGCCAATAGTTTTGCTCAATGGATGAATGCTTGGGACCAAGCAGAATTTATTATTACACATCCCGAAGATTATGAATTGGATGAACAATTTACCAAAGGGGCAACGATAACCAACAACCAACAAGAAGCATTAAAAGATGCCGATTTTGTGTATGTAAAAAACTGGAGCACATACCATGATTATGGAAAAATATATAGCAACGACCCATCGTGGATGCTAACACCCGAAAAATTAAAAGTAACCAATAATGCAAAAATAATGCATTGCTTACCTGTGCGTAGAAATGTAGAATTGAGTGATGAAGTATTGGATAGTGCTAACAGTTTGGTTACACAAGAAGCAAGCAATAGGGTGTGGGCTGCGCAAGCAGTGTTAGCAGAAATTTTAAAAAATGTAATCAAATAAAATGCAGCAATTATTTGTCGTAAAAATAGGCGGAAATATTATTGATGATGCAACTGCATTAGACAGTTTTATTAAAAAATTTGCTGCTATTGACGCACCTAAGATTTTGATACACGGTGGTGGAAAGTTAGCAACAGAAATGGCTACAACTTTGCAAATTCCGCAACAGATGATTGATGGAAGAAGAATAACGGATGAGGCTACATTGAAAGTGGTTACTATGGTTTATGCAGGTTTTATCAATAAAAATATTGTAGCAAAATTGCAAGCAAAAAATTGTAAAGCCATTGGATTAACAGGTGCAGATGCAAATATTATTTTAGCAAAAAAAAGAATGGTAAAAGATATTGATTATGGTTTTGTGGGTGATGTTGTAGCAGATGGAATTAATGATAATTTTTTGAAGCTTTTATTGGAAAACAATACAACCCCAATTATTGCTCCTATCACACACAATGGCGAAGGACAATTATTAAATACCAATGCTGATACCATTGCAAATGAAATCGCAAAAGTCATGTCGGCACATTATCAAGTGCAACTTATTTATTGTTTTGATAAGAAAGGTGTTTTAGAAAATGTAGCTGATGAGAATTCAGTAATAAAACTGATTACAAAAGAAAGTATTGAAACTTTACAGGCTAATAAAATTATTCATGAAGGAATGATACCCAAGATTGATAATGCACTTGTGGCTGTGGAAAGTGGGGTGCATAAAGTAACACTTGGTCATGCAAATGAGCTAAGTGAAATTATAAAAGGAGAAGCTGGGACTACAATTAACTAGTCTTAACCCCGGAAAATTATTGAAGATGTAAATAATATAAATCGTAAATTTGAAAGTATAAAAATGTTTTTTATGAGCACATTAGAAATGAAAGCAAAAGCGTTTGAAAAATTAGCATCTATAAATGAAGAATCTGCTATTAAAGAAGTGTTGGCATTCTTAGAAAATTTAAAAGAAACCAAAGATGAATTTGATGCAGATGCATTTTTTAAAAATGCAAGCGAAAAATATGATGACGTATTGCAAAAATTAGCGCAATAATGATTAGTGCCAAAACTATATTAAGACTTCATGAGCTTTCCATTTTAAAATATGGTGGAGCAGAAGGCATAAGAGACCAAGGGTTGATGGAAAGTGCAATAGCAAGACCATACCAAACTTTTGGAGGTGATGATTTGTACCCAACATATTTTGAAAAAGCTCCTGCAATTGTAGAAAGTATTATAATTAATCATCCATTTGTCGATGGAAATAAGCGTACTGGTTTTTTAGCAATGTTTGCAATTTTAGAAGCAGGAGGTTTTAAAATAACGGCTACTAATAATGACTTTTACGATTTTAATATAAAAATATCTACTGGCGAAATTAAATTTGAGGAAATTGTAATTTGCC
>JANOZW010000494.1:0-22789 GCA_031429575.1 Ferruginibacter sp.
ATTTCTAGTTTAAAAGTCGTTATGAGAGGTGTCACCTCTTGCGACAATTTTTAATGTACCCACACGAATTGTTGAAATGTTTAATCAATTTACTTGGTTACTTATCAAAATTATAGGGCACATTTTTGCGTAGCAAAAAACCTTACCGCCTTTCATTTAATAAAAAACGTCTTGCCGCCCCTGCCTTTGCCGGCAGGCAGGTTCTCGGCAAAAAAATATTTTTCTTTTTATAGAAAATTTTATTCGGTTCACAGCAAAACAATATCTTAACAATAAAAGCAATATACATACTTTACCTTTGTTGATAAATATTACAAATTTTAAAAGAGTAACATGAATTTATCAGAAGCAAAAGTATTAATAACAGGAGGCAATTCAGGAATAGGAATGGCAACAGCAAAGGCTTTAAAAGAAGCAGGAGCAAAAGTGGTGATAGTAGGGAGGGATGAAGCAAAACTAAAGGCAGCAGCTGAAACACTTCAGGTGGAATATATAAAAGCAGATGTAACCATAGAAACAGATGTCGTAAATATGATAGCATCAGCAAATGAAAAAATGGGTGGCATAAATGTACTCATAAATAATGCAGGTTATGGCTATATTGCTCCATTAACAGAAATAGACACCGTTCAATTTGAGCAAGTATGGCGTACCAATGTTCTCGGCGCAATGTTGGTGGCAAAAGAATCGGCAAAAGTATTTGTTGCCAACAATTATGGTTGTATTATAAATATTGCTTCAACAGCAGGTTTGAAAGGTGGGGCGAACATATCTCCGTACAATGCTACAAAATTTGCATTAAGAGGCATGACAGAAGCCTGGCGTGATGAACTACGCCCACATAATATACGTGTAATGCTTGTAAACCCAAGTGAGGTAATGACTAGTTTTGCCAGCAACAGAGTAGATAATGCAGGAATATCTACAGAAAAGGTTTATACAGAAAATGAGCAAGCCTCTAAACTAAGAGCTGGAGAAATAGCCGCCGTTTTAAAAAGCCTTATACAGCTAGACGATAGAACATTGGTAACAGAAACAACCGTATTTGCTACCAACCCAAGGGTATAATTTTTTTGTTAAAATTTTATAAATCTGATTATTCAATGTTTAAACATTGTATATTTGTATTTAGTAAAACGAATTGGTATGATTGTAAAAGAAAAAAAGAAAATAAAATGGTGGAAATGGTTATTGATATTAGGAATAGCAGTACTTGTAGTTGGTGGGGGCGCAATATGGTATATTTTTAACCTAAAGTTTGAAGATACTACCACTCAAAAAGCTAATTTTACGGTAAGTGCATATAGTTTTATTAAAGAATTTGAGGTAAATGATACAGTAGCTAATAAAAAATATACAGAAAAGTTGGTTACTATAAATGGGAGGGTTTCAGAAACTGAAAACGCAGACAGTACGGTAAACATAAAAATGATTGATACTCTAACCGAGTCATACATTATTTTTGCATTTCAACCACAAAACGCAAACGATGCTAAAAATCTTAAAATAGGAGATAGTGTATCTATTAAAGGTTCGTGCAGCGGCGGTGCTTATAGTGAAATATTAGAAACCACGTTTATAACATTTAAACGTTGTGTAATAGATAAATAAACAATAATCGAAAACTAAAAAAACAAACAAAATGAAAAAGACAATCATGCTTTTTGCATTAGTTGGTATTACAACCATCAGTTTTGCACAAAAGAAAAGAACTACTACCTCTGCCACTATTACTTTTGATGCTACAACTTCTAAAGATGCATTACCAAAAGCAGATAATAAAACAGTGGTTGCAAGCATAAACACTAAAAAAGGTGATGTTGCATTTGAGGCTATAATGAAAAGTTTTGCATTTTCTAACCCGAAAATTCAAGCGCATTTTAATGAACCAAGATGGTTAGATACTGAAAAATTTCCTAAAGGAACTTTTAAAGGAAAAATTACAAATTTGTCTGCTGTTAATTTTGCAAAAGATGGTACTTACGAAGCTGATGTAACTGGCGATTTAACAATACATGGTATTACAAAACCGGCAAGTTCAAAAGCTACAATTGTAGTTGCGGGTAAATCTGTTAGTACATCTTCAGAGTTCACAATAAAATTAGCTGATTATGGTATTGATGTATCTGGCTCTGCTGGTAAAATAGCTATGGAACCAAAAATAATGGTGAAAGCAGATTTTAAATAGGGTATAAGATATTAAAAGCCCCTAAGCATTTACTTTGTTTAGGGGCTTTTTTGTACATCCTATATTTTATCAAAATTTTAAAAAATAAATATTTTTTTGGTTAAGGTATTGTCTTTATTACCAAGTGTTGCAAATACAATATTTCCTTTCTTTAAATCAACAGGTATTTTTACAAAAGTATTTTCTGTTGTTGTAGTAATATTTTTTGAAAAAACGAGCTTGCCATTGGTATCAAAAATTTTGAGAAAATAATTGCTGGGGTTGTCAGTTATTTTAATATGTAAAGAAGACTCATTGTATTGCATAGATAATTTTTCTGTATTGGTTACCAATTCTGATTTTATATCAGAGTAAGTGATTTGCCCATCGTTATCCAAGAATTTTATACGATAGAAATTAGCACCATTAAAGCAAGTATTGTCAATTACGCTGTATGTATTTTCTGAAGATGAACCAGTACCTTTTGGCTGTATTTTGTGTAAGCTTTCAAAATTATTTCCGTTTGCACTTTTTTCTATTTCTATCCATTTTATATTCTGTTCATTGAGTGTAGTCCAAGTTACATTCACTTTATTTTTTTGAAATACGGATGTTTGAAAGCTTTTTATCTTTATAGGAAGTACCAATAATCCGGAGTAGCAAACGGTTATTATTACAAAATCTATTCTTGCAGATTGTGGCGCACCCGCATTTATATTTCTTTCTGCCGATATAGCCACACCAAAACCTGCATTGTTTATATCTGCGCCTGTCCAAGTGTTTGCCCACAAATCTATATTGCTGCCATAGCTACTTATTGCATCAGTACTTGGCCATGCGGTTGTTACAGCTTTGTTAGTTGCTGTTTGTGTTACGCCGCCTTTTACAATCATTATATCTTTATCTCTAATAACTAGCCCACCAGTTACCGATTTCTCTACTTCTACAGTTATGCCAGATATAATAGCATTCGTAGGTAATGTAAAACCAAAACCAGTAAGTTTTAATCTATCTGAAAATCCTAAATTTGGAAGTGCTACTAAGTCATAAACGTTATCTGAAACTTTTGCATTAACAACTGTTGTCCATGATGCATTAGAGCCAGTTGCGGCTTCATTAACTTCTATGGTTGCTGCTCTTGGACCAATGCAAGTTTGTGCTTTTAAAAAAGTGCTTTGAAAAAATATTACAACTAAGAGGAGTAATTTTGGTAGTTTCATGGATATTATACATTTAATAATTTTATAAATGTAATAATAATGTAATGGTTGATTGTAATAATTTTGTAAAATTTGTAATTGTGGATAATTTATGACATTTATGTAAACAAAATTGTTGATGAAAAAGCAGGTTGGCGGTAAATGCTAACGACACTTTTTAATCTTATCAATAGTTTTTAATCATAACTCTATATTTTAGTATAACTATTCTAATATAAATTGAACCATTTCTTCCAACAATGCTTTACTTTTTAATGAGTGCCCCAAACCTTGTGTGAGCATTAATTTACTATTTTTCCAACTATTATGAAGTTTTACAGAGTTTTCGTAGCTAGTATCCTTATCTTCTTTGTCGTGTATTATTAATCCTTGTGTTTGCACTTCGTTTGCAAATGATGAAGCGGAAAAATAGCTTGGTTCGTACCCTAATAGTTTTGCAAATTCATCTGTTAATATTTTCAACGTTTTATCTGTTAAGCCTAACGTCTTTTTATAAAAATTAAAAAAATCTTCAGCTTCGCCTGGTGCGCCCATTACAATAACCTTTTTTATGCTGTTTTGTTGATGTTGATATAGCCAATAAATAGCAGCAAAACCACCAATGGAGTGGCTTATAATATGTTCAATTTCTTTGTTTTCTTTTAAAAAAAGATCAATTATTTTGCTGTATAATATAAGGTGTAATATTTTGCCAGAAGATAATCCATGCGCTGGCGCATCAAATGCATAGACGGTAAAATCATTTTCAATTAAGTGTTCTATCGTAGCTTTCCATCGAAAACTATGACTTGCCCAACCATGAATGAGTAATACTTTTTTGCTGCCCTTCCCCCATTTATAGGTTTGTATTTTTGTATCCTCGTACAATAAAACAGCATGCTTTCCTGTTTCTAAAAAAGAAATTTGATAAGGCTTCAACGGTTGCACCATTGGATTACAAAATAAATTAAATCCTTTTTTAGCCGCTAGGGATGGATTTATTAAGGCTAAGCCATTAAAATAAAAACCAATCGATTTTTCAATTATCTTTTTCATTTTATCTAAGTTTGATACCAATTGGTATCGATTAATTCAAAAAAATTATATAAGAATATCTTTTATTATCCAATTTTTTAAATGCACAACAATGTCAGAAATATCCGTATTGCTATTTTGTAGTTTACTCATCATGATACCACCTTCAAGTGTAGCGATGATTATGGTAGCAAATAAATTTTCTTTTACGGTAGATTTTACTTGGTTAAATTTTTTCCCATTTTCAATGATGGTAACGATGGAGCTTTTTAGCAAAGCCAATGCCTTTTGTGCTCTTTTTTTTAATGGGTCATTGGTGTCATCCATTTCTATGGCTACATTCAATAACGGACAACCACCTTTAATATACGGATTGGTAATGTAGTTTTGAAACATATCCAACAAAGTAAATAATTTATCTTTCGCCGTTGTTTCAGATTTAATTCTATAGGACAAAACGGTAAAAACGGTTGACATCATTTTTTCAAATGCCTCCATTTCTAACGCATCTTTATTTTCAAAATGTCTATAAATGGCTCCTTTTGTATAACCAGTTGCAGTAGTAATATCACTGATAGAAGTAGTTTTATAACCTTTCGTATTAAAAAGTTTTGTGGCTTCTGTCAGTACATGTTCTTTAGTGTTTTGTGGCTGTCGCATATGTAAAGATACCAATTGGTATCTATATTGAAAAAATATTTTTCTAATGAGATTAGAAAGTGGTTAGTTGATACATTTGGCGGAAAGTAGGAATATTGTATTTTATCTAAGTAGTTTATGCGAACCATCGCATTGAGGCATTTTTTTTGATAATCCACAAGTGCAATCTGTCAATCCTTTCCCATTAATAATTTGCTGTGTATATTTTTCTATTCTAGCTTCCCTTGTTGCAGATTGTTTGGGTGCAGCAAAATAAAGATAGTATCCTCTTTGTCGGCCTGATGTTAATGCATTAAAAGCTTTTTTTAATACTGCATTTTTCTTTAATTGTTTTTCAAATTCTTCTGGAATTTTGAACTCTACATGCTGTTTCAATTCAACTTTCAAGCCTGCTTTTTCTACTTCTATTGCTTCAAAAATATAGGTTTTTAAAACCTTTTCCATTTTTGCTATTTCCTTTACACTGGTAAAACGTATCTGCCGCCCCGATTGTACATTTTCTGTTTGTTGAATTAGAATACCATTGGTATCATTTAACAACGCACCTTTAAAAAACATGATGGCACAATATTCTTTAAACTCACCCAAAATAATAATGTTATTTCCTTCATAAGTGTAACAAGGATTGCGCCACTTAAAATCTTCAGTTAGTCCACAGTCGAGTACAATGTTTCTCAATAGCTCTAATTCTTGTGGCCATTTTTTTAATTTACTAAAATATAATTCAACCTTTGGATTCATGGTATTTGTTTATGGTTGGTTTGAAAATGATACTATAAACATAAATGTAATTCCGCAATTTTTTAAAAGTGTTGGTATTTGAAATTTCGTAATTATTGATTTTGTTCATCTGCTAATAAGCTGATTCCTTTCCCACATACACAATTTTATTAGCTTCATTTAATTTGTAAAGTATGGTACTTTCAAAATGAAGTGCTGTATCGGCTTGTATTCTTTGTACTTCAAAAAATGTTTTTATTGTGTAAGTATTTTTTGCAACAGCAGTTATAGATTGAATGGTATTTTTAGAAAATTTATTTTTTGTCCAATAGTCTTTATAAAAGTTAATTATTTTTTGTTTTGTTGGGTTTTCCATTTTCCAATAGGTTGTAATTTTATCGGCTAGTTTTTATTTTAAATGCACCCATTCTGGTTAGTAGAATTCTTCACTATCTTTAGATTTCATTTGGTACTTTATTAAACTTTTACATAATGGCGATTACGTCTATTTCTTTTAGCATCTTTTCTTTTAGCCAATCGTTTGTCTTTAACCAAACTATCTAAATCGTTTAAATCCTCAAGATTTTTCACATCATTTATTGGAGTTCGTTTGGGCATAATATTATTTTTTAATTGCAAGACGATGTTATCTTACTCAATGTCTATAACCCTTCCAAGTACCCCCATACACATAATCTGCTAGCATTTGTGATTCTTTGCAGCAAGTTTCACATACAAAAATCCATACTTTACCTTTGGTTATTTTTATACGATACATAACATCGTTTTCTTTTTTGCAAAGCGCACAAATTTTAGTTTTCATAAAAAATTATTCTACTTTATGTGCTGTTAGTTCTGCAAGTGTTACATACTCTAATGCTTTTATGTTGGTAGCTTCTAATATAACTGGCGGTGCTACACCTCCTGCCAAAGCCTCCTTCCACCGTAGTACACACAAGCACCAAACATTGCCTGGTTTTAAGCCCGGAAAATTACTCGCAGGGTAGGGCGTCATTAAATCATTGCCTTGTAGTTTTGAATATTCTAAAAATTCTTTGGTAACAACTGCCGCTACTACATGCAATCCCCTATCATTGGCATCCGTATTGCAATAACCTGTTCTAAAGTATCCAGTCATAGGGTCTATACTTGCTAACTTTATTTCTGTGCCAAGCACATTTTTCTGTGTATTTACCATGTTGGTTTCAGTTATTTTACTTTTTGCAATAATGCAATTGGGTTTTGCTTTTTTTACTTTTGTTTGTTGGGCATATACAGCATTACATGAAAGAATTAATGCTGCCATTATTTTAATGTACTTCATTTTATCTATTTGAAAATAAATATGTAACGCTTATATCTAAGTACGGTAAAACTTAAACAAAGATTTTTGAATATTAGGTTTGGTGAGTTAAAGTAGTTTGAGAAGATTTATTCCTTACCCACATACACAATTTTATTAGCCTCATTTAATTTGTAAACAATAATACTTTCAAAATGAAGTGCAGTATCGGCTTGTATTCTTTGTACTTCAAAAAATGTGTTTACTTTAAATGTATTTCTTGCAACAGCTGTTATAGAATGAATAGTATTTTTCGAAAATTTATTTTTTGTCCAATAATCTTTGTAAAAATTAATAATTTTTTGTTTTGTTGGGTTTTCCATTTTCCAATAGGTTGTAATGGTATCGGCCAATAGATTTTTTAAAGTTACCGTATCTCTTGTATCTTCTGCATTAATGTAGTTGCGTATGGTTGTTGTTTGTTTTTTTACACTTGCTAGGGATTGATGGAAATGATTTTTGCAGGAGAGGAGTGGTAGTAAAGCTAAACTATAAATATATTTTTTTAGCATAATAGATTCCTAATAGATTTATAAATTTAATAACGATATACTTCATTTATTCTTATTGCCTTTTATAACTTTCTTTTCCTCGCTTTTCAATTTTCTTTCTACTTTTTTTACATCGTCGGCCGCAGGTAATTGTTCTGGTTTTACACCACGTTCCTTTAATATTTTTCTTACGGCAATATTATTATCTATATGTTCTTTGCTTATGGCGGTATTGCCTTTTAAGTTTTTATCTACAACATTGTGGCTTGTAAGCTCAGTGGCAAAATCTTTTGCTTTTATGGTAAGTGTAGGTAAAAAATCTGCCAATGGTCTATTAGCAGGCACGCTAAGTTTTTGTTTCATGTCGTTTGTACTAAAGCCACCAAACAACGCAGCATCTCACTTTGAGCGTATTACAGCAAATCCTTTATCATCTACTCCTCGTTCGTAAATAATACCTGATAATTTTTTCTCTGCTTTAGATAGTTTCTCTCTTGCAGCTACTCTTGCAATATCTAGCAATCGTTGTTCAATAATTTCTTGCTTTCTTGTTTGTACAGCAAAGTAAGTTTGTGCAAATGCTATTGGTTGTTTATTGGCATCGCCATTTTGTGCTATTAAGTAACAAGCGTAACGGGTTAGTGCAATATCTTCTAAATCTCTTTTGGTTTTACTTCCAATTTCGACCATTTTCGTGACGTCACGAAAATGGTCGGTAATTTGCTGACCTGCATTTTCGCATGCGCTTTTTGCTTTCTCAATTGTTTTAGCAAAGTTTTCCCATCTTGCATATCCTAATATTGGTTGTAATTCTCTTGCACTCCAACATTCGATACCATTATAATCATAGCAAGCTTGTTCAAATTGTAGAAATAATTCTTTAATTAAATCACTTTTCATTCCTTTGTTTTAGTAAGCTAAGTTAATTGTTTTTAATAAGCTTGAAAAGATAAAATTGTACACTTATAGATTTGCCTAAATAAAATATTTACACAAACTTCTTTTATAATTTGTCGCACAGATTGCTAACACACATCAGCTGCGACTCAAATTTGCTAGTTGTGAAGAGCACACTGCTTTATCAACGAATTTTTTGCTTTAAAGCTAATAGTCCGCTTTTTGTGCCCTCAAAATAATTGCCTTTTTTAAATTCAGGAAGTATGATGTCGTCTATAATTTTCTTTGTTTCTGCGTTTGTTAGCTTTGCTTCAATACCATAACCGTTATGTATTCTTATTTTTCTTAGTCCTGTACTTATACCAATTAAAATCCCATTATTTTTTCCCTTTTTTCCAACGCCCCATTTTTTTAAAATTGCTAATGTTAAACTGTCAAAATTTTCTTTTGTTGCCCACGAACTTTCAATTGTTACAATAGCAATTTCATTTGTTGTCTCTTTTTCAAAGTGGCTAATAATTGAGTCTAACTCTGATATTTGGTTGGGTGAAAAAATGTGTTCATAGTCGCTTATCCAACCTAGTGACTTAATTGGAAATTGAATTTTGTAGGCAGATGAAGCAAATTCACCATAATCAGAAACAGAAGTATCGACAATTGATTTTAGAAAAGCTGTGTCTTTCATTAAGCTGTCAACAATTGTCAAAATACTGTCCCTATAAATCTTTACAAGTTGATTAATAAATGCAGAGTCTTTAAGTCGGTTGCCCTTGTTGCCAACTGTTTTTGTTATTAAAATTGCTTTTGACTTTTTTCCTTTTGACTTTTGTGCATATGAAGTGTCAAAGAGTGAGATACAAAAAAATAGTATGATTATTTGACGAGTCATTTTAAATTATCGTACAACCTTTGTACTACGCTAATATACACTCCTTTTTTCCTTCAACAATTTTTTCTACTATTCTATTTTTAGTTGTATAAGAAAAAAATGCCAATATTGAAGCTGAGGCAATACAATGCAAACTAATTTTCATTGTTAGTTTTACCATTAGCAGAAATGCTGCAAAGTTTTGCATATTGCTTTTTGCATAACTCTTCTATAACTTGCCCCACAGAAACCCTTCCCCACTTTGCTGTGCTGCATTACTGCGGTAAGAGTGGGAGGTTTAAATTTGCGCCATTAGGTGTAAGCAGCCAAACTTTTTTTGCTTCCATAATTATTTATTTCTTCTCAATAAAAGCTTATCAAAATCACTTTTCATAATTTTATCTCTTTCGTTACTAAATTTAGCAAACTCATTTTCGGCAAGAGTAAGTGCTACTTCGTGTGTAACTTTTCCATTGGTTTTTAAAATAGCCTCTTCATTAAATTGTAGAAAAGCATCTAATTTTAATACCCAATCTTTCATATACATCACAATGCCTTTATTAGCTTGGCTTTCGGCATAGTCTAAATACATACTTACAATACGGTTTAATCCGTCTAACTCTTTAGCTGTTAAATAATTTTTAGCAATACCTACATCTGTTTTTCTTATGTTGCCCTTTGGTGCATTTTTCCAATTGGTAAGCCCCATATTTTCTTTGTTGCTATCCACTCTTGCTGCTATTAATTCTGCTGCGGTGTGTCCTGTAATAGCCCAATGCAATTTATTTTGTACGGTTGCAAAAAAATCTTTCGTTGCTTTTGTATCTACATTATAATCGGCACTGCATTGAGCATAAATGTCTGTAATTTTTTGATAAAAGCGTCTTTCGCTACTGCGTATGTCTCGTACACGTGCAAGCTGTTCTTCAAAATAATCTTTGCCAAAAATGGTATTCGGGTTTTTTAAACGCTCATCATCCATCGTAAAGCCTTTGATGATGTATTCTTTTAATCTTTCTGTAGCCCAAATACGAAAAGCTGTAGCTTGGCTGCTGTTTACTCTGTAGCCTACAGAAATGATTGCATCAAGGTTATAGAACTGTGTATTGTATGTTTTGCCATCTGTGGCAGTATGTTCCAAAATGGAACTAACTGAATTTTCTATCAATTCACCCGATAGAAAGATATTTTTTAAATGTTTTGTTACTGCAGGTCTTTGTACGCCAAATAAATCAGCTATTTTTTGCTGACTTAGCCAAATAGTTTCATTTTGTAAGTACATCTCTACTTTTACTGCACCATTGGGGGTTTTGTACAATAATATTTCGGTAAAGCCATTTTGTACAGTTAGATTCTTTTTCATTGGTACAAATTTACTCTTTTGAGCATTAAATAAATGTTTGAATTGTTGGAAATTATTTAGCTTTTGCAATGTACTATTGTGTGCCCGTTTCTACGCAGCATACCCAAACAACGGCAAAGATTATAATTTAGAATTTAGTTGAGGGCTTTAAAAACATCTTTTTTAATATGCCACACAGATTGCCAACGCACATGAGCTGCGCCTCAAATTTGCCTAGTGGGATACTTATTAAACAAGTCAAACTAATTTTCCAACAATCGGTTTTGTTTTCTCTGCCAAGGCAGCTTCTATTAATTCTGTGAACTCCTTATTTTTTGGTTCTAACCATGCATAGTGGAATTCAAGTTCTAGCTTAATTTCCTTAGACCAATGTAGGAGTTGTAAAGCAAAAGTATTTTGACTACCAAAGCCTAAGTGCTGTATGAATCTTTCACCTAATGCTTTCTTTTTACTTCCGCAATACAAGTATTTTGAATCTACACTTCTTTTTTTGTCTATTTTAGGACAAGAACGTTCTTTTTTTTGTTTATAAGAACTTAAAGCATTTATCAAATCACTTCCTAAGTGATTGCTTTTAATCAAAAAATAATAAACTGCTGGATTATTTTTATTAACCTCAAAAAAGGTTGACGTGATATTTTCTTTTATTTCTTGAATAGATTTTAATTCATCACATTTTATTTCAATAGGATTTTCCCAATTTATTTTAATATAAGGTAAAACTTTAGCTTTTCTAATTAATTGGTCTGCTTTATCTGCGATATTTTTTTTGAAATTAACCATAATCTTTTCTAAAAGTTCTAAAGAGCTAAAATATTATTCATTATAAAAGCACAATATACTCATCAATTTCAAACCTCACGACTCTTTTATAACTTAACTCACAGAAACACTGCCCCACATTGCTCTGCTGTATTTCTCTAGCTGGAGTGGAAACTTTAAATTTGCTTCATTGGTGGAATTAATAAAAAGTAAGTAATTTACAAGATGATAGTAAGTAAAGTAAAAATTGAGAATTACAGAAACTTTGAAGATTTTGAGGTGAGTCTTTCAAAATTATCAATAATTATTGGTGAAAATAATTCTGGAAAATCTAATTTTTTGAATGCATTGAAACTTGTCTTAAGTGGAAATGATTTAGAATATCGATATAAAAGATTAACTCTATCGGATTTTAATTCTAATTCTGTAAAAAGTTATTATCAATTATTAAAAACAGAAACTAATCCACAAAATTTAATATCAAAAATTCCAATTATAAAAGTCACGATTCAATTTGATGAAATTCAAAGTGAATATGAAAAGGCAATTGTTGGTAATTGGATTAATGAAATTGACGGTAAAGTATGTTATGAGATTCAATATATTTTTAAACCAAAAAGCGAATCTGATTTTTTAGATTATACAAAAAAACAATTAAAGGAATCACAAGACATTCAGGAAGATTTTTCATTTAATCTACCAACTGAATTTTATGAATATTCAATAATATCGACAAACAATGGCAAACAAATCGGATACAATGAACTAAAAAATATAACATTAAACGCTATTAATGCCGAGAGAGATGATTTTTCAGAATCAAATACAATGAGGTCGAATAGCATTTTAACCAAACTTCTAGAAAAGGAGTTAAATCAGGAAGAAAAAGTAAATATTAACAATGCCTATAATGATTTTTTCAAAAAAATTAAAGAGCAAGAAAATTTTAAAAAAATTTTTAAATCTGATGTTGATTTCAAAAACCTTGATGAATTCATTCAAAATATTAACTGCATTCCGAATCTTGCTAATCTAAAAAATATTTTATCAAATATTACTTTGGGTTATGGTGATGAATTCCTCTTTCAAAAAGGATTAGGGCAAAGAAATCTTATATTTATCTTGCTTTTCTTCCAACATTTCAAGGACAATGAATCATATTTTAATTTGAGTTGTATTGAAGCACCCGAATCACATTTAAGCACCAATAATCTAAATTTTGTAATTGATTACATAAATAAGAGTGTTCACAAAAGCAAATCTTTATTTCAAACAATTATTTCTAGTCATAATCCAAATATTATAAATAAACTTGAATTTAACAATGTTATTGCTTTCAGTGGAAACAAAGCAATTTCATTCAGTAATGTTGACCAAAATCTTGTTCAATATCTTTCCAAAAGACCAAATTTTGATATTTTGAAACTTTTATTTTCAAATAGAATTATTTTAGTTGAAGGTCCGACAGAAGAAATGTTTATCAATACACTTTTAATTATTAGAAAAGAATATTTAAATAATATAGACATTATTAGTATAGGTCAAAAAGGATATAGAACTTTTCTAGAAATTTGGACTAAAATAAATAGTGACAATGAAAATAAAAAAGTTGGAGTAATTAGGGATTTTGATAATCAGCCTAAAGCAAAACAAGACCATGATGCTTTCGATAATGATAAAACAATTTTTGTTAGGACAACTGCAAATTATACTTTAGAAGATGATTTGGTTTTAACTGGACAGAATTGTAAAAAAATCGCTGATTATTTTGTTATCGCTAATGACTCAAAATCAGTTTCTGATTTTTTAAAAGATAGTAAAACTGATTCAATGCTAGAATTATGCAATGCTATTAGTAATCCAATTGTTAAAAAAAGAGTTATACTCGAAATTCCAAAACACATAAATGAAATTTTAGAAAAATTACAATGATAGAAATTCAAATTGCTGGAGCTGGTGCAGGAAAAACTTACGGTTTATCTCAAAGAATTTTTGAATGTAATAATTTGAATGATTCTCATAAAGTTATTTATGCAATCACGTACACAAATTCTGCAAAAAATAAAATAAGTGAAACGATAATAAAAAAATATGGATATGTTCCTGAAAAAATAAAAATAGAAACGGTACATAGTTTTTTCTTAAATGAAATTATTTATCCATTTTCAAAGTATTCGATTTCTGAAATATTTAACAATGCTGTATCTTTTAAATTACCTGATGCTGACGCTTTAAAAAACTACAAAAAAAGAATACTTAAAGAAAAACAAATCATACATAACGAAGATGTATTCAAGAAAGCTAAAATAATTATTGATAGAGATAATTCAAAACATGGAAGTAAACTAAAAAAATCAAAAGTTGATTTAATAGTATCTCACATAACTTCTAAAATCAGTCATATTTTTATTGATGAAGCGCAAGATTTAGATTTTGATGCCTTAAAAGCATTTGAAATTTTAGGATTGAATAATATCAAAACATATATGATTGGCGACCCAAAACAAGCAATTAAAAATCCAACAGATTTCAATGGCTTCATAGAACTATGTAAAAGCAAAGAATCTGATTTTTACAAAATACTTCCAAACAATAATATTACGAAAAGATTACCTAAAGAAATTCTAAAAATTTCTAATATTTTTTGTCCTTTAGACCAAAAACAAGAAGTTGAAAACAACAAAAAGGGTAATGCATATTATTTAACTTCGAAAGAAAGTGATTTTTACAAAATAATCGAACACTATAAATCGGACAATAAATTAATTTTTATTGAAAAAAGACAACATATTTATAATACCCACAATATTTCTAAAAACATTTTCTTTCCACTTACATTAGAAGATAAATTAAGAAATCTAAAAAAATATTCTCATTTAGATAAAGACCTTTTCATAAAATCAATATCAAATGAACTTAAAAATCAATTAGAAGTTAATAATATTCAGAATGTATTGAAAGAGTTCCAAGTTAAATATTGTTCAATGGAAACTTCTGAATATGCGGAATTAAAAGAGACCCTAATTAATAGTTTAAATAATTCCGAATCAAAATATATTGTTCAAAGTATTGATTCTGTTAAAGGCCTTGAAAGTGATGTTTGCCTTTTTATACTTAATGAAATCATGTTTAATTATTTAATTGGAAACATTACAGTTGATAAACATCATAATAAAATTTGGAAGAAATTATATGTAGCTTTAACTAGAACAAATGAAACACTAATTTTTGTGGTCGATATGTCACTTTTTCCTAATATCTCTTTAGGAAAAATAATTCAAGAGTTTGGGAATTTGGAAATAATCAAATTTGACTTTTTTAAATCACAAAATTTTTAATTTCCTGCTCAATTTTGTTTCTTTCGCAATCCATCACCCGCTTCAATCTACTCCACAATAAAAGCTGAAAAAAGTTCCTCTGCTCAGCCTAGCCACGATAGAAGCGGAAAGCCCACAGCCGCCGAAGGCGGAGAGGACTTGCAGCGAATAGCGTGGAACCGAAGTTGATTAATGTTCTTCTGCCCATGCTCCCAAAAGCTAGACATAAGATTGTTAGACATTAGACACAAGACAAGCCATAGATCACCGACAACAGACGACAGACCACAGCGCCCAAACCCGTAACTCCCAAACCCGTAACTCGTAACCTTCCGTAACTAACAATCCAATCAACTAAAATCGCTATTTTTGCAGCCTAAAAACAGGAGCGGAAAGCATTCACATGAAGAATATTAGAAATTTTTGCATTATTGCACACATTGACCACGGAAAAAGTACCCTTGCCGATAGGCTTATACAAAGCACCAATACCATTGGCGAGCGGGATATGCAAGCCCAAGTGCTTGATGATATGGACCTTGAGCGGGAAAAAGGCATTACCATAAAAAGCCATGCCATACAAATAAATTATCCGTACAAGGGCGAGGATTATGTGCTCAATTTGATAGACACGCCCGGCCATGTGGATTTTAGCTATGAAGTGAGTCGTGCGCTTGCGGCATGCGAGGGTGTGTTGCTGCTCGTAGATGCTACGCAAGGCATACAGGCGCAAACAATTAGCAATTTGTATTTGGCTATAGAAAATAACTTAGAAATAATACCGGTTATAAACAAGGTAGACATGGATGGCGCCATGATACCCGAAGTAACGGATGAAATTATAGAATTAATTGGTTGCAAGGCGGAAGATATTGTGCTTGCAAGTGGTAAAACGGGTATTGGTATTGATGATGTTTTTGCGGCAATTGTTACCCGCATTCCTGCGCCAAAAGGCAACCCAAAAGCGCCTTTGCAAGCATTAATTTTTGATAGTGTGTTTAATAGCTTTAGAGGAATAATTGTTTATTACAGAATTTTTGCAGGCAGTATAAAGAAAGGGGAGAAGGTGAAATTTTTTAGCACCGACCAAACTTATTTTGCAGATGAAGTAGGTATTTTGAAACTTGGCATGGAGAAAAAAGACGAAGTTTTCTGTGGCGATGTGGGGTATATTATTACAGGAATAAAAAATGCAAAGGAAGTAAAAGTGGGCGATACATTGACGAGTGTTGCCAACCCAACAAAAGAAAGAATTGATGGTTTTGAAGATGTAAAATCGATGGTGTTTGCAGGTATTTTCCCCGTGGACACCGATAAGTTTGAAGAGCTGCGTGATTGTATGGAGAAATTGCAACTAAACGATGCATCACTTACCTTTGAGCTAGAAACCTCACAGGCATTGGGTTTCGGGTTTCGCTGCGGATTTTTAGGATTGCTGCACATGGAAATTATACAAGAGCGATTGGAGCGTGAGTTTAACCAAACGGTAATAACGACAGTGCCCAACGTTAGTTTTATTGCACACACCAACAAAGGCGAAATCATACATGTACACAACCCTGCGTTGTTGCCCGACCCTACTCGTACCGACAAGATTGAAGAGCCATACATTAAAGCACAAATAATAACTAAGCCCGAATATATTGGCAACATTATGACGCTTTGTATAAGCAAGCGTGGTATGTTGATACATCAAGGTTATCTTAGTCCAACCCGTGTGGAGCTTACGTTTGAGATGCCACTTACCGAAATTGTTTTTGATTTTTACGACAAATTAAAATCGCAAACTCGTGGATATGCATCGTTCGATTATCACCCCATTGGTTTTAGAGATGCCGATATTGTGCGCATGGATATTTTATTGAACAACGAAAAAGTAGATGCGCTGAGTGCATTGATTCATAGAAGTCGCTCGGCAGAATTTGGCCGCAAACTTTGCGAAAAATTGAAAACGTTGTTGGACAAGCAGCAGTTTCAAGTGGCTATACAAGCGGCCATTGGTGCAAAAATTATTGCTCGTGAAAACATAAGCGCTATGCGAAAAGATGTAACCGCAAAATGTTATGGCGGTGATATTAGTCGTAAGCGGAAACTATTGGATAAACAAAAAGAAGGTAAAAAGCGTATGCGCCAAATAGGAAATGTGGAAGTGCCGCAGGAGGCGTTTTTGGCGGTGTTGAAGTTGGATGATTAGGCCCCCTAAATCTCCGCCTATAGGCGGAGGACTTTAGTCTCTGAGTATGGAAAGTATTTTCAAAGTTTCAGGGTGTGGCTCCTCTCCTTTGGAGAGGCGGGGGTGAGGTTTTTATTTTTGGACAATCCCGACACAAAGTGTCGGGATTGTCCAGGCTAAAACACAGCTATGGTCATCACCGTTGTGTCACTCACTTCGGCGGAATACCTTTGTTCATCTTTTACCGAAGCGTAGATTGTGCAATAGATTATGTAGTAGATGATGCACGACCAACCCCAAAGGGGTTGACTTTTAGTAACCATCCCTACATCAAAATGTAGGGATGAAACCCGTGGACATTGCCGAAGGCAATGAAAAGGAACAACAAGATAAATTATAAAATTTTAAAATAATAAAACTCCAAAAGTCCCCCTTCGGGGGATTTAGGGGGCTAATATGAAATACCCACGCAAACTCTCAGCAGGTGCAAACAACACCGTAATCGTATTATCAGATACAATAGTTGCAAAACTATTTGTAGATGATACCCGTTCTGACATTGGCTCCGAAGCCGAGAAGATGAAGTATGCCAATACCATAAATGGCTTGGTAGTAAAATTTGAAGGATTAGAATATAATGAAGCAGTGCAAGCAGAAATGCTAAAAATGGAACGCATAAAACCAATTGATTTTAGAGCGTACGAAATAGAGATAAGGGAACTTTGGCTAGATGTATTTGAAGATGAATTAAAACAACTACATGCAGATGGTTTTGTGCATAGAGATTTAAAACGCCCAAGCGATATTGGCGGTTTAGCTTTTGATAATATATTGCTAACAGAGCAAGGCTTGAGATTAATAGATGTAGGTATTTCTGCATTGCAAAAACAAGTAGGCGACGATATTTTTAAAAAATATATTGAGATAGAATTGCAAGAAATGAAATTATTTCGAGAGTATTTTCTGAATAGATAATTCTTTAAAAAGTAAAAAAAAATATGAAAAAGACAATACTTATTTCACTTATTAGTTTCTGTGTTATTACATTTTGCGCATGCGATAAATGTAGATTATTAGACTGCTCTGTTACGGATACGTCGGCACTATTTAGAATCGTGGATAAGTCTAATGGTAAAGACTTGGTATTCGGCAACAATGCAATTTATGATAAAAACAAAATAAAATTCTTTACATTAAATGGTGCAGATACAACTTTTTTTAAATGCAGCCCCGAGAATAAATATGGAATAAGCACAGAAGATAGTATTTTAAAGGTTTACTTTCCCGAAAATGTACAAATGAAAGTATTGATGCAGCTTAATAATGTAGATACAGATACCTTGGGTTTATCATATAAAACGGAAGATACAAAATGTTGTGGTTCGGTTACAACCATTTCTAAATTTTTGTACAATACTACGAATGATATTGGCGGAAACAATGAAGTTAAAATACTAAAAAAATAATCAAATAAATTCATTAATAAATTTGTGTAGTTTTTGCATATTTGCAATACTTATCCCGACTTCTAGGGATTTGCACATTTTCAAATTTTCTTTGTGAAATTCTTCCCCGCCTCCGCCTTACAACAACTAGAGTTCGATAAAATAAAAGAACTACTTGCATTGCATTGTCGCACGGAGTATGCCAAGCACAAAGCAGAGCAGCTACGCATACACACACGTAAGGAGTATATAGAGCTAGAGCTACAACAAGCCAACGAATTTAAAATGATATTGGATAGTGGCGCACATTTTCCAAACGATTTTACCACTAATATATCTAGAGACTTAAAATTACTTGGCATTCCCGGAGCATCATTATCGGGAGAGCAATTTATACTCATACGCCGATTGGTAATGAGTATGGAAAGTATTTTTAGATGGTTTACAGTAGAGGTAAGAGAAACTTTTCCCGGACTTACAAAAGTGATAGACCAAAACTATTACGAAAAAAATATAAAAGTTTTAATAGACGAAGTTTTAGATGAAACAGGCGTAGTAGGAGATAAAGCAAGCGACGATTTGTTTGAGATAAGAATGAAGTTGTACAAAAAACGTGGAGAGCTTAGGCGTATGTTTGATAGAATAGTAGCCAAGCTAAACAAGCAAGGTTTTTTAGCAGACATAGAAGAAAGTTTTATGAACGGCAGGCGAGTGCTTGCGGTGGTGGCTGAGCAAAAGCGAGTGGTAAAGGGAGTGTTGCACAGCGAAAGCGAAAGCCGCAAAACAAGTTTTATAGAACCTGAAGAAACGACAGAACTAAACAACGAAATATTTTCGCTAGAGTACGAAGAAACAAAAGAAATTTATAGAATACTTCGTGTGCTTACGCAGCAAGTGGGTATGTATGCGCCGCTCTTGCAAAGCTATCATGATATAGCCGGTGAGTACGATTTTATAAGAGCCAAAGGAAAACTTGCACAAGATATGAATGCCGCTTACCCGCAGTTGGTAGACAAAGCACATTTGCATTTAATAAAAGCTTATCACCCTTTGCTATTTTTGTTTAACAAACGAAATGGCAAGCCTACTTTCCCTACTGATATTTTATTGAACAACGATGCAAGTATATTGGTAATAAGTGGCCCCAATGCAGGTGGCAAAACGGTTACGATGAAGACTGTTGGCTTACTACAAATAATGCTACAAAGCGGACTACTCGTGCCTGCAAGCGCAGATAGTACGATGGGCATATTTAAGCAGGTACTCATACATATAGGCGATACGCAAAGCATAGAATTTGAATTGAGTACCTATTCATCTCACTTAAAAAACATGAAGCATTTTATAGAAAATGCAAATGGTAAAACATTGTTTTTTATAGATGAACTCGGTAGTGGCAGTGATCCAAACCTTGGTGGTGCTTTTGCAGAAGTGATCATGGAAGAGTTGGCTTTTAAACATGCATTTGGTATTGTAACTACGCATTATTTAAATTTAAAAGTAATGGCCAATAAAGTGCGTGGCATTATAAACGGCGCCATGCAATTTGACGAAGAAAAATTATTACCGTTATATAAATTGCAAATTGGTAAGCCTGGTAGTTCATACACATTTTCTATAGCAGAAAGAATTGGGTTAGATAAAAAACTCATTAGCCGTGCAAGAAAATTGGTGGATGAAGATCAATTTCGTTTAGATAAATTATTGAACCGGACCGAGCAAGATTTACAAAAACTAGATGCAGAAAAAATAACCCTTGAAAAATTATTAAAAGAAAACGAAGCACTTAAAAAGGAAATGCAGCGTGTGGTAAAAAAAGAAACCCATCAACAAGAGATGGAGCGCATGCAGGAGCAAAATAAAATAAGCGCAGAAAAAATAAATTACCTCAAAGACATGGAACGCCGCTTAAAAGCCATGGTAATAGAATGGCGTAAGGCAGAAGATAAAGATGCGGTGGTAAAAATGATACATGCATTGCTCTTTAACCAAAAAGAAAAACTACAACAACAAAGCCACAAGAAAAAGCTAAACGAAAAGTTTATAGAAGTAGCCGGCGAAATAAAATTGGGCGATAAAGTAAAAATGCGCCAAAACAGAAGCATAGGCGTGGTAAAAGAAATAAGAGGTAAAAAAGTAATTGTACAAGTGGGTATAATGCCGATAACAGTAGCTTTAGAAGATTTAACGATTGTGAAAGATAAGGAGGTGAAGGAATAGGAATAGGAATTAGGAAATCAAAAAACTTTCTAATATTGAATTGTTTGCAAACCTATAAGGTTTCAACAGGGTGTTTCCATTAAAAGAAAACTTGGTAAAACCTTACGGGTTTTTGAAAAAAACTAAACTTACAAAAACGAAACAACCCAAACGTTTGTATATCTTAAAAACTAAAAAACAACATTATGAAAAAGTATATTTTCTTACCATTTTTAGCTTTATTTACAACAGCTGTAGCATCAGCCCAAAAAATAGATAATCCTAAAACACAACAACTAGCTGACCTTAGCTTTGGCTTTGGTAATAAGCAGGGAAGTGTAGTAGCAGGTTATTTTTACAATTGGAACCTTGGAAAAAGTAAGAAGTTTTTTATTGGTACAGGTGCTCGTTTCAATACATTCTATGGTACGGCTGTTAATTTTACCTCTGCGCCTGCAAGCTTAGCAGGCGATAAATTAAAAGAAGATACATTACTTGCACCTAAGCCTAGCGCCTATTCTATGAATATATTAATTAATTTGGGTTATAACATTACCCCAAAATTACAAGCAGGTTTTAATATAGATTTAATAGGGGCTTCTTTTGGTCCTGAAGGTTCTCCAGTATTTATTTCAAACGGAGTTTCTACTGCTACTAAAGCTAAACCAGCAGGTTTTAATGTATTGCTTGTTGGTAATAACGATAGAGGTTCACTAAACTCTGAGTTTTATGCTCGTTATAAACTCACCGAAAAGTTTGGAGTGAAATTCGCGTATCAATATTTTTTTAATGAATTGGTTACGACTACAAAGGTACAAACTACTCCAGAAGCAAATGATCGCTTTAGAAATAAATCAAGGTTGATAAATATTGGTTTCTCATATCATTTTTAAATTTATTGAACCAACAAATATTTTTTACATATAAGTCAACCGACAACTTTGCTTGTCGGTTTTTTATGGGCCTAAATTTATAACTGCATCTGTCTTTGTTTTTTGCCCACATCAAACGTTTGCAAATAGTACATCAAACGTTTGCAAATAATTTACAGGCATATTCAATATTGCATACATAAAAACCCTGTTATTATAAAGTTATATTTGATAACTAAACTAGCAAAATGTCGTTATTAAAACCTCGGTTAAGTTTTTGGCAAATAATCAATATGAATGTTGGATTCTTTGGCATTCAGTATAGTTTTGGATTGCAGCAGAGTGCTGTTAATCCTATTTATGATTTTTTAGGTGCAAGTCCAGATGAAATTCCTTGGTTAAATCTTGCTGGTCCACTCACAGGATTATTAGTACAACCCATTATTGGCGCATTGAGCGATAGGACTTGGCATCCAAAATTTGGTCGCAGAAAACCATATTTTTTTATTGGAGCCATCATGTGCAGCTTGGCATTGTTTGCATTTCCATTTAGTAGTAGTTTATGGATGGCTGCAGGTTTGTTGTGGATATTAGATGCGGGTAATAATACTGCAATGGAACCTTATCGTGCTTTCGTTGCTGATAAACTTCCTTCAGAGCAACAAGGGACGGGTTTTTTGAGCCAAAGTTTTTTTACAGGATTTGGACAAACACTAGCAAATCTTTCATTATTTATATTCCCCCTGATAATCATAGGAAAGACAGGAGCATTACCCAATTGGGTTTTTGCTTCTTTCTTTCTAGGAGCTGTGTGTAGTATTGGCTCTATTTGGTGGAGCATGAAAACCACACCTGAGATACCACCTACTGATGAAGAAATTGATGCAATGAGAGCAACACCTCTAAATGTTTTTTCTCCTTTTGTAGATGTGTTTAAAGCAATTGGCAGTATGCCAAAAGTAATGTGGATGCTGGCATTGGTATATTTATTTCAATGGTATGCGTTGTTTTGTTATTGGCAAAATTCATCTAAAGCCATTGCAAACAATACTTTTGGATGGAAAGTTTTAAGTAAAGAACAAGCCGATACAAAATCTACTTTCGTAAAGTTTACCGAAGCTATTAAAACAAATGCTAAAACATCAGGCGTAGATTTTGACAGCATAAAGAAAGTAGATAATACCTATAGTTTGCTTTACAATAATTGGAAAGATAAAATAACAGTGGGAAATAAATTAACAGAAACAGAAATTCAATCTCTTGGTTTTTTAGAAGCAAA
>JANOZW010000495.1:0-1848 GCA_031429575.1 Ferruginibacter sp.
TGTTATAAAAACTTTGGTATTGTTATTTATGACAAAAATTTAAAAAAATTAAATGAATTGTCCTTCTATGATTTCAATTTCGAAAATATTAGGAAACTCAATACCATTAAGATAGTAGATAATGATGAAGCACTAATTGGAACTGACAAAGGTCTTTTTTCTCTTCATTTTAATGATAACTACAGTTTTACTATACAAAAAATTAATCCGCCAATATTTAGTAATAATGAAAATATTGAGTGCATCTATAAAACTAAAAATGAAAATATTTATGTTTCCTCTGCTAGTACTTTATATAGATTTGAAAAGAACATGAATTCTTTTACCAATTTAAATGATGCAGATTACGATAAACAAACAAATTGGCTTGCTGATGTAATATGTATTACAGAAGATAAAGATAATAATTTATGGCTTGGCTGTAATAAAGGAGTTGCTTACTATAATACTTCAAATATCGCATTTAAAAGTTTCTATAAAAACAATAGTGGAAATGAAAGGTTAGAGCATTTGAGAGGGATTTTTGTGAGCGATGACAATACTATTTATGCAAGTCTTTTTAACGGGGTTGCAAAAATAAAAAATGGGACAGATAACTTTACTATAAAAAGCAAGTCCTATTCTTTTAATCATGTATTCGAGCTTGAAGATAAAAGTATTTTTATTTCTAGATCTGACGAATTACTAATCAATAAGAAGGGAAATGAATTTCCAATTTCAGAGATTTACAATGAATTTAAAAGCATCCCCAAATTAAGAGTGAATAGTCACATTTATCTCAATGATTCAATAGTTATTTTAGGCTCAGAAAATAATCTAGGTGTTATAATTTGGAATACGAAAGCAAAAAAAGTAAATATAATAAACGATAGGGAAAGTTTTATAAAAATAGAATCTAATATACTTAATACAATTTTTCAAGATTCAAAAAAAAATATTTTTATTTTATCAGACAATATAATAACAGTACTTGATCCCAGTTTAAAAAACGCTCGTACAATTAAACTACAAAATTTTGAAAACAAACAAATGGGTTTGTTTTTTGATATAATAGAGCATAATGATTCGTACTGGATAGCTTCTTATGGTAATGGCCTTATAGAAGTTGATAAAAATTTTAAAGTAAAAAATATTTATACGCAACAAAATGGGTTATCAGATGAAGGTATTTATAAACTTTTTACTTTTCAATCAAAGCTCTTTATCACATCAAATAATGGGTTATCCGTTTTCAATTTTGATACCAGAACATTTAAAAATTATTATAAAGAAGATGGGCTACAATCTAATAGTTTTGAAGAGGCGGTAGGTTTTATGAAGGACAGTTTATTATACTTAGGAGGGATAAAAGGTTTCACAATAGTTAATCCTAACCTGATAAGTACAAATAAAATTATTCCGCAACTATTCATAAACAGAATAGAAATTGATTCCTACTCATCAAAAATTGATACTACCAATTTAAATTTCAATTTTATTTCAATCCCAAGTGATGTACTGCAAACTAAAATTTCTTTTTCAGCAATAAGTTATACTAATCCTCAATTAACAACTTTTGCATATCGCATTTTAGAAAAAAGTAAAGATTGGATAAGTTTAAACAAAGATAATTTTATTACACCTATTGGTCTTTCACATGGCAAGTACCATTTACAAGTAAAAGCCGCCAACGAAGACGGTATCGAATCCGCCCCAAAAGAACTCATCCTCATATTCCTCCCAAAATGGTACCAAACTTGGTGGTTTAAAGTATTGGTAGCGCTAAGCCTTATTGGTATTGGTTTTGCACTATATAAAATACGGGTAGCACAAATTATAAAAGAGCAAAAAATAAAAAATGCATTGGCA
>JANOZW010000496.1:0-4191 GCA_031429575.1 Ferruginibacter sp.
CATTTCTTAATTTTTATGCACAACAATCTGGTGCCAATTTTATAAATCTTAACCAATTAGATTCTGCAAAAGCGTTGGATAAATTATTGAATCAAAGCTTACGCTTTTTAGGTATAAAAGAAAACAATTTGGTTACAGAAATTTATCCAATGAAAGGCACGCCAGTAGCGGGAAGTTTTAGTACAGCAGGGATTTCTTTAAAGAAAAAAAATGAAATCGTTTTATTATTTGGTTATGGTGAAAATGCCATTATAGAAAAAACAATAAACATAGATGCCACTGAAAATGCTACTACTGATGTTAGTATTGAAAAACTGTGGGCGCAAAAAAAGATTGCAGACTTAGAATTGCAATACACAAAAAATGCCGAAGAAATAGAGACCATGGGTAAGCGCTATGGCATTATTACTCAAAACACTTCTTTAATTGTATTAGAAAATATCAGCGATTATATAGCCTATGATATTGTACCACCTGCAGAGCTCAGAGCAGAGTACGATAGAATTGTAAAACAACAAAGACAGGCACAACTGGCACAGCAAAAAAACAATTGGAGCAATGTAGATAGTTATTTTAATGAATTGTTTGCTTGGTGGAAAAAGGATATTCATTATGTGGCGCCGAAAGTTGTGCCGATGATAAGTAAAAAGAAAGGAAAGACAAATAGAGAATTAGAGACTGGTACCGCTATTTCAAGCAATGCAGTAACATACTCAACCAACTTTACTGCTCCTGTTGTAATTGAAAAGAGTAATTTAGAAGAAGTTGTTGTAACATCAGCTGCAGGAGTACAAAGAGAAAGTAGAAGTTTAGGTTTTTCCAGTGCTACCATAAGTGCAAGTAATCTAAATACAAATGTGGCAACTTCATTACAAGGAAAAGCTGCAGGAGTAAATATTTCATCAGCATCCCCTGGAGCAAGTACCTCTGTAACGATTAGAGGCACCTCAAGCGTCTCAAGTGCAAACAAGCCAATTTTAATTGTTGATGGCAAGTTATTTAATGGTGATATAAGTCAACTAAAACGAGAAGATATTATTTCTACAAATGTTTTAAAAGAAACAACTGCAACTTCATTGTTCGGTTCAATTGCCACAAATGGAGCAATTGTAATTACTACAAAAAATGGGACAGATGCTAATATAACTGAAAATAGTACTTATGCCGACTCAACTGCTGTAGCCATAAAAACAACATCTTGGAACCCAGATAGGCTTTATTTGAAAGCTATAAAAGCAGCAGTAGCAGAAAAGAAATATGCAGTATATTTAGAATTGAGAGAAACACAAATAAACAATCCAAATTTTTATTATGATGTAGCCAATTATTTTTATGATAATGGAGAAAAACAAAAGGCATTATTAATATTAAGTAACATTGCTGATTTAGGTTTAGAAAATAATCAGCTATACAAAACACTTACTTACACGCTACGCCAATGGAAGGCATATGACGATGCATTATTTACTGCCAAGCAAATAGTAAAATGGAGAGAGCACGAGCCGCAAAGCCATAGAGACCTTGCATTAATATTAGAAAATAACAAACAATACCAAGCTGCATTTGATGAATTGATAAAAGCATTAGAAGTGAATTATTATGGTGAAATGGGTGGGCAATACGAAGGTGTGGAAGATATTATTTTGATGGATATAAATAGAATAGTGGCTGAACACTCATCAATAAAAACAGGAAAATTAGATAAAAAATATGTAGCGAAAATGCCTGTAGATGTTCGCATTATTCTTAATTGGAACCAAATGGATGTGGATATTGATTTACACATTATAGAGCCAAACAAAGAAGAGTGTTATTATGAACATACCAATACAGAAGCTGGTGCAAAGTTTTCAAAAGATTTTACAGAAGGCTATGGCCCTGAGCAATACTTAATACGCAATGCCATAAAAGGAAAGTATTTGATAAAGACAAATTATTTTGGGGAAAGCACGCTTACAGAAAATGGACCAGCGACAGTAATGGTAGAAATATATATTACTAAAAAGGGGATTACAGAAAAGAAAATACAGACCATACAATTGGGAAGTATAAAAGAAAATGAAGTGTTGGCAGAAATAATGATAGACTAGGTTTATGTAGCCCCGAATCCAAAAAAATAATTTATAAATATTTTTTGTATTCGTGGCATTTTTATGCACAATCCATTTTTATTCTATATTTTTATCGCATGAGTATAAAAGCTATCGCTGTTTTTTGTGGCAGTAAATCTGGCAACAACAAAATTTTTGAAGAACATACCAAAGCCTTAGGAGAAATATTTGCAGAAAAAAATGTTACCATTATTTATGGTGGCGGCAATAAAGGATTAATGGGTGCAGTGGCCAACGGGGCATTGGAAAATAATGGCAAAGTAATTGGCATTATACCAGAGTTATTAAAAGAGCAAGAGCATTTACATGATACGCTTACAGAAACACATGTGGTAGCAGATATGCATATACGTAAGAAAATGTTGTACGAAAAATGCGATGCCGCTATCATTCTGCCAGGTGGCTATGGCACGCTAGACGAAGTATTTGAAATGCTCACATGGAACCAACTTAAAATACACAGCAAAAAAATATTTTTCTTAAACAGTGATGGGTTTTATGATCACCTTATTGCACATATTTCTAAAATGGATGCTGAAAATTTTTTATACACACATCCACTAGAACAAATAACGGTAATAACAGACCCAAAAGATATTAGGCAATATCTTTAAAAGTCATCTCTACTTTTTCTGTAACCGCCACGGCTTCTTCCTTGAAATAATGGAATATTAACACCCGTGCGAAAAACCACCTCTGCTCTATTGAGCCTATCTTTATAGGGAGAAAATGTATTGTTTGCTACATCAAATAAAATAGATAGAAAAAAGAAAGGTTGGCCAGGTTCATCTCTACCTGTTGCATACCCACCACCAACTAAAAAACTTTGAACCTTATATTTTTCTATAAAGTTTGGAAACCCTCCACCAGGTATTTCTTTAAAAGTTACAAAATTATATTCGTATTGTCCATGAACAAATAAAAACTTTACAGGATAAAGCCGAACAAAAGCGCTTGGCCCTATAATAGATTGCCTTATCTTATAAATTGAATTGGGGTCTCTTACAGAAATATAATTATAATTTAGAGCTGCTGCTACATCTATATATTTATTTATACTATACCCAAAATATGGACCAAGGCCTAAGGAAAATGAGCCCTGCCCAAAACTTGCTCCAATACTACCTCCCGTAAATAAATTTTCTAATTTAAAGAAAGGCTTTTTCGTATCTTCCTCTTCTTCTTTTTGCGCTTTTGTATTTATAATAAATACGCCCATACAAAGTGCCATAATTATTATCTTCTTCATCATTACTATTATTTTGTATCAAATATTTTTCCTGTATTTAAAATATTGTTCGGGTCAAATACTTTTTTTATACCCCGCATGATGTTCAATGTAATTTCATCAAACATTATTGGAATAAATTCTTTTTGTATTAGTCCAATACCATGCTCGCCACTTATTGTACCTCCTAATGATTTTATCAGGGTAAATAAAGCTTTTAATGCCGGTATTATTTTTTCATTATTAAGGCTATACACACAGCCTTCTTTTTTTATACGCACATGTAAATTACCATCCCCTGCATGCCCATACGATACTACTTCAAAATCATATTCAATACTCAATGCTTTTATACCTTTTATTAATGTGGGTAATGCTGCCCTTGGCACTACAGTATCTTCTTCTACTGTATAGCCATCAATTTTAACAGCTTCTGCTACTCGGCGCCTGAGCTTCCACAATTCAGCTTTTTGTTGAGCATCATCTGCAAAATAAATTTCGCCACAGTCAAATTTTTCTAATACCTCATGTATTTTTTCTACATCTTTCATCAGCACATCCATATCGTTCCCATCTACCTCTATTATTAAATGTGCAGCTACGTCAACCCCTATTGGTATGGTATTACTTTCTAAATAAGCACTTACTATTTTTAATGCTTCTACCTCTACAAGCTCCATGGCACTTGGCACTACGCCAGCTCTAAAAATAGCACTTACAGCTGCACTTGCTTTTTCTAAATCGTTAAATGGCACAAGCATCAATAAATCTAACGTAGGATTTGGAATTAATTTCAGCACAATTTTTGTTACTATTCCTAGTGTGCCTTCGCTACCTACAATAAGTTGTGTA
>JANOZW010000497.1:0-4976 GCA_031429575.1 Ferruginibacter sp.
ATGGGCGGCGGTTTTGCCAATACTGAATTGCGTTCTTTAAGCGATGTTCGTGTGTTTGAGTTTTATGACTTTGTTACACTCGATGATGGAGAAGCACCTATTGAAAATTTGATTGCATACATCACCAAAAATAAAACAGTAGATGAATTAAAGCGAACTTTTTTATTGCAAGATGAGAAAGTGGTTTACATAAACAATACCGACGTAAAAGATTACAAACAAGGTGAAGTGGGTACACCTGATTACAGCGATTTAAAGCTAGATAAATATATTTCTGCCATTGAAGTAGTAAATCCCATGCATAGAATGTGGAGTGATGGTAGATGGAATAAACTAACCATGGCTCATGGTTGCTATTGGGGCAAATGTACTTTTTGTGATGTAAGCCTCGATTATATAAAACTCTACGAACCTGTAGCAGCGGGTATTATATGCGACAGAATGGAAACCATAATGGCACAAACAAATCAAAATGGTTTTCACTTTGTAGATGAAGCGGCGCCACCAGCACTCATGCGTGCAGTAGCCATAGAAATTATAAAAAGAAAAATGGTAGTGAGTTGGTGGACCAATGTACGTTTCGAAAAAAGTTTTACAAGAGATTTGTGTTTATTGCTTAGTGCCTCTGGCTGCATAGCTGTATCTGGAGGGCTAGAAGTAGCAAGTGATCGTTTATTACAATTAATAGATAAAGGAATTACTGTTTCTCAGGTAGCAAAAGTAAATAGAAATTTTACTCAAGCAGGCATACTTGTACATGCGTACCTTATGTATGGTTTTCCTACACAAACAGATCAAGAAACGATAGATTCTTTAGAAATGGTTCGCCAACTATTTGCAACCAATGTACTGCAATCTGCTTTCTGGCATAGGTTTGCGCTTACAGCGCATAGCCCTGTGGGTTTGAATCCTGAAAAATTCAAAGTAAAAAAATTGAGCGAAGCTGTAGGAGCATTTGCCAACAACGATGTGGAGTATGAAGATGAAACTGGAGGAGACCATGATAGTTTTGGGTATGGTTTAAAAAAATCTTTGCTCAATTACATGCATAATATTGGTATAGATGAGCCACTGCAAAAATGGTTTGAAGAAAAAGTGCCACGAACAAAAATTGCTGCTGATTTTATAGAAAAAGCATTGCTGGAAAATGAACTGAATACATTTAAGCCCAATGCAAAAATTATTTTCTTAGGCAATATACCAACGGCCGAATATTTTACACAATCAAAAAAAGGGTTTAGTAGAGAAATGGCAAAACTAGTTTTCTTTAATAAGCGAAGCACGCAAGAAATACAAATTTTAAAAGCCAATGCTGATTGGTTTTTAGAAATGCTGTCGCAATTTTCTATACTAAACGAAAAGCAAATCACTTTACAACAAGCAAAAGAAAACTATGAGGCTGTGGGGTTTGAGGATTTTGAAATGTTTTGGGATAATAAGCCAGTGAACACTTTGTGGCAAAGTGGTTTATTGATACTATAATATGTATTATCCATTTATCCAATCAAGCATTTAATAGTAGGACAAATCGAATAAAAAAACTTACATAATAATTTTTTTATAAGTACTGTTCATTTTATAAGTACGATGAAATAGAGCTGTAAAATATGATTTATCCACCTATTGATATGATATTTAATGATTAATAATATTGCTTAAAATCAAATATATATAATAAGTTATCCACATTTTACGTGTAAATAAAAAAAACAATACTTTTTTTTAAAAATATTTAAATTTTATAATATTTTAACTTAATATTGTGGAAGAATTAAACCAAATACAAACTGTTAAAAATTTTCTGCTAGTAATTCCCCCATTATTGCAATTTTTAATAGGAATAAAATTTCCATTCAATATCCTAATAATTTCTCAAAAAAGAAATTAAGATTTACTGCTTTATCCCAAACTATTAGACGACAAAAAAGTCCTTTATTGATGCGGCAATTTGATTGTAATCGAATTGTATATTTTTAAATTCATACAAATGAATAAAGGATATCGTGTTGCTAAAACGGAACAAAAACAACAATTAAAACATAAAACAACACTACTAAAATAGTAGTAATTGTTTTTCGAAAATGGATTATAATGAAAAGTAATAAATAGCTGATTATAAGCATATCATATTATGTTTTATAAAAATAAAAATAATAAATAATATTTAAGATACTCTTGAAGTATATTGAAAAATGACTTCTGAAATATCTTAATTCCATACCAATACTATAAAATTCTAACATTAAGAATACACAATTTCTAATTCCCCCAAATAGATTCATTGTGTATTTGTAATAATTATTCCAACATTAATTGAAAGCTAATAAGGCACCAAAACCCTTATTACCATTAGCTAAAATTAAAAAATTATTGATGTACAATTTTATACTTAACAACTTAAGTAGTTATAGGGGCAACGCCACAAAGCATTTGTGTGCGTTTTTGCTGTTTATAAAATACAGACATATACTTGGTTTTTTTAATTCCTCTTATAAAAAAACGTATAAATTATTACACAGTATAAATACTTCTAATAAAGATTTGAATAGAACAGCTTTCAAAACAAGGTTATTCTTTTCAAGTTCATAGAAATTCCGAATTAATACAATCATCCAAACATGAACTACACACAAATCAACAAAAGTTTTAATCAATCAAAAAAACTTAAAAAAATGGAAAAAATTAAACAATTTACTCAAAACTACAAAGATGCGGAGGCATTAGATGTGGGTTTTGGGGGAACAATTAAACGCATGCTAATGATGCTGTTTTTTTTGTTTCTCACAACAACCGCATTATTCGCTTCGCATTTTCGGTATGGGCTTTTAACGGCTACTCGGTTATCAGAAACCGCTACAACCGTTACGTATCGTCTAAACTCAAGCCAGTCGTGGCGACTCGGAAATGGAGTAAGCGAAGCAAACTCTCCATTTGTTATTTCAGGTGGTAATTCGGGGGGATTTACAATCGTTCATACCACCGTCCTTGATCCATCAGGCGGATGGGATAACAACAGTGGAACGTTTGTAGTAACGCTCAACAAAACAGCCACAGCAACAAGAATTACCTTTGCTAGTGGTAATAAAATCAGTAATTTCGTAAACAATGCAGATGGTAATTGGGATCAGTATGTCATCCTAAATACAAATGCGCCGGGTAGTACACCCGTGTCATCATTGCCAGCCATTGTTAACTTACCTACTAATGTTGCTGCAGCTACATTTGCTATTCCAGCTTCTGACCCTGATGCAAGTACTACATTAAGTTATGGTTATCCAAATTTTGTGTCTGGCCAATTAGCGGGACAAACCAACCCAAGTGGATTTTCAGTAAATCCTACAAGTGGCTTAGCTACATTAAATACTGTAGGTAAAACGCCAGGCCAAATTTACAATGCAATGGTAACGGTTACAGATAATAATGGTAACCAAATTATGTTAGATTTCGCAATAAATATAGTTGGAACTTCTGTTGCTCCTGTATTTACTTATCCTCCTACACCAAATAATGGTTCTGTGTTTAACGTAGGTCCGGGTACAAATTTAGCATTCCCAATTAGGGCTACAGATGCAGATGCAGGAAGTACAGTAAGTTTATCCGTATCTGGTTTATCTGGAACTATTTCGTCGGCAAATTTTAGCCCAGCTTTAGGTACAACAGGTAATCCATCTGTAACAAATTTTAGTTGGACTCCAACTGCTCCAGAACTTGGTTCAACGTATGTTTTAAACTTTATAGCTACAGACAATGTAGGTGTTCAAACAAACACATCGGTAACAATAAATGTTATAAATGCATATTCATGCAGTTTCACTTCTTCTGGTACTTTAACGGTACCTCCGGGAGTAACTTCAGGTACATACAAATTATGGGGCGCCGGTGGTGGCTCTGGTCTTACTACAGGCACTGCAGCTTCTGGCGGTGGTGGCGGTGGTGGATACACACAAGTAAATAGAATTAATTTAATACCCGGAAGTACATTTCCAGTTACCATAGGTGCTGGCGGAGCTTCTGGTAGTGATGGCGGATTTACACAAATAGAAGGAGCAATAGCTTCTGGTGGTAAATCAGGAACAACTACAGGAAATGGTGGTTTTGGCGGTGGTCAAACTGCCCCACTTAATGTTGTTCCAGGTGGTGCTAATTTCCCTTCAGGTTTCTCTTTCAATGGTGGCGATGGCGGCGCAGCTTCCAGCCCTTTTGAATTAGGCGGAGGCGGTGGTGGTGCTAGTGCATCTGCTACTGCTAATGGAAACAATGGTACAACTTCATCTACAAGTAGTACAACCGGCGGTGCAGGGGGTGCTACAAATGGCGGAAATGGCGGAAATGCCAATGCTAACGGAAACAATGGAACCCCTATTGGCGGTGGCGGTGGCGGTAGAGGCAGTGGTGCTTCTACAGTAGGTGGCATGGGTGCTGGCGGCCAATTTGATGTTGTTTGGAATTGTGGTACATTAACCTCTATTTCTTACCCATCTCCAACAGTATGTAGCTATGCTTCTCCTTTAGCAGTTACTATTGTACCTGCTACTTCTACAGGCGGTGCATTTAGTTCACCAACTTTAGGAGCGTTTTTAGATCCTGCAACAGGTGCTATTGCTCCTGGTGCTCCACAAGGAACTCATGTAATTACTTATGGTTGGGCAGCTTTCTGCACATGCCCAGCAGTTAGTGTTACATTTACATTAGTTATAGCTCCACAAGCGGTAGCAACAGGTTTCACTTATGGTGGTCCTCATTGCACGAGTGTGACTAGTGTTTCACCTGTATTTACTACACTCTCTGGTGTACCGGGGGTGTACACTTCTACGGCAGGTTTAACATTAAATGCAACTAGCGGTGTAATTAATCCTTCAACTTCTACAGCAGGTACTTATACAGTAACCTACACCGTAGCAGCAAGTGGAAATTGTAATGCTGTTACTGCTTCTACAAGCGTAACAATTACTGCATTACCTACGATTACTAATTTT
>JANOZW010000498.1:0-19379 GCA_031429575.1 Ferruginibacter sp.
GCTAGAGCAAGCGGCTGGTATTACCATATATAAGACCCGGAAGAAGGAAGCAAAGCTAAAACTAGATGCTACCGAGCAAGACCTTGCTCGTATTGAAGATTTATTGTTTGAAATAAACAACCAACTTAAAAGCTTAGAAAATCAGGCTAAAAAAGCGGAGAAATATTTTGAAATAAAAAAGGAATACAAAGAGGTTTCCATTGAACTAGCAAAGGCGGCGCTGGAAGGTTTTAATATTACTTACAGAGATTTAAATCACCAACAACAAGAAGAGGTTGACAAGCGTATAGAGCTTGAAACAGCCATTGCTGGCGAAGATGCAGCATTGGAAGCAGAAAAATTTGCTTTTGTAGAAAAAGAAAAAGCCTTGCAAGCCATGCAACATGCCTACAACGATATGTTGGATAAAGTGCGCAGCAAGGAAAACGAAAAAAATCTTAGTAGTCAAAAATTAATTTTTGCAAAAGAAACAAAAACCAACCTTGCTGATTTTTTAAATAAGGCTAGCGGACAATTAACAGGCTTGCAAGAAAGCATAGCGTTTACAGGTGCGCAAATTGTAGATGAAGAAGTAAAAGTAACCGAGCTAGAAGAAAAGCTTGAAGATCTTAAAGAAGCAGTAGAAGAAAAGCGCCGTGTGTTTGATGAAAAGCGCAGTACCATTGACACGCTTCGTAGAGAAAACCAAGCCCTACAACTAAGTAGATTTGATAGCGAAAAGAAAGTAGCCGTAGCAGATACCAGCATACAAAACTTGCAAAGAACGCTTCATCAATTAAGTGAGGAGCAAAAAGTACGCTCGAGCCAACTAGAAACTTTAGAAGCTGAGAAAAAAGAAAAAGAAACCGAGCTAGAAAATAAAAAAACGGAATTACAACAATTACAAGAGCACCAAGATCGTACCAAAGAGCAAATTCTAGCTACGCAAAATATGATGGAAGGCATGCGCAATAACTTGGCCGAAGAAAGCCGTAAGTTAGATGCCCGCACCAATGAATACGATTTGCTGAAAAGCTTGGTGGATAGCATGGAAGGCTACCCAGAGAGTGTGAAGTTTTTGCACAACAATAATGGGTGGAACAAAGATGCCCCATTGCTATCGGATTTAATTTTTGTAAACGAAGAATACCGTGCGGCTGTAGAAAATGTGTTGGATCAATATTTAAATTATTATGTGGTAAACAACTTGCAAGAAGGTTTGCAAGCCATAAGTTTATTAGCCGATAATAAAAAAGGAAAAGCCAATTTCTTTTTGCTAGATAAGTTTACTGATACTACGGAGCATACTACACCTGCAAATACAATAGCAGCGCTAGATGTGATAGAGATAGACGATAAATATGCAAAGCTTGCGAAGCAATTGTTGGGTAATGTATTTATTGCTGAAGATGAATCGGCATTGGAACATTCTAACGGTAATGTAATTTTAGAAAAAACTGGAAAATTTGTAAAAGGCAAATACGCCATTACAGGTGGTAGCGTAGGTTTATTTGAAGGTAAAAAAATTGGTCGTGCAAAAAATTTAGAAAAACTACAAGCAGAAATTATTGTGCAAAATGCCAATGTAGCTGCATTAAAATCTGAAATACAAGCCAAGCACAACGAAGTAATAAACTATAACGAGCAGCTAAAAGAAAGCGCTATAAAGCAAGCGCAGCAAGACATTAACAATTTAACCAACCTTGTTTTTTCTTTACAAAATAAAATAGAAAACCTACACCACCAGCAAACCACTGGTACCACTAGGGCAGGGGAGATGGATGCACAATTGCAGCAAAACCACGATGCCATTGCAGATACAAGAACAGAGTTAGATAAATTTAATACACAGCTAGAAGAATTAGCAGATAAGTTGCAAGGCGTGGAAGCCTCGTATGCGAGTGCAGAGCAAGAATATAATTTTGCAGGTGCAGCTTACAACGAAAGCAATTTAAATTTTACCAAGCAGCAAAGCAAAGTAGTATCGCTTACAGCAGAGTTGGCGTTTAAAACAAACCAGCTTGCAGAGTTGCAAACGCAAGTAGAAAGCAGCAGCATACAATTAAAAGATGCAGACGAAGCCATTACCACTACGGCTGATAGTTTGAAAGAATTGGAAGACTTGCTAGTAGGCATGTTGCAAAACAAAGAAGCCGAAGAGTTAAAATTAAACGAGGCAGACCAAGCATATTACAATCTTAGAAATGCACTCACAGAAAAAGAATCGGTGCTTCGCCAAAAGCAAAAGAGCAAAGAAATAATAGATACTTTACTAAACGAAATAAAGGACAAACTCACCGACCTTAAGCTACAACTGAGTGGTATGAAGGAAAGGCTGAGTGTGGAGTTTAAGGTGGATCTTGATGTTATCATAGACGAACCACGCACCGGCACTGACGCAGTAGAAGATTTGAAAGAGCGCAACGAGCGCATGCGTAAGCGTTTGGAAAATATTGGCGAAGTAAACCCAACCGCTATTGAAGCGTATACCGAAATGAAAAAACGCTACGAATTTATTTTGGAGCAAAAGAACGATTTGGTTACGGCAAAAGATAGCCTAATGCAAACCATACAAGAGGTAGAAGCCACGGCCAACCAACAATTCCTAGATACGTTTAACAAAACAAGAGAGAATTTCCAAAAAGTATTTAAGGCATTGTTTACCGATGAAGATACGGCCGATATGGTATTGGTAGATCCTGATAACCTTGCAGAAACAGGCATTGACATTGTAGCCAAACCAAAAGGTAAGCGCCCATCATCTATTGGCCAGCTAAGTGGAGGAGAAAAAACATTAACCGCCACAGCATTGTTGTTTGCCATATACCTCATAAAACCTGCACCATTCTGTATATTAGATGAGGTAGATGCCCCGCTCGATGATGCCAACGTAGGTAAGTTTACCAACATGATAAAGCAGTTTAGCGAAAACTCGCAGTTTATTATTGTAACCCACAATAAACAAACCATGAGTGCGGTGGATGTTATTTATGGTGTTACCATGCAAGAAGCTGGTGTGAGTAAATTGGTGCCGGTGGATTTTAGGAGTTTGAATTAATTTTTTTTTAATATTTTTTTGTGCCCGAAGTAGGAATGCTTCGGGTATTTTTGTGCTATTTATTTTTGGGAGCATGAGCAGAAGTACAAAGCCTAACATTCTGCCTTTGTTGGTTGCATCTGTTAAGAGTTTGCTACCTTGCCGTTGCGGCATTATACCGCCGCCGATTTATATGCAGCGCAGGTAAAAATCATAGCGTACCAACAACAATTGTAGTGTAGCTAAAAAATTATTTTATAAACTATAGTCTTAGCTAGTGTTGTTAGCACTGCTGCGCTGCCACTGATACGCTGCATACCAAAGGGGGGTACTTCATTAATTCAACATATGCTTCAGGGAAATTTTAGTAGATTATAAATATCAACTATGGCCGAAAACTTTAAGGATAAGTGTATTCTGAAATATAATGAGAACGCAAAACCGTTTGTTGATTCACTATCAGTAAAAGCCCCAAACAGCAAAACATGTATTCTTCAAACAAGTGATGTTTTAGCTATAATCTTGACATACATCATTTTATTTACCTATTTTAAATATTTCTACATTAATTTTTTTTATTTTTAATATATTATTAATATTTTATATATTTGCTTAACAATTTGCCAAAACACATTTATCTTTCTTCGTGTCGGTATCATATTGAGCCCCCTATAATTCCATACTTTAGAAAATTTTTGCACTTAGTATAACTAGCTTTTTGCTGGTTATTTAAGTTAATCTCCGTATTATAAGAAATTAACCTCCGTATTAAAAGAAAACAAACATTTTTTTTATCACTTAAATTTTAAATTAATGAAAAAATTTTCTAAAACCACAGTAATGATGTTGCTTGAAAAAATTGCAGGTAACATCGGCAAACAGAAACTTGGTATCATTGCTTTTATTTTTTAATGATGTTAAGTTTTTCGGTATCGGCACATGTATTTGAAATTAGGTATAATCAGGCATCGAATGGCTCCATTACCTGGTATTTAATTTCGTATCATGGTACGGAACAGTGCCCTAATGAATCGGCTGGCTTAACTATTAATGGCACTAATTTTCCAATTCAATCAACTGTATTGGGAGATGCACGACCGCTGAGCAGTAACATATTTGTACAGGACTTGGGGTGCTATGCACGTTTAAATCCAGGTGCTCCTCCAATTGCTGTAAATGATTTGTATGTTAGTTACGGCATTATTACTACGCCTTTTATTGGTGGCACTTTAACGGTTACCCCTTATTCAAGTTTAGTATGTTTTGCATTTTGTGTTGGAGGCACTGTAGAGTTTAATCCTCCACCAATTATTAATTGCCCAGTAAACGTATCTCAAAATGCAGATAATGACTTGTGCAGTGCGCAAGTAACGGTGCCTTCACCCACTGTAATAGATAACTGTACTTATTCAGGCGGCAATCCCGAAATGGTAGTAAATGGCGATTTTTCGGCCCAAGCTGCCAATTGGAATAACTGCGGAAATTTAGTAGAAGCTTTTTGTACAGAAACATGTTATGGCGGTACCAATGGCGCAAACCGTGTTGCAGAAATAGATCACCAGCCTGTAACACTGTGTCAAAATATCAGTGGTTTTATTCCGGGTAAAATCTATGAATTAAAATTTAAAGCTTCTAGAAGAGTGGGGGCACCGGCAACCGTTGGCGCAATAGTTAAAATAGATGGAGCCGCTTTACTTGAAACAGTAAACAGAACCAACACTACCTTCTCATTAACAGATGAAACGTTTACTTTTTTTGCAACACAATCTACGCATCAATTAACTTTTGTACCTACCACAGGTTGGGCTGGTACAGTTGGTTTTATAGTAGATGATATTTCCATTAAGAAAAAATTAGGAAGTATAACCAATAATTATAACAATACAAGCGATGCTTCTGGCACTTATCCGGTTGGTGTAACTAATGTTGTTTGGACAATTATTGATTGCGCAGGCGATGCACATACATGTAACCAAACAGTGACTATTATTGATAATCACAAACCAGTTATTACTTGCCCTGCAAATATTTCGGTAAATAATACTGTAGGGCAATGTGGTGCTAATGTAGGCTTTGCTGCTACAGCTACAGATAATTGTTCCGCAACTATAACTTACAGTTCTGCACCAGGAAGTTTCTTCGCTGTAGGAACAACAACCGTAACTGCAATAGCTACTGATCCATCTGGCAACGGCGATTCGTGCACATTTACGGTAACTATTACAGATAATGAAGCTCCAGTAATTACGCAGGCGCCTGTATTCAGTTGTTATGAGGCTAATAATAATGGTTGTTCTATTAACCTCGGTGTAACTGCCAGTGACAATTGTGGAGTTGCATCTTTAACCAGTAATGCGCCAGCATGCTTTCCGGTAGGTACAACAACTGTAACCTGGACGGCAATTGATGTAAATGGAAATTCATCAACCGCCACACAAACGGTAACCCGTAACCCAGAAATACATGTAAATATTTGCGCAGGCCCAACAAGAACAATTTATAAGGGCACCACAAATGGAGTTGGACCATTCGGACCACAATCGGTTAATTTAACTTCATCAGTTTCTGGCGGAACACCTGGCTATACTTACAGTTGGTCTCCAGCTGCGGGATTGAACAATGCTTCAATTGCCAACCCTATTGCCAGCCCATTGGCTACAACAACATATACATTAACGGTTACAGATAGTAAAGGCTGTACAAGAAGTTTGAGCATTACTATAAAAGTGTTGCCATTATCTGCGGCATTGTGCGGACAAGGTGGTGGCATTAAATTTAACGTTTGCCATGTTCCTCCAGGAAATCCTTCAAATTCACATGGCATTTGTGTAAGTGTAAATGCTTTAAGTGCTCATTTAACAAGTGGATCTAATGGACACCAGAATTGTTATTTGGGAGATTGTGATCAGTTATGTTTCAATACAACTTCACAAACAAGCAGGGGAGGTGCTACAGAAGCTCCAATTACAAACTCTGTTCAATCTATTACAAAGGAAGAAACAGCTTTAGTAGAAAAAGATTTACTAAAAGAGTTTACTGTACATGCAAGTCCTAATCCTGCCAAAGGTTCATTTGTTTTGCAATTTAACAGCGATGATGCAAATACTGGAGCTATTGTGAGGGTTATAAATGCTAATGGAAAAGTGATTGAAACGTTTAGGAATATTCTTCCCGGAAAGAATGTACGATTTGGAGAGTTGTATAGTGGGGGAAGTTATTATGTGGAAGTTGTGCAAGGTAGCAATCGTAAAGTGTTACAACTTGTAAAAGTGAATTAAGAAAATTTTATTTAGAAAAAGAGGCTGTATCAAAACTTTGATACAGCCTCTTTTTTATTTAAGCGTTTTTACTACCCAGCAATTATTACGGCATAATACTTTGCTATAAACTATTATCGTTTGCTGAAACTGTATTTAATGCTTCTACAATTGTAGTGTAACCCAAAATTATATTTTATGCATTATAGTTTCAGCAAGTGTTGTTGGTAACTTGGTTGCTTACCAGCGCTGCATAAGAACCGGCGGTCGCTTCATAAATGCAACATATACTTCAGAGAATTTTTAGTAGATCAGAAATACCAACAAAAGCGAAACTATTTTTATTCGTTGGCTCCTCATCCATTAGGTACATTTAAAATGGTAGCTACTTGAATTAGAAGTGACACCTCTTCGAAAGTAATTTATAGTTTAAAAGTAATGATACGAGGTGTCAGCTCTTGCGATAATTTTAAATGCCCCCCATCCATTTCTTGCTTTTTTTATATCTAAAATAAAACACAATTTGCTTTTTATTGTAGAATTTATACTACAATATACAATAAAACTAAAAGTTTGTAGTTATATAAAGTATTATAATTGATAGATATGCAATTTTATAAAAATGAAGTCATTTTTATTGTTACAAACTCTAACAAGGTATTAATTAAATTTCTAAAAATCCAAGAAATGAAACCAAAATTATTACTTATTATTAAGCTAAGTACGTTATTGTTTTTTACTACAAATGTTTCAGCACAATTCGGCATCACGAGTATAAACACTATTAGTAACAATATTCCAAGTTCAGATACCATTTTTAATAGAAAAGGTGCAGGAGTACAAAGCATGTACTCAGGCTTATCTGGCAGGTGGGATAGTGCTAACACGAATTTTAAATTGCTCTTTAATGCAGGTAATAGAGATAAGATTTCTATTAACGATATAAGTATTACAGAACTTGGTGTGGGAACACGCTTACCATTTACGGCAATAGCAAAAGTAAGACGAGTTGTAAATGCACAAATAGCTAATACTGGAGATCATTTCCCTTATTTTGCAGCGGTAGAATCTACACCTTCATCAACAGAAACAACTGGTACATTTTTAATAAACGCTCCTGAAGTAACATCTATGGAAAATGCATTGGTGTCAAATAATATAAATATTGGTTACGATAATATTTTTCAAAATAATAATGCAAATGTTCATTATGGAAACATAGAGCGTATCGATTATATTATTCCGAATGGTTTTACGCCAGAAGCAGGTTCTGATTTTAGAAAAATTGGATTTACCATTTATGATGGAGGGGCGGATGGAAATCCATTTAAAATAGCAGGTATAAGCGCATTGAATAATTTGAAAGATCCTGTTGGTTACCTTGTTCCTTTAACTTCTATTACTACTACTAATTATGGTAATAAACTTTTATCGCCTTTTGTAGATTTTGTAATATTTCAAAAAGATCCTGATTTTAATATTTGTGAAAGCAGACCATCTATAAAGGTGAACCAAAACATGCGTGGCGTATTTGTAAGTTTAGCCAGTTTAGGTTTTGTTGAAGGACAAAAAGTGTACGGCTTTTCAATATTTGGAAATGATATATCAGCAGCTTCTACAGAAGCATATCTTCTAGATTATGAAAGTTTTCCTACCAATACAAACAGTAACGATATGTTAGATTTAGTAAATAGTATTGGTGTATATACTTTTGATCAAGCAGTAGTGTTGTCTTCTCTAACTGTTTTAAATGCAAGGCTGCAAAACACAAAAGTATTTTTGCAATGGAACACTGCATCGCTAATAGATGCTCAAAAAGTTTATTTACAAAGAGCACCAGGCAATTTGGTTTACAATAATATTGCAGAAATTAATAGTAACCAACCTAATTTTATTGATGAAACTACTCGTGAGGATATTGTTTATTATAGGTTAAAAATTATTACGGCAAGTGGTACTATAAAATATTCAAACATACAATTGATTCGTAGTAAGTTTTCTGATACTCAAATTTTTCCAACAGTTGCAAATGACCAATTGTACATTACCTCTAACACAATTGCAGTAAATAAACCCATTGCTATTTCTATATATAATGTAGATGGAAAATTGGTACAATCAATTTGTAAAACAGCTAATCATAACATGAGTGTAGATGTAGCTTATTTGCCAAAAGCTATGTACATAATATGTGTAACACAAAATAATGAGGTTATTATAAGACAAAAATTTATAAAAGATTAATATAAGAAACTAACCCACTGTTCTTATATAAAAGCCTCCAATTTTTTTGGAGGCTTTTATTCGTAGGTTTATTTCTATTTTAAAATTAGCTTACGAAGGTTTCGTACAAATACTATTTAAAGCGAAGTGGTAAAGTCTATTGAAGATTATTCAGGCTTCCCAAAAAACTATTCCATGCTTTAATAGCTTGAGAAGTGGCTCTTTTTAGTTCACTTCCCATTTCACCATAAGTTAGCTCGCTACCTTCTGGCGCAAAAATAGGATCCCAATTAAACAGATAATTTCCCTTTGATTGTAAGGCAATTTTTCCTTTCGTTTCGCCTGCAAAAGTTCTTATTTTTTTGCCATCGCAATAGCCAATTACAGAACGAGCCGTTGCTATCCTTGAATCTTTTTCGTTTAAAAAACTACACATTCTTTCTCCAATAGCATTCCAAACTACATGCCCTACACCTCCCGGAAATTCTTTTAAACTTTCAATAAAAATGCCACCATGCTCTACAACGCAGGGTGCTCCTAAGTATTTGTATGCTTCAAGTGTTTTGGCTATAACTATCTTATTTATATCAGTATCCAAAATTTCCTGCAGGTCTTTGTTTGCAAATATTAATTCAATCGGATATCTGTCTTTCACTTCAATGCTATTCAAGTGGGCTAATATCTCCGCCTGCTTGTTTTTATTTTTTGTAACAAAATATATTTTCATATAAATTCTTTTAAAAAATGCTCAATACTTTCTTGTTTGTTTATTGGATCTAGCTCAATGATGGTAACATTCCATTGTGCAAGTAAGGTCTTTTGAATTTCACCAGTACCAAAAGTGGTAAGGTAGGCACTAGGTAAATTTCTTGTTCTACTGTTTTTTACTTGTTGCCTCAGCTTAAATAGTTTGTACAACATATACCTTACATTCACGTCATCTAAACTATATCCAATAAATAGTAAGCATTTGCCAAGCATGTCTGCTCTAAGTTTTATATCCATGGCTGATTCAAATGACAGTCTTTCAAAATAATTTGATTCTGTAAGAACAAGACTTTCATCGTCAGTAAAAGTTCCATGAAATTTCACAATCTGTGTTGCATTATCTGGCGCAGATGAAATATCATCTATATTGGCGATGGTACAGACAGGCTTGTTTAACAGTTCAAAACTCTTCTCAATAATGTTATCGTAATTGGTTGTGTAGATAACAGGTAAATTCATTTGTACCAGCGTTGTGTGGGCCACCGAAGTTTTAATTTGCTCATCTGTTGGATCAAATGAACGATCTAAAATACTGCGCAATGGACCTATAGCACCTTTTACCGCCACATAATATTCTGCCAATTGCAAATTATTACCATTGATTCTAAAAACGGCTGGATCATATCCTAATTCTTCGGCAATTTTATCTATCAATTGAGAAAACGAAGGAAGACCAAGGTTCATTGACAAACCTGCGCCTACAAAAGGAATTAATTTCTTTTGTTTAATCAATAACTTTATAGCATCAAAATTGTCGGGCATATGTATCGTTAAATTATTTCCTAAGAATGAAAAACAACATGGTTTCCACTATTTCTGTGCATCAATTAATTTTTCCAATTCTTTTTTTAACTCAGTAATTTTATCTACCAGATATAGGCATCTTTTATTTTTTTTATTTGTGCTAAGTATATCAATAAAAATATCAAAATTTTCTACTTCTGCTATTTGCTTTCCTTTAGAACCGGTGCTTCGCCAAATGTGTTTATAGCCCTTCGCCAAATCTTTCCACATCTTGTCATCTTTTTGTTGGCTGTCCAGAAGCAGCAAAGTAAAGTCGTAACTAATATTTTCGTTTAATTGAAAATAATCCATATTGTTGTACAAAGAAGTAAGTTTCATTTTTTTTGCCGTAATGTCTTTCACAATTTTAGATAAACCAACCTCTCCAAATTTCATGGCTTTGTAATCTATATTATTGGCTAAATGTACCCCTGCTTGTAGTGCCAACCATTTTGTGTAAGTATATGGACTTTCCTTTATGCTATTAGCGTTTAGGTAGTGATCTGCAGCAGCTTTATAAGCATCCAATTTATCTTTTTGTTTTGCGGCTACCATACCTTTTCTTTTGTAGGCGCCAGCAATAAGGCTAATTCTTTTGGCTGTTCTATTTATTTTTAATAATTCTGTAAGTTCCCCAATAATGGTGGTTAGTATATCTTCACAACCCGTTTTTGCAGTATCTATTTTGTATTCTACCACACATTGTTTGCTTCTTGCATTACAATAATTTTCCAATGCTGAAACGGAAAAATTTGCAGACTCTTCTTTTTTCAATTCTTCAAATTTATCAATAGCAGCTTTGTATTCTCCCAACTCATATAAAATAAGTGCCTGTTGCTCTAAAATAAAACCGTTGCTAATTTTAGCTATATCCATTGCCGTAGAAATTAATTTTAATCGCTCTATTGCTTTTGTAGGCGATATATTTCTAGTATCTAAATCATTTCTAAGATTAATTAGATCTATTTCTACTTCTTCTTCAATAATGTAAAATGGTAGTTCTTCTTTTGTTTCTGTTCTATTAATAAGTTTGTAAAATGGATCTCCATAACATTGATAAGCACCCCAAGTATTGTTATTTGGATGGTCTTCATATATTTTTTTTCGGGCAGCTTTTACCGCATCGCCAAAGTTATTGCCATCCAATAGTTTTCTATAAAATTCATCAGCAAAATCAGAAGCAGCTATATCATTTACTGCCCAACCTGCTGCTATCACTACTTTTACGCCTATTTCTATTAATTGTGTACCAATATTTGCAGCAAGTTTATAACGCTCTCTATAAAAAATTTCACCATCGCTATCTATATTTCCTAGGTGGCAGCAGTTTACAAAAACCAACTCTGGCACTGCGCCCATTTGTTTAAAATCTGCCACGGTTAAAAACATTTCTTTGCCTATTACCATACCAGATTTGTGCAATACTTTTGGGTTGTACATACCATGTCCTGCCAAATGAATTACTTTAAAGTCTTGGCTAAATAATTTTAAAATAATATCCGATGCTGTGCCGCCAATAATTTGATCGTTAGAATATCCACTAGCAGAAAACATAGAAGCTACTTTAGAAGCCTCTGCTGCTGCACCAGGTAGCTGGCTTACATATCCATCCAATTGTGGGTCGCCTACTATCAATGCTCTGTCAATAGCTACACGGGTTACTTTTTGCCGATATTCTTTTGTGGTAAGCTGCCTTATCATACCTGCCCCAATGCACAATGGTTTTGCTTCGGTTATATTTTCTTTTAATAATTCCCATGGGTACGCTGCGGTCTCTTTATCTAACACCCAACAAATATTGCCTTTCTTTTTTAAATTTCCTTTAAATTCATTGGGTATCATTATTTCAAACAAGGTTTTTGCCATGCTGGCATTCCATTGGTTGTCTAGCGATATTTTTTTAATGAATGGATCTACCAACGATATGCTGCTAAAAAGTTCTTGTTCTTCTTCTCTTGCATCGCTTGTAGATGCGCTAAACACAAGGCTCTTGGTTACTTCATCTAGTACTATATTGCGTTTCATTTTTACGGTAAATCTATTCCACCATTCATCCGAACTGTTTACGGGCAATCTAGTTTTTACGCCAAAAAGTTTTTTTATTTTTTTGTTTACAAGGCTTATGTTGTAAATTCTGTTTTCTTTGCTTTCTATTTTGCTGAGTGCATACAAACAGGTGAGCGCTTTGTCTTCGTACAACTCTATAAATTCAATATTCTGCACCGTGCGTACATCTTCGTTTCTGCATTCTATTACTTTTGCATTGGCATTGTTTACTCCTTCAATAATGGCTTTTACCGCATTTTCAATGGCAAGGCCACCATAGCCACAACCAATCATAATGGAGGAAATTCCAATTTCTCTTTTATCATCTGGCTTGCTGTTTATGTTTAATAAATATTTGCATATTCCTTGCTCTACTGTTTTGGTAAGCAAGTACGAAGTAAGCGTGCCAGGTTCTCCGAGACCAATAATCATGGCACCTTTAAAATCTTGTTCTTCTTTATCCGCAATTACAATGGTATTGCTTCCAATTTCGCCGGGGTACAATCCTAAATAATGACGATCGTGCAAACTGTTGTTTACATTTTTATTGATGGCTGCCTCAGCATATAAAATACCATCATTTAAAAAATGCCCAGCTAGCACAGGGTAGGAGGCATACGCCAAATCTCCATTGCTTACAGAAACATTCAATGGCATTCGACTTATAGGTCGTTCATTTTTTTCTGTTATGCCAAACAGTGCATTGTGCATTCCCGCTTCCGAAAAATCAAATTCAAATACTTGCGGCATTCTAAACGTTTGCTGCGGCGAGCGGTCTGCAGGTTTGTTTTTACTAAGCAGGTTGGTATTTCCTTTGTCTAATATTTGCTCTATGGCATTAAATATTTCTGGTGCATTGGCCAGTGCGCCGTGCGATACATTGTCAGCATAATAAACACTGCCATTGTCTATCATTTGCTTTGGTATTCCCATTGCCCATGTTACACTTTGGTCGCCTTCGGTGGTACACAAAAAAACCAATTCTTTTCTTGGTGGTATATCATCATTAAAGTATCCGCAAGGCGTGGCTTTATCTTTACCAGCTATATACACCATGTTGGAATAATCAATGGCATCTCTTTTCAATAAAATATTATCTCTGTATGCTCTAAACTTTTCTAGTTCCATTTTATCTGGCAGTGGCCAACTGTTATCACCAAATGCTTCTGCCATTTTTTTCCAAACATTGGGGTCAGCAAAATCATTTTCGGGTTCTTTGTTAAGCGGCAATAAACTCAATATGCCTGGGAAGGTACAAAACATGGTGACCAATTCTTTTTTGGTATGTTTTATATCCAACATATTGAGCGAATTGATAATGGCATCATTTCCAAACAACACAGCTGGTATGCGAAAAGAACCACCAAGCGGTGCACCTAAAAACAATAATTTAAAATCTCTAGAGTGGTTTAATTTATTCCATGTTTCGGGATAATTAATAATAAAATCTCTTACAAGTACACCGCCCATGGAATGACCTACAATTTTAATTGGCCGGTTTTTATTGAGCAATTGTAATATGCGCTCATTAAAATCTTTTGCACAATCGTTTAATTGTCTGCGCCAGTCAAATGGATAAATAATTATCTCATAGGTTTTGCTTAATCTATCTGCCAATTGCTTGTAAGATGTTTTTATAAGCGATGCTGCCGTTACCGAATTGTTGTCTGCATATTCTAAATTTATAAGCCCACCCATAAGTGTACTCATGTAAGCAAGCCACAATTTTTTATTTTGTTTTTGAAGGTTGGAACCCATAATACCAGGCAACAATATTAAAATGGGTTTGGTATTAGATGTTGGGTATTCTGTTGGTAACAATTCGCCGTATTCAATGCCAAACAATGCCCTATCACTTGCTGGCACTTCGTATTGTTTTACTGCCGTAAAGCCGGGTATCAATTCTCCATCTATGGTTTTTAATGCAAGGCTTATGGCTTGCCTTGTTCTGGTATTGGTAAAATATTTTACATGATCTACATCTGCACCTTGGTCAAAAAAATACTGTATCAAATCTTTTCGCTTGGCACCGAGATACATTGAATCGGTGTTTACCACCAAGTCGTTTCTCTGGCTGTAAAATAATTTCCCTAAAATATATAGCAGCCCTTTAAAACTCAAACTTAGTTTTCCATTCCCTGAAATTACTGCCAAAGATTTTCCATCTATAGCTGCTTCATCTGATCTATCATTTAATATTTTAATAAAAGGCGAGTCTGGGCTTTGCGCCTCTAGCCCTGGCAATACACTTACATCATCTTTGGTACGCAATGCTTCTACTATTAATTCTTTTAGTGTATCTGCCAACGGATTTAAAGCACCACCAAACAAATTAAAAAAAGTATTTAAAATAGTATCCAACCTTTTAGAAGCAAGTTTTGTGCCCGCAGCAGGGCAACCAACTCTTATAAATTTATTTACTTTAATTTTCTTTTCTGCAAAAGCTTTGTTCAATACTTTAATGGCATCAATATCATTTTGTCGGTTGCCTTCTTTTTTAAGTAGGTTGATGTGTTCTGCAGTAAAGCCAACAAAAGTATCGTTGCTGTTTCTGGCATACTTACAAATAATATCGCCCACAATACCGCCACGAGAGTGAGATATAATATGCAATTCTGCCGCTATTGGCAATTGGTTTATGAGATCAACTACATTTTGTAGCGGACTTTTTGAAAGTGTTCTGTGTTCAAATCCAAGTATATTTTCATCGTAAGTGCTTTTAATATAATCCCATGTTTCTGATGTAGATAATGCACAAAAAGCGCCCACTGTATTGGAGTTTGTGCCATGTATAAACAATAAATAAGGCTTGTTGCTTTTTTTGTCATTGTAAGCTTTGAGTGTAAAATCTTTATCTAACTGCATCAAACCTTCGCCATCAGCCATTAATTTATCTTCCAGCCTATTAACAATATTACCAATGCCTATAGGTATCGCTTTTTTCTTAAACACATTCAGCACTTTTAATGCGATGCTTCCAAAAAAACCTCGGTCGCCATCTGCACCAGTTACCATATCTGGTATTAAAAAACTATCGTCGGTAGATCGGCTAAGGCCATGTGCCTCAGGAAAAATTTCATGTAGGGTAGCGGCATCGCTTATCCAAGTGGTTTTGTCTGTAAATACAAACTCCAGCACTTTATCATTGTTATTAATGGCTATATCTACAATATTTGATACATCTCTTGTAACGCCTTCCACTACGTAACTTTCCTCCAATTCCAGGTTGTCGGGTATGTTTATTTTTAACTTATCTTCTTCCTTTGCTTTGTTGGCATTTATCTTTAATTTTTTAATAGCCATGGTATGTTTTTTTTGCTAAAAATGATAAAAATTATGTGGTGTAAATGATTATGATGGTTGTTTATAAAAAAATAATGTGTAGCTTGGTAATATTAGGTTTGATGTAAAAATTAATAGTGTCCGCAAAAAATCTTGCTCAAATAATTTTACAAAAAAGTGTAATCATACCTCGTTATACTTTGACTAAAAAACTAGCTTACTTACTTTCAATGCTATAGTGGGGGAGTAACATTTGTAAGCACAATATGGAAAACATCAATACAACGAATAGTAAAAATATATAATATAATTGAATATGGGAGGGTTTTAAAACGTTTTTTTAGAGGTGTGGGTATTTTTTTGGAGTGTTTGGGGATGATTAGGGTGAGATGGGTATTTACTCTTGATGCCAAAGGAATGAAGTATATTTTGTTTTATAATTTACCGTACAGGAAGTCGACATACACTAGCCTACGCCTCATTTCCGCACTAGGGTTTTATATCTTTGTGTCAATAGTGAAAGGAAACAATCATCACCCTACAAAATGTTTCTTCTTAAACGCAGAAGGATTTTCTCCTGCCACTTTTTTAAATATCTTATTAAAGTATGAAATGTTTGCAAAACCGCTTTCATAGCATGCCTCGGTAATGTTTTTATCTTGCAACAATATTTTTTTTGATTGATTTATCCGAAATTGATTTAAAAAATCTGTAAAAGTGAAGTGTGTTGATTTTTTAAAATACCTGCAAAATGCTGAAGTAGTAAGGTTGCATAATTTGGCAACAGCATGTACATCAATTTGAGTTTGATAATTGGCTTCAATAAAATGATATACTTTTTGTAACCGCATTTGTTCTTTTAATACGGATGCACTAGCAATGGGTCTTGCTTTCAGCATTTCTATTTCGGTGCTATGTGCCAACAAATTAAAAACCTGTAACAATGTAATGAGTTGTTCAAAATGCGGTAATGCCGTTAATTGCTTTAATTTTTCACCTGCTAACTTTTTTGTTTCGCCATAAAATGCTACACCGTTTTTTGCTTTTTCAAATAAATTTTTTATGGCTGTCATTTCTGGTAATGAAAAAAAATCTTGCCCTAAAAAATTTTCTTTCATTTGTACCACCACTGTATCCACTGTTGATTTTACACCATAATCAAAATTTAAATGCGGTATGTTAGGTCCAATTAAAGCAAGGTCGCTGCTTTTATAGGTAGAAATATGATCGCCAATATGGCGAAAACCACTGTCGGTTTCTACGTACACAATTTCATATTCTGGATGAAAATGCCAATAAAATATTTCATTCAAATTGGGCGTTAATAATATTCTAAACGAACTATCACTATCGCTTATTATAGATTCTAGTTTTGCTTTCATTTGTACTTTTTTAGCACTATTATTTTTAAAAGTACCAAAATATATCAATACAGTATAAATATTTACCATTACAGATGTTGATTAGGGGTATCCTGAAAGGCTATTTTTGTTAAGCATTTATTCATTTATTTTTTAAACTTTAAATATTGCTATATGGAACAAAAAACGATGATGCCAACAATGACTCCCACCATGATGCCTGATAATGCACATAAAGATATTCCAGGCAATCCTTCAACAGCAAAAAGTAGTTTTACTACACTAAACAACCGCAGCAGTGGTGAGCCACTACATGTATTGAGTGAGGCTGATTGGAATTTTTGGATTACCAACGGGTACATAGTCATTAAAAATGCTGTGCCAAGAGAACAAGCATTGGCTACTGCAAATTTTTTATGGGAGTTTGAAGAAAAAGACCCCAAAAATGCTGATAATTGGTACGCATCGCCACGTGCAGAAATGAGGATGAAAGAATTGGCAAATACAGGAATGGTAGAAGTGTACAACAATCAACATTTATGGAACAACCGCATGACGCAAAGAGTGTATGATGCGTTTAAGGATATTTGGGGAACAGATAAATTATGGGTAACCATTGATAGGGCAAATCTCAACTTTCCAATAAGGCCTGGCTTTGAGCAAAAAGGCTTTATACATTGGGATTACGACCCAGAAACAAAACCTGTAAATGTACAAGGCGTATTGGCATTGGCAGACCAAACAGATGAAAATATGGGAGGCTTTCAGTGTATTCCTGCATTGTTTCGCACCTACGATACATGGAAACTTACACAGCCCGAAGACCGTGATCATTTTAAACCAGATACCACAGGTTTTGAGTTTGTAAAAGTAAAAATGGAAGCTGGCGACCTACTCATTTTTAATAGCCTACAACCACATGGTATAAGACCAAATATTAGTAGCGATAAAGTTCGTATTGCTCAATATATTTCTATGATGCCTGCAGAAGAAAACAATGAAGCGTTGTGCCAATGGCGAATTAATTCTTGGAAAAATAGCATTGCTCCAGAAGGGTATGCTTTCCCAGGCGACCCTCGTAAATGGGAGCAAACAAAATATGGCAGGGCTCAACTAAATGAATTGGGCAAAAAATTATTAGGTTTGGAAAAATGGTAGTTTGTAAACTTTTGTTAGATATTATTTTTTGTTACTGAATGCAACATTAAGAATGAGAAAAGGGGTAGGGGGTAATGGGCGATAAAGAATATTGCTATGTATTTTTTCTAATCCTTACCATCAGTAAATGTTTTGCTATCTCGCATTCGCCTAGGCGTGGTCTTTTGACCAGCCGATGCGGTATTGATGTTTTCATTTTTATTATTTGGTCGGCTGGTCGGAGACCAAGCCTCAGTACTCACGAGTGGAAGGGTCGGCGCTTAAGACAATTGTTTTTACTTACCAACGCAGGCTAAGAGTCACCTCTGGTGGAAGCAGTTTGCTATGGTAAGTAAAATGTTTAGCTCTTTGTATAAAATAAAAGGGCTTCTAGTTTTAACCTACAAAATTTAGGGTCTTCGATTAGAGGTGACACCTTTTTAAAAGGTGTCACCTCTGGTGGAAGTACTTTGCTATGGTAAGTAAAATGTTTAGCTTTTTGTATAAAATAAAAGGGCTTCTAGTTTTAACCTACAAAACTTAGAGTCTTCGATTAGAGGTGACAGCTTTTAAAAAGGTGTCACCTCTGGTGGAAGTACTTTGCTGTGGCAAGTAAAATGTTTAGCTTTTTGTATAAAATAAAAGGGCTTCTAGTTTTTTACCTACAAAACTTTTAGTCTTCGATTTAGAGGTGACACCTCTTCAAGAGGTGTCACCTCTGGTGGAAGTAGTTTGCTATGGCAAGTAAAATATTTAGCTTTTGCATAGAAAAGGAGCGGCTAGGTATTTTGAAGTATTTTCATTGTGGGCTAATTTTTTTGGAGATGGTTGTTCGATTATTGGCGAGAAAACATAGTTGCGAAGAGGTGTCACCTTTAAAAAAGGTGATACCTCTGTTTGTAAACTCTTTACTCTGTAGCAAATCCAAAAAATTATTGCATATTTGTTTATCAATACGATAAACTGTACTATGAAAGATAAGTATTTAGCCAATTTTGTAGAAGATGGTATTTACCATGTGTACAATCGTACCAATAATAAAGAGCTTTTATTTAAAACAGATGAAAACAGGCTTTACTTTTTAAGGCAGTATGCAAAATATTTAGATCCATTTTTAGATACGTTTTGCTGGACACTTTTGCCAAATCATTTTCACTTTTTGGTGCGTGTAAAAAATAGTGAAGAAATAAAGAAATACTTAAAAACAATTCCGCTTGAAAAATTAAAACAGGTAGAGAAGAAATATATTGAAAATGATAATGACATTAACACCGAATTGTTGATTGAACTAGAATGGAAACGATTTTTTAATTCTTATTCTATGGCTTTTAATAAACAACACAATAGGAAAGGAAATCTTTTTAATAGGCCTTTTAAAAGAGTTTTGATACATAAAGAAAGCCATTTTACACAAGCTATTATTTATGTGCATGCCAATGCATTTAAGCATAGGGTTTGTAAAAATTTTAAAGATTATACTTGGTCTTCTTGGAAATCTATTATATC